>RXJV01000133.1 GCA_003963075.1 Burkholderiales bacterium
GGAGCACCCGGTTCTGCTGAACCGCGCCCCGACGCTGCACCGCCTCGGCATCCAGGCCTTCGAGCCCGTGCTGATCGAAGGCAAGGCCATCCAGCTGCATCCGCTCGTCTGCTCGGCCTTCAACGCCGACTTCGACGGTGACCAGATGGCCGTCCACGTGCCACTGTCCATCGAAGCGCAGATGGAAGCCCGCACGCTGATGCTGGCCTCCAACAACGTGCTGTTCCCGGCCTCGGGTGAACCGTCCATCGTCCCGTCGCAAGACGTGGTGCTGGGCCTGTACTACGCCACCCGCGAGCGCACCAACGGCAAGGGCGAAGGCCTGATCTTCTCGGACATCCCCGAGCTGATCCGTGCGCTGGAGAACGGTGTTGTCGAGATCACCGCCAAGATCAGCGTGCGCCTGACCGAGTGGACCAAGGACAAGGAAACGGGCGAGTTCGTGCCCGAGACCAAGCTCGTGGACACCACCGTCGGCCGTGCGCTGCTGTCGGAGATCCTCCCCAAGGGCCTGCCCTTCAGCAACATCAACAAGGCGCTGAAGAAGAAGGAAATCTCGCGCCTGATCAACACGAGCTTTCGCAAGTGCGGCCTGAAGGAAACCGTCGTGCTGGCTGACAAGCTGCTGCAAAGCGGCTTCCGCCTGGCCACGCGTGCCGGCATCTCGATCGCGATCGACGACATGCTGGTGCCCGCTCAGAAGCACACCCTGATCGAGCGTGCCGAGAAGGAGGTCAAGGAGATCGAGCAGCAGTACGTCTCGGGTCTCGTGACGGCCGGCGAGCGCTACAACAAGGTCGTGGACATCTGGGGCAAGGCCGGTGACGAGATCGGCAAGCGAATGATGGACCACCTGAAGGTCGAGAAGACGCTTGATCGCCACGGCAAGACCGTCGATCAGGAGTCCTTCAACTCGATCTACATGATGGCCGACTCGGGTGCGCGGGGCTCCGCCGCCCAGATCCGCCAGCTGGCCGGCATGCGCGGCCTGATGGCCAAGCCGGACGGCTCCATCATCGAGACGCCCATCACCGCGAACTTCCGCGAGGGCTTGAACGTTCTGCAGTACTTCATCTCCACCCACGGCGCCCGTAAGGGCCTGGCGGACACGGCGCTGAAGACCGCGAACTCCGGCTACCTGACGCGTCGCCTGGTCGACGTGACGCAGGATCTGGTCGTGACCGAAGAAGACTGCGGCACCGACAACGGCATGAATATGCGTGCCCTGGTCGAAGGCGGTGAAGTCATCGAATCGCTGCGTGACCGCGTCCTCGGCCGCGTCGCCGCGATCGATGTCGTCCACCCCGAGACTCAGGCCACGCTGCTGACCGCCGGCAACATGCTCGACGAGGACACCCTCGACGTGCTGGAGCAGGCCGGTGTCGACGAGATCAAGGTCCGCACGCCGCTGACCTGCGGCACGCGCTTCGGTCTGTGCGCCAAGTGCTATGGCCGCGATCTCGGCCGTGGCGGCCTGGTCAACGTCGGTGAGGCCGTCGGCGTCATCGCCGCCCAGTCGATCGGTGAGCCGGGCACGCAGCTGACGATGCGGACGTTCCACATCGGTGGTGCCGCGTCGCGTGCGGCGGTGGCGTCGAGCGTCGAAGCCAAGTCGGACGGCATCATCGGCTTCAACGCCACGATGCGTTACGTGACCAACGGCAAGGGCGAGCTGGTCGTGATTTCCCGTTCCGGTGAAATCATCATCGCCGACCCGCACGGCCGCGAGCGCGAGCGTCACAAGGTGCCTTACGGCGCGGTGCTCAACATCAAACCGAGCCAGACCATCAAGGCCGGCGTGGTGCTCGCCAACTGGGACCCGCTGACCCGCCCGATCATCACGGAATTCGCCGGCGTGGCGAAGTTCGAGAACGTCGAGGAAGGCGTCACCGTGGCCAAGCAGGTCGACGAAGTGACTGGCCTGTCGACGCTGGTCGTGATCGACCCGAAGCGCCGCGGCGCCGCCAAGGTCGTGCGCCCGCAGGTCAAGCTGCTCGACGCGCAGGGCCATGAGGTCAAGATCCCCGGCACCGACCACTCGGTGGCCATCGGCTTCCAGGTGGGCGCGCTGATCCAGATCCGCGACGGCCAGGAGCTGCTGCCCGGTGAAGTGCTCGCCCGCATCCCGGTCGAAGGCCAGAAGACCCGCGACATCACCGGCGGTCTGCCGCGTGTGGCGGAACTCTTCGAAGCCCGCTCGCCCAAGGACGTCGGCGTGCTGGCCGAGCAGACCGGCACCGTGTCGTTCGGCAAGGAGACCAAGGGCAAGATCCGCCTGCAGATCACCGACCCGGACGGCAAGGCCCACGAAGAACTCGTGCCCAAGGAAAAGAACATCCTGGTGCACGAAGGCCAGGTGGTGAACCGCGGCGAGCTGATCGTCGACGGTGCTGCCGACCCGCAGGACATCCTGCGCCTTCTGGGCATCGAGGAACTGGCGCGCTACATCGTCGACGAAGTCCAGGACGTGTACCGACTCCAGGGCGTGAAGATCAACGACAAGCACATCGAGGTGATCGTTCGCCAGATGCTGCGTCGCGTGACCATCACCAACCCGGGTGATTCGCACTACATCCTGAACGAGCAGGTCGAGCGCTCCGAGCTGCTGGACACCAACGACAAGCTCCGCAAGGAAGGCAAGCTGATCGCCACGCACGCCGACGTGCTGCTGGGCATCACCAAGGCCTCGCTGTCGACGGACTCCTTCATCTCCGCCGCGTCCTTCCAGGAAACGACCCGCGTGCTCACCG
>RXJV01000052.1 GCA_003963075.1 Burkholderiales bacterium
CCCTGAACGATGTCCTTGCTTGATCACCTCCAGGCCAAGCTGCACGCCCTCGGCGCGCAGAGCCTGACCCGCCGGCTGCGCACCGCCGACACCGGCACCGCACCGCGCCAGACCGTCGGCGGCCGCGAGCTGCTGATGTTCTGCTCCAACGACTACTTGGGCCTGGCCGCCGAGCCGGCGATCGCCGAGGCGCTGGCCGAGGGCGCGCGCCGCTGGGGCGGTGGCTCGGGCGCGTCGCCGCTGGTCAGCGGCCACAGCGCCGCGCACGAGGCCGTGGCCAGCACGCTGGCGCGCTGGTACGCGCCGCACATCCCGCAGGCCCGGGCGCTGGGCTTCTGCACCGGCTATATGGCCAACCTCGCCGTGGTCACGGCCCTGGGCGACGAGCACACCGAAATCTTCTCGGAGCAGCTCAACCACGCGTCGCTGATCGACGCGGCGCGGCTGGCCAAGGCCCGCGTGACCCGCTACGGCCATGCCGACGTGGCGGGGCTGCGCACGCTGCTGGCCGCCAGCACCGCTCGCATCAAGCTCATCGTGACCGATGCCGTGTTCAGCATGGACGGCGACCTGGCCCCGCTGCCCGAGCTGTTGGCGCTGGCCGATGAATTCGACGCCTGGCTCGTCGTCGACGATGCCCACGGCTTCGGCGTGCTGGGTGAGCACGGCCGCGGCTCGCTGGAGCACTTCGGCCTGGGTAGCGAGCGGCTCATCCTCGTAGGCACGCTGGGCAAGGCCGCGGGCCTGGCGGGTGCGTTCGTCGCGGCGCACACCATCATCGTCGAGTACCTGCTGCAGGCCGCGCGCAACTTCATCTTCTCCACCGCCTCGCCGCCCGCTATCGAGCACGCGCTGCTGACCAGCTTCGCGCTGATCGAGGGGCCGGTCGGTGCGCAGCGCCGCGCTCACCTGGTCGCGCTGCAGGCGCAGCTCCGCGAGGGCCTGACGGCACTGATCGACCGCCACCCGCGCCTGGGCTGGCAACTCACCGATGCCGCCACGCCCATCCAGCCGCTGATCGTCGGCGGCAATGCCGAGGTCATGGCCCTGGCCGCCGCGCTGGAGGCCGCCGGCCTGCGCGTGCCAGGCATCCGCCCGCCCACCGTGGCTGCGGGCACGGCGCGGCTGCGCATCACGCTGTGCGGCACGCATACCGAGGCGGATGTGGATCAATTGCTTGCGGCGCTGGAGCATGCGGCGGCGGCGCAGGAGAAGGCGGCATGAGCTTCCCGGGTTTCTTCATCACCGGCACCGACACCGAGATCGGCAAGACCTTCACCGGCGCCACGCTGACCCTTGCCTTCACCGCGCTCGGGCGGCGCGTGACGCCGATCAAGGCGCTGGCCGCGGGGCAGGAGCCCGTTGACGGCCGCTGGGTCAACGAGGACGTCGCCACGCTGCATGCGGTGCAGCGCCTGGGGCTGACCGAGGCCCAGGTCGGCCCGCTGCAGTTCCGCGAGCCCTGTGCGCCGCATATCGCCGCCAAGCTCGAGGGCCGGCGCATCGAGCGCGAGCCGCTGCTGGCCGCCGTGCGGGCGACCGCCGTACTCGGCGACCTGGCGCTGGTGGAAGGCGCCGGCGGCTTTCGCATCCCGCTGGCCGAGGGCTGGGACTCGGCCGACTTCGCCGTCGACCTCGGCCTGCCGGTGATCCTGGTCGTCGGCCTGCGCCTGGGCTGCATCAACCATGCGCTGCTGACGGCCGAGGCCATCCGCTCGCGTGGCCTGCGGCTGGCCGCCTGGGTAGCCAACACCGTGGACCCGCGTCAGCCCCATGTCACCGACAATCTGCAGGCTCTGCAGGCCGGTCTCGCGGCCCCCTGCCTGGGCCACCTGCCCCGCTTTCCTGCCCCGGCCGACCCTGCGTCTGCCGTGGCCCATCTGAACCCCGCCGCCGTGGCGGGCCTCCTTGCCTGAACGCGCATGAACCAGATCCAGACCCTCACCCCCACCACCGATGCCGACCGCCGCCAGGCCACGCCCTGGACCGTCGACGCCGTGGCCGCGCTGTTCGAGCTGCCCTTCAACGACCTGCTGTTCCGCGCCCAGACCGTGCATCGCGAGCACTTCGATGCCAATGCGGTGCAGCTCTCCACGCTGCTGTCCATCAAGACCGGCGGCTGCGAGGAGGACTGCAAATACTGCCCGCAGTCGGCCCACTTCGACACCGGCCTGAAGGCCGAGAAGCTGATCCCGCTGCAAGAGGTGATGGAGGCCGCCCGCGCGGCACGAGCCAACGGCGCCACGCGCTTCTGCATGGGTGCCGCCTGGCGCAGCCCGAAGCCGCGCCACCTGGAGGCCATCGGCGAGATGATTTCCGAGGTCAAGGCCCTGGGCCTGGAGACCTGCCTGACCGCCGGCATGCTGGAAGACGGCCAGGCCGAGCAGCTCAAGAGCGCAGGCCTGGACTACTACAACCACAACCTGGACACCGCGCCCGAGTTCTACGGCCAGATCATCACCACCCGCACCTACCAGGACCGGCTCGACACGCTGGAGCGCGTGCGCCAGCAGGGCATGAAGGTGTGCTCGGGCGGCATCGTCGGCATGGGCGAGACGCGCCGCCAGCGCGCCGGCCTGATCGTGCAGCTGGCCAACCTCGACCCCTACCCCGAGAGCGTGCCGATCAACAACCTCGTGCAGGTGGAAGGCACGCCGCTGGCCGGCACCGCGCCGCTGGACCCGCTGGAGTTCATCCGCACCATCGCCGTGGCCCGCATCACGATGCCGCGCGCCATGGTG
>RXJV01000030.1 GCA_003963075.1 Burkholderiales bacterium
GGCTTCCCCTTTCACAGGCTTGCAGATTGACGATTCGCACCATCAATCTTGGCGCCTCGACGCCGTCAGCCAGAAGGTGGGAAGTCCCTTCGTATTCGTGCACTCGCTCTTTGGAGATGAGCGCAGGATCTATGCGATTAGTCTTGACCAGGGCTCCCAAAAATTCCAGAGGCAGCCGCACACATCGCGCGCGCGTACTGTTCGGGCCCAGTCGATCAAATATTCAAACGACCCCTATGCTTTGATGCCAAGCGGCAGACAGCTCGGGTTGCTGCAACATGCACGCATCGCGCGCGCGTAGAAGGCTGCAATTTATTCCGGTGGCACGCGCCGACACGGTCGATGAGCGTCTTGCACTGAAGAATCGAGGTGTTTGCCGAGCCGACCACTATTGCCGGACGCTCAAAGTGGGTCCTAGTTTACCGTGGGTGCCGTTTTAGGCGATGAATGGTAAACCAGCCGATCGATGCCAACTTCATCAGAATTATCTCGCGGCTTCCATTTTATCCTGGCAGAAACACAATATATGGCTCCACTTTGGATTTCAAGAAGGAACGTCTCTTCCAATTCGCCATTGGGTAAGAAAGTGTATTCATCTTTGTCCAGAAGGTCGAAAGTGACACTTGACTTTTCATCTTCCGAAAAATCGATGCTGGCGCTAGCGTCTTTTGTTCCCTTGGCGCGAGTGACTGAAATTTTTGTGTCCGGCAATTTGTAGGCCTTGAGCCAAACATCGCCCGACCCAAGCGCCTGTTGTGAATCATTCGAGGAGTTGGGCTTCTGTCGGAAAACCTTCAAGGTATAAGAATGTTTTTTATCTTTTTTCAAACGAACTCGAAATGCGCTGGGATTTTTAGCGCGAAGCCGCACTGACAAAAAGAGTTTGCCAGATGCATCTTGGAAGACGTCAGTAGTCATATCCAAATTGATCATCCAGTCGAAGCTGCCCTTGCGGAAATAATTGAAAAAATCGATCGTTCTAGAGAGCAGTCCACCTAGAAAACCAGCACCTAGCGGTAGGAGTGTAGGCTGTAATGCAGGCGGAATAATCGAATCGAAAATATTCTGATCCATACGCTTGTTGAAAAAGTGATGGTTTAATGTGTCTTGAAGGCTCGAAACGAACATAGCAGCCGTTTGTGAATGGCCTGTGACCCATAATTTAGTTAGGCGCATCGAGTCGCGCCGCTGATCATTCTGGTGGTATCACGCCCCGCTCTATGGCCCACGACCGCACGATGCGATTGATGACACTGGACAGGTCGCCGCTGAGTCCGGGCCGCGTCATGCCGTAGATCAGCGCAACTGCCTCGGCGTCCGGGTAGTAGTCGATCCTCGGATTTCTTGCCCTGCGCCACCGCTGGGCCTCGCGCTTTCGTTCCTTGCGCCACGCCTCCCAGTCGGCATGATCCTGTACGGTGGTGACCGGGGTTCCGGGTTGCCAAGTCATGTTCGATTTCCTCTGAATGTTTTCAAAAGCCAGGGCGCGCCTTTAGGGGCTGACAAAACCCGCCGCGTCGACTGCGAAGCCGATGCAGCGCTTGGCCTTGGTTGCCAGCTCGGTTCCCAACTCGCGCGGCATGTCGGCGGCCTTGTGGTTGCCGCAGATCCTGGGGCGGGCTCTGAAGTGCCGACAGTCAAAGCAGGTGACTCGCTCGTCGTCAGTGCGCTGCGTCATCCACTCGGCCAGCGCCGACGCCTCGGGGTCGTCCAGGCCCATCGCGATCAGACGGGCGTGTGTCAGGTCTTGCGGGTCCAGCTCTTGCCCGGTCCAGGGCTCGCCATGATCGGTGTCAGGCTCACGACTGAAGCTCTGGACGACGGGCAGGGGCCTGGACGATGGCGTGGGCGTGAGTGCCGCCAGTAGCGCGGCCTTGTGCTCACGGATCGTGTCGCGCAGCTCGTCGGTGAGTCTGTCGCGGGGCGTGACGATCAGCTTGTCACCGTCCGCTGTGAGCGTCAGGCCAGCCGCGCGCAGGTATTGCAGCAAGTCGGGGGCGCCCATCAAAACGCCTCGCTTTCGCCGTCAACCGTGCCAAGGGTGCCAACAGTGCCAAGGTTTTTGAACGTGGATTCCTTGGCCTCCTTGGCATCCTTGGCCTTCTTGGCTGCTCCGTCGGCGGTCATGCTCCATAGCCAGCCGGACGACTCCTTGCGCGAGTCGATGCCCAGCTTGGCCTTTGCGCGCTTGATGGTGCGCTCGCTGTGCCCAGCTTGCCGCCCTTCGCCCAGCAGGTATTTAGCCGGCTTGGGGCCTCGATCCAACTCACTGCGCAAGAACTCGCAGGCGTCATCAAGCGCCGTGAGTTCATCGTCGTCCTCGTTGGCCTCCGCTTCGCCGAGCAGCTCACGCGCAGTGCCATCGACCGGCTTGCCCCACACAATCCGAGACGCCACGACGCCGGGGTAAGCGTCCAGCTCGGCCTGATCAATGCCGTACTCGAAGCCGCCATCGTCCGGGCCGATGTTGGATTTACTGCGCACCAGAATCCGCCGGTCGTCCTCGCCGTCCTGCCCCTTCACCTTGGCTGCGGCCATGACCACGCGCGCCACAGCGCCGAAGGCCATCGAACCCACAACCCGCTCCGTCGGATCGCGGCCTGCTGACCCCTTGCTGAAGTGCGAGATGCCCAGCACCGCCGCGCCCAGGTTCGCCCCGAGGTCTACCAGCGGTTGCAGCTCGCGCCTTACCTCGGTGTTCTTGTGGCTGTCGCCGGCCACGGCAGACACAACCGGATCAACTACAAGAAGGCGAACATTGCCGATTGCCTCGGCCTGGGCCATCAGGTGAGCCATGTCGCGCGCCGGGTCGAACGGGCAGACCTCGCCGGCCATGCGCGTGCCGGTGACGAAGAACACCCGCGCGGGGTCTGCGCCCATGGCGATCAGCCTGGGCAGCAAGGTATCGCCGGGATCATCCTCGCCGGACCACATCAGCACGTTGCCAGCCGGACAGCGTGAGCCATCAGGCCAGCGACCCCCGGTCGTGATCAGCGCCATCACAGCCAGCGCCAGCGTCGTTTTGCCTTGTCCGGGTGCCCCCGCAAGGATGTGGAACTTACCCAGCGCTAACCATCCCTCCCAAAGCCACGAAACGGGCTCAGGCGTGAGCGTCGCAGCGCAGGTGAGCACTACCCCGTCCGGAGCCTCACCGTTCACGCTTAGCGTGGCCTTAGCGTTCGCTGCCGCTAACACTTTCGCCCGGTCGGCGTCCAACTTCTGCCAGTTCGGTTTCGTCACGACGCTCATGCCGGCACCTCCGACATGATGTGCTGGATGGTGCGGGCGGCCTCGATCAGCCGTGCGCGGTCCTGCTCGTCGGGCAGTGCGTCCGCCGTCGCCAGCGCCGTGCAGGCAATCAGCCAGGTCTCGGACTGAATTAGCGCCAGCGCAGCGGCGGGGGATAGCGTCGCTTTCGGCCTGGGCCTGGACGGAGTGCCGTCCTCCACCACTGCGCCGAGCCGCTCGGCGGCTTGCATGAACTCCAGCAAGTGAAAGCGCATGACGAAGGCGAGCAAGTCGCCGCCATGCTCACCGCAGTTCATGCACCGCCACGCGCCGGACTCGGTGTTGATACGCATCGAGTCGCGGCCACCGTGGAAAGGGCAGGCGGTCGTTTTCCAGAGTCCAGGCCCCTTGAGGGTGAGCCCCTCGGCCTCGAAGCCAGAAACCGGGTCGGGCAGGCGGTCGCGGTCAAAGCGCTTAACCATGCTGGCCTCCGATCCGGCGCAGCAGGGCGCCCACGGCGCGCAAGCACGGCACCTCTTTGCAGTGTCCCCAGCGGCAGAGCAGGAACCCGCCGCCAGCCATTTCGTGCAGGCTGCACCCGCACTGCGCGGCGCGAGCTTTCATGCGCGCAGTGGCTTCCTCTAGCGCGTCGGTGCTGGCAAACTCTTGTGTGTTCTCTGTGGCTTGTCCACCGAAGGCCTGCACCGCTGCAACGGTCAGGCCTTCATTCTTTGCGGGGCTACTCATGACGCCCCCCCTTGCGCAGCACATAGACGCCGATGCTGTGGCGCTCGCCGCTCTCGGTCGCATCGCTGCGGCGCAGCGTGAAGATGTCCATGCCGTCGCGCACCAGCTCCAGCTTTCGCGGCCGGGGGTCGAAGATGTCCAAATAGCGCATCGCCTCGAAGGTCGTCACGCTCCCGAGGATTTCCAGGGCATCACGCAGACGGGCGCGCTGTGTGGCGCCTGTGTGTCCTGAGTGGCGGTCTCGGATCGAGTGCAGGGCCGCGATGCGCTCGGGCGGCGTGGTGTACAGCGGAGAACTCATTGCAAGCCCTCCTTCCGCTGTGCGTGGAGCTTGTCCACCAACGTGCGCAATTCCATCTCGCTGGCGCCGGCAATGCGGGCCTTGATGATGGCGTCCACCTCATAGTCGGGAAACCCCACTGCGCGCTCGCCCAATTTAATGGGCTTCACCATGACGCCACGGTCAATATCGGCATAGGTTGCGCTGCGCCCCTTGCCGGTTTTCGCCTGTACTTCAGGCAGCCTGAGAATCGTAGCCATTTGGCCTCCTATTCACTAGGCGGCTTGCTGGCTCCTATTAGCTGCACTTGCCGCCATGGATTTAGCGTGCAAGGGTGCTCGCTAACTTCCATAGCGATACGGTATGGGGTGCAGCGGGAGATTTATATGGGGTCGCGGAAGCGTGACCCCATCATTTAGCCGGCTTGGTAGCGGCGCAGGATAGCGAGCATGGGTGAATCCTCGAATACCGATAGATCTTCGATTGGCGGCGCGGCCGGGGGGTGTCGCCCCGTGTTCAACGCCCACGTCGTCGACGGGTCCAATAAAGGAATATTTGAGCGGTTCGACTTGTTCGGTATGGTGAAAGACATGCCAAACCGTTGAAAGTAGGCGGCAGCCCGGAAGAACGCGTTAATGTAGTTGGGGTGAAATATTTCCCTGGCCGGGGCGTAAGGAAAGACTTGATTCATGCTCACAGCTGCCCAGAGATGCGCAACGGGACGGAACTCCAGCCATGCAGCCTTGATCTTTGTCATCTTGGCTAGGGGGACGCCATCACCCCACGCGTTGCCTTGCCGCGCCCATTCATCAGCAATAGCAAATGCCTTATCCAATGTGGCGCCCGCTGCTCCACGATTCGGCAATCGATCGCGAAGAAGATTCATTAGGTACATCGAAACCAAAACGTCTCCGGCGATCATTCCTCGCCTTGTGCGCTCTTTCGCCTGCCTTACCAGCTCCGGCCAGCTCGGTGCTTCCAGTAGCTTCTGAATGTCTTCAACAGAAACTAGCAACTGAGGTGGGCCGGGCTCATACGCAACGCCGCGATAAAAGTCGGTCACGTAGTATTGTCGGCGACCTTCTTCTTCGCCTTCGCCGGGCCATTTCATTAAGGCACGAATCAATATCGAGTCATGTGGCAACGTTCCATTCGTCGCAATCTCGGCCATGCATCCCTCATGCACCCCTGAAAAGATGTCGCGCCAGCCCGTCAGGGAAACGGGTTTTCGGGGATCAGCCTAGGCGCGGCAGAAATTGGGTTACTCAGGTGCGGCTGCCGGCCGCTGCGGTCTTGCGGTCATGCCCGCTTGCTCGCGATAGAGAAAACTTGCGCGGCACCGTCGCGGATCGCCTGAAGATGTGCGCCAGCCCGGTCCCAGGCGTCGGCCATCTCGGCCGTGTAGTCGTGTCCGTCATAGACGCGGCGCATGGTTTCCTTCTCTTGATGGTTCAGGCACAGCTCGGCGACGTGCGGCGCGACGCCGATGCGCGAGAGCATCGTGCGGAAAGTGCGGCGCAGGTCATGGGGTCGCAGCTTGCGGCCACCTGCATCTAGAGTGCGCTCAGTCAGGCGGGCCAGGGCGCGGGCAACCGCCATCTTCTCCATCGGCGTCTTCTCGTCCTTGGTGCCGGGGAAGACGTAAACGGGCTTGGTGCCGCCCAGCGCCTTGGCTTGCTTCAGCACTTCCAGTGCCTGCGGGGAAAGATGTACTCGGAACTCGCGGGCGGATTTGCGGCCATCGGTCGCCGGCAGGGTCCACAGGGCGCGACTCAGATTGAACTCGGCCCAAGTGGCTTCCCGGACTTCGCCGGGACGCGCGCCAGTCAGTAGCTGAAACTCAATCGCCAGCTTAGTCGCCAGTCCCAGGCGCGACCGGTTCAGCTCGTTGAGCAGCACCACCAGCTCGGCGTCGTTCGCCGCGTTGACCGGGGCCGGGCGGTAGGGGCGGGGGTTCTCAATCCCGCGCATAGGATCGGCGCCGTCGATGTGCCCCCGCTTGATGGCGAACGTGATCAGACCGCGCAGGGTCCGGTATACATGAGCAGCAGCGCCAGGGGCGCCGCGCTTGCGGGGGGCGTCGATGCAGGTCTGCAGCGCCTCGGGCGTCAGCTTTGCGATCTTGGCGTCACCAATGCGGGCCTTGATGTCGGCCTTGTAGCTGTCGTCCAGCAGCGTGATCGTGCGCTCGCGTACCGGAGCGCCTCCCTTGCGCTTGCTCCCCAGGCGCTTGTCGGCGACCCACTCGTCAAACACATCAGAGACGGTCGCCTCCTCCTTGCGAGCCTTCCGCGCGAAGCGGGCCGCCAACACCGGGTGATCGGCCTCGCCCTTCTTGGCTGCCTCATGGGTCTTGCTGTGGTCGGCGACCTCCTTCTTTGCATCTGCGAACGTGACCTCTGGGAAGGCGCCGAGGGATAGCCAGCGGCGTGATCCGGCAACTTGCGCCCGGTACAGCCAGTGGCGGGAGTAGCCGTCACGCTCCTTGCTGCTGGGGCGTACATATATATAGAGGCCAGGATCAACCAGCACCCGCTGCTCGCGCTTGCCATCGGCCGGCTTCAGCGCCTTGATCTTCTCGTCCGTCCACTTGGTTGCGCGTGCCATCTCGCTGCCTCCGTTTATGTACCACTCTGTGTACCATTTCGTGTACCAGAATAGGCGGACACTGGCGGCAGGTCAAGGACGATTGCGGACGCTAATCTAGGTAAATCAACAGGTTGCAGGACAGTTGTGGATTGCGTCGGACGCTATGCGGATCGCCTTGTAAGCGGTAGGTCATCAGTTCGAATCCGATAGCCGGCACCAAACGAAACCCCAGCGCCTTGCGGCGCTGGGGTTTTCTCATTTCTGCAGCAGCTTCACTCGAATTCGCCCGGGAAGGCCGGCCTGCACCAGAAGCGCCTCGAGGCGGGGCAGCAGGTGGCGCAGCTTGGCGGCGACGGCGGCATTCGCGGCGAGCAGACTCCAGCCGTCCTCATCCACAGGGCCTGGCTGAAGGTTGGACAGCAGTGCGACCGGAATGGCGGGCGAGATGGTGCGCAGCCGCCGGCGCGAGGCCTCAAGCCGTGCGTTGAGCTGGCTCAGCCCGTCGTGGGCGCGCATTGCATCCGCCACAGGCGTCGGTGACGGAATGCTGGCGCGCAGGCTCCTCGGGCTGAGATAGCGCGGCGCGTTAGTCATGGTGCCAGTGTAGTCAAGCGGCCGGAGCCGCGAGCAGCGCCGCCACGTCCGGTCATGCCCCGCTGCTAAACTGCGTCGTTTTGCGTGGCGGGGCGGGTCGCTCTTGCAGCGCGCTGTCACGCCCTTAAATTCGCGCGTTCCGCCCACCCCTCGGTGCTCGCCAGCTCACTCTTCGCAGCATGTTGCCCAAGCTTCTCACCTCGATTTTCGGTAGCCGCAACGAGCGCCTGCTCAAGCAGTACCGCCGCACCGTGCAGCAGATCAATGCGCTGGAGCCGAAGTACGAGGCTCTGACCGACGACGAACTGCGCGCCCAGACGGCTGCTTTCAAGGAGCGCATCGCCGGTGGCGCCAGCGTGGACGACATCCTGCCCGAGGCGTTTGCGGTCTGCCGCGAGGGCAGCAAGCGGGCGCTCAAGATGCGCCACTTCGATGTGCAGCTGATTGGCGGCATGGTGCTCAATGCCGGCAAGGTGGCCGAGATGCGCACCGGCGAGGGCAAGACCCTGATGGCGACGCTGCCGGTCTACCTGAACGCGCTGACGGGCAAGGGCGTCCATGTCGTCACGGTGAACGACTACCTCGCGCGGCGTGACGCCGAGTGGATGGGCAAGCTGTACAACTTCCTGGGCCTGTCGGTGGGCATCAACCTGCCGCAGATGCCCCGCGAGCAGAAGCAGGCCGCCTATGCCGCCGACGTGACCTACGGCACCAACAACGAGTACGGCTTCGACTATCTGCGCGACAACATGGTCTACGAGACGGCCGACCGCGTGCAGCGCGGACTGGCCTATGCCATCGTCGACGAGGTGGACTCCATCCTGATCGACGAGGCGCGCACGCCGCTGATCATCTCGGGCCAGGCCGACGACCACACGGACGTCTATCTGAAGATCAACGCCGTCGTCCCGCACCTGAAAAAGCAGATCGGCGAACTCGACCCGCGTACCGGCGAGGGTGTCATCGAGCCGGGCGACTTCACGGTGGACGAGAAGTCGCATCAGATCCACCTCACGGAAGAGGGCCACGAGAACGCCGAGCGCCTGCTCAGCCAGGCGGGCTTGATCGCTGAAGGGGCAAGCCTCTACGACGCGGCCAATATCACGCTGATGCATCACCTGAATGCAGCGCTGCGGGCCCACCATGTCTACAACCGTGACCAGCACTACGTCGTGCAGAACGGCGAGGTGATCATCGTCGACGAGTTCACCGGCCGGCTGATGAGCGGGCGGCGTTGGAGCGATGGCCTGCACCAGGCCGTCGAGGCCAAGGAGGGCGTGCAGATCCAGGCGGAGAACCAGACGCTGGCCTCCATCACCTTCCAGAACTACTTCCGCATGTACGGCAAGCTGTCCGGCATGACGGGCACGGCGGACACCGAGGCCTACGAGTTCCAGGAGATCTACGGCCTCGAGACGGTCGTCATCCCGCCGAACCGCCCGACCATCCGCAAGGACGAGCTTGACCTGGTCTACAAGACCGACAAGGAAAAGTACACCGCCGTCATCGCCGACATCCGCGCCTGCCACGAGCGCGGCCAGCCGGTGCTGGTGGGTACGACGTCCATCGAGAACTCGGAGCTGATCTCCAAGCTGCTGACGGCGGAAAAGCTGCCGCACAACGTGCTCAACGCCAAGCAGCACGAGAAGGAGGCGCAGATCGTCGCCCAGGCCGGCCGGCCGGGTGTGATCACCATCGCCACCAACATGGCCGGTCGCGGCACCGACATCGTGCTGGGCGGCAATGTCGAGAAGCAGATCCAGTTCATCGAGGCCGACGAGAGCATTCCCGCCGACGAGAAGGCGCGCCGCATCCAGCAGCTCAAGGACGAGTGGCAAGGCCTGCACGACAAGGTCAAGGCCGAGGGCGGCCTGCGCATCATCGCGACCGAGCGCCACGAGAGCCGCCGCATCGACAACCAGCTGCGCGGCCGTGCCGGCCGCCAGGGCGACCCGGGCTCCAGCCGCTTCTATCTGTCGCTGGACGACCAGCTGATGCGCATCTTCGCTGGCGAGCGGGTGCGCGCCATCATGGACCGCCTGAAGATGCCCGAGGGCGAGGCCATCGAGGCCGGCATCGTCACGCGTTCCATTGAGGGCGCGCAACGCAAGGTCGAGGCCCGCAACTTCGACATCCGCAAGCAGCTGCTGGAGTACGACGATGTGTCGAATGACCAGCGCAAGGTCATCTACCAGCAGCGCAACGACATCCTGGAGGCCGAGTCGCTGGTCGCCCAGATCGCGTCGTTGCGCGAATCCACGCTGACCGATGTCGTGCGCACCTTCGTTCCGGTGGAGAGCCTGGAGGAGCAGTGGGACCTGGCGGGCCTGGAGCAAGTGCTGCAGAGCGAGTGGCAGATCAGCATTTCGCTGGCTGAGCTGGTCAAGGCCAAGGATTCCATCAGCGACGAGGACATTGTCGACGCGGTGATCAAGGCTGGCGATCAGCTGTTCCAGGCCAAGCTGGACCGGGTGGGCATCGAGCAGTTCAACCCGTTCATGCGCATGGTGCTGCTGCAGAGCATCGACCAGCGCTGGCGCGAACACCTCGCGGCGCTTGACTACCTGCGCCAGGGCATCCACCTGCGCGGCTACGCCCAGAAGAACCCCAAGCAGGAATACAAGCGCGAAGCCTTCGAGCTGTTCTCGCAGCTGCTGGACCTGGTGAAGATGGAAGTCACCCGCACGCTGCTGAATGTGCGCATCCAGAGCCAGGAAGAGGCCAACCAGGCCGCCGAGGCGATGGAGCGCCGCGCCGAGGCGGTGGCCAATGTCACCTACCAGCATCCGAACGAGGACGGCTCGGTCAGCCAGGACGTCGACCCGGCCACGCTGCTGGCGCAGTATGGCCATGTCGGTCGCAATGACCCTTGCCCCTGTGGCAGCGGCAAGAAGTTCAAGCTTTGTCATGGGAAGCTGGCCTGAGGCCCCTGCGGCGCAGTCCGGTGGGTCGTTGGCGTTGAACTTGCCGGATTCCGCCCCACCCACTCGGGTGTAAAGCCGTGCATTTGGGCACAAACGCGTGCACTGCCCACGCGCATGGGGGGTGCTCGCCAGCACTCAATCCCCCTAGAGTGCGACTTAAATGTTCAACCATCCTCGGGTTAGCCCGATGGAAATTTCAGAAAGCCTGAAATGAAAGCCCTCTTCGCCGCCGCCGCCCTGAGCATGGCGACCTGCGCCATGGCAGGCACTGTGACCGTCAGCAACATCACTCACAAAGACCCCACCGGTTTTGGTACGGCGTTCAACGACGCGAACGTCTACAGCTTCACGCTCACCGAGAACACCTGGGTCAGCGGATTCCTCAACACCAAAGGCAGGCTGGCAACGACGCCGGCGATCGACATCCAGTCGGTCACGCTGACCAACGCCGGTACCGGTCAGACCTTCGATTGGTCCGAACTGCTCGCGGTTGACTGGAACAAGCTGCGCGCGGGTCTCGAGCAGTGGGAACTGCAGCCCCGTGATCTGTCTGCCGGCACCTGGGACCTCAGCGTCCGGGGGGTCAGCTACTCGAACAAGCAGGCGAATGGCTACACCGTGACCCTGGAGCTGCCGGAGCCGGGCACCGTCGCGCTTGCCGCCGTCGCCGTCCTGGGCGCAGTGAGCTCGACCCGCCGCCGCAAGTCGGCCTGAATGACTCGCTTTTCACCGCTGAAGACCATGAAGAATCACTTGATCCCGCTGGTTGGTGCCGCGCTCTTGACCTTCGGGGCGCAGTTTGCCGCCGCCGCCGAAGTGACCATTGCATGGCAGGGCAACAAGGCGCTTGCTGGTGTTGAGCTTCAGGCGTTTGACACCACGGTCAGTTCGTCCGAGCCGGTGTTTGATGACTACGCCCTGCGCCTGAGCTACACGAACCTGAGCAACAACTCCAGTTTTGCGGCGTTTTGCATTGCGCCTCTGAAAGGCAATTCGGTGCTGCCCGAGCAGTACACGAAGTCCGCGTTTGGCGGCGATCAAGGGGCGCATCTGGCGTCTCTCTACCAAGTCGCTTACCGTGCCAATATGGATGCGACGCAACAAGCCGCGTTCCAACTGGCCGTGTGGGAGTTCACCCAGGAAGTGCCCAACGCTTCGGGGGTGATCTCGTTCGGCACCCGGACCGGCAACTTCCACGTCAACGCGCCGGACTCGGTCCTGAACTTGGCAGACAGTTATGTTTCCGATGCGCTGAACTTCAAAGGTCACAGCGCCTTCAGCGTCTTCAAGCTAAAAAACGCGAGCTATCAAGACCTGGTCACGGCCGAGATCACCTCCGCGGTGCCCGAGCCCGAGACGTTTGCTCTGTTCCTGGGCGGCCTGGGCGCCATCGGCCTGCTGGCGCGCCGCCGGACGGTACGCTGACCTGTTCGTTCGAGCAGGGCTCTGAAAAAGAAACGCCCCGCAGCGTCCGCTGCTGGGCGTTGTCGCTTGAGGTCAGGCAGTTCCAGTGATGCAATTGCCGCAGCGCCGGCTCAGGTCGCTGGAGGCGCCACAACCGTTCAGGTCGTCTCGGTCAGCGCCTTCTTCATCTTCTTCATCGCGGCGACTTCGATCTGGCGGATGCGCTCGGCCGACACGCCGTATTCGGCGGCCAACTCATGCAGCGTCATGCCGCCTGAGGCATCGTCGTTCACCCGCAGCCAGCGTTCCTCAACGATGCGTCGGCTGCGCGGGTCCAACACGTCCAGGGCTCGCTGGATGCCGTCGCCTGCAAGATCGTCGCGCAAACGGGCTTCAATGACGCGAGTCGGCTCCTGGCTGTCATCAGCCAGATAGGCGATCGGCGCAAAGCTCTCTCCATCGTCGTCGCTCTGCGGCTCCAGGGCCACGTCGCCGCCGGACATGCGGGTTTCCATTTCCAGCACGTCTTCGCGTTTGACGTTGAGTTCGCGAGCCACATGGGCCACCTCACCCTCGGTCAACGTGTTGCGGTGGGTGGAGGCGTCGTCCTGGCCCGATTTGAGCTGGTGCTTCATCGAACGCAGGTTGAAGAACAGCTTGCGCTGGGCCTTGGTCGTCGCGACCTTGACCATGCGCCAGTTCTTCAGGATGTACTCGTGAATCTCGGCCTTGATCCAGTGCATCGCATAGCTCACCAGCCGAACGCCCTGGTCGGGGTCAAACCGCTTGACGGCCTTCATCAAGCCGACATTGCCCTCCTGGATCAGGTCGCCCTGGGGCAGCCCGTAGCCGACGTACTGGCGCGAGATGGACACCACCAGCCTCAGGTGCGACAGCACCAGGCGCCCGGCGGCCTCCAGGTCGCCATGGTCCCGCAGGCGGCGGGCAGCCGTGCTTTCCTCCTCGGCGGTCAGCAGCGGCAGGCGGTTGACCGCGTTGATGTAGGCATCAAGATTGCCCAGCGAGGGCACCAGGGCCCAGGGGTCGCGGACGGCAATGGCGGCGGTGGCAGGCATCGTGACGAGTCCTCAAACAACCATCGCGAAACATGCGATGGCGGCGTGATATTAGCACTCTGCCATGTTGAGTGCCAAAGCCGGCCAGGACCAGCCTGAAATGCAGTGTTGCTGCCGGCGCAACGGTGTGCAGTCACCAACATCTGGTGGCTGGAACTTCTCGTGGGTCAGTCGACCAAGCCGAAATCCGGGCTTTTGATCATTGCTTCGATGTCCAGCAGGATCAGCATCCGCTCGCCAATCTTGCCCAGGCCGGTGATGAAGCGGGCATCCATCGCCGCCGGTACCTCGGGGCGGGGCTTGATTTCCTCGGCGCTCAGCTCCAGCACGTCGGAGACCGAGTCGACGACGATTCCGACCACGCGTCCGGCCACATTGAGCACGATGACGACGGTAAAGCCGTTGTACTCGGCCGCCTGGCCCAGGCGCAGCCGCAGGTCGAGGATCGGAACGATGACGCCGCGCAGATTGACCACGCCCTTGACGAAAGCCGGCGCGTTGGCCACGCGCGTCGGCGCTTCATAGGATCGGATTTCCTGAACCCTCAGGATGTCCAAGCCGTATTCCTCTTCGCTGATGCGGAAGGTCAGGAACTGGCGGTTGTCTGTACGGGCCAAGGCCTGCCCGGCCTGGGCGCCGGTGCTGGGAACGAGGTCGGTGGAGCTCATCGGGCGCTGTGCAAGGGGAAGGAGGAAGCTTCATTTTGCCCGCTCCGCGAACGCAGCCGCTGCGAACATTCCTTGATCCCAGCCTCTGGCTCATCGACGGTCGGCAGCCCGGCTGGTCTGCGCCAGGCGGCTGACCAGCGCGCGCTCCGCCGGAGCCGGCAGCGGCCACCGGATTCATTCGGCCTGGGCCTCGCGCAGGGTCTGCACCACGGGCCGCATCAGCAGGCCGCGCAGGCTCCACCAGCCGGCGCTCCAGGCCAGCAGCGCGCCGCAGGCCGCGCCGACGAGTGGCACCCAGGGCTTGATCTGCCAGTCGAACTCGAATACCCAGCGCGCCAGCAGCGCCGCCAGCACCAAGGCCACGGCGCCGGCCAGAAAGCCTGCCAGCGCACCCACGCCCAGCAATTCGGCGCGTTGCACCTGTGCCAACAGCGTGGACGGCGCGCCGAGCGCCCGCATCAGTGCGAACTCGCGCGTGCGCGCCTCGCGCGTGCTGCCCACGGCCGCCAGCAGCACGACCAGGCCGGTCGCCAGCGTGAAGCCGAAAAGGAATTGCACGGCCTGGATCACCTGGTCTAGCACACCCTGAACCTGGTTGAGCTGGGCCGACACATCGATGACGGTCAGGTTCGGAAACTGCCGTGCGAGATCGCGGTCCAACCGGCTGCCCGCCGGCAGGCGGTAGGCGGCGATCTGCGTCGCCGGCAGGTCGGGCAGCTCGGCAGTCTCGAACAGCACGAAAAAGTTGACCCGCATCGATGACCAGTCCACCTTGCGCAGGCTGGTGATGCGGCCCTGCACCGGCTGGCCGCCGATGTTGAACGCCAGCGTGTCGCCGAGCTTGAGCCCGAGCGTCGTGGCGAGGCCCGACTCGACGCTCAGGCCGAGTTCGCCCGCCGGAGCGCTGCCCCAGCGCCCGGCGACGATCTCGTTGTGGGCCGGTGCGGCCCCGGCATGGCTGAGATTGAACTCGCGCTCTGCGAGGCGCTGGGCGCGCTCGTTGGCAAAGCGCCGGGCCTGCACCGCCTCGCCACCGATGGCGGTCAGCCGGCCGCGGATCATCGGATACCAATCAAAGCGCTCGACACCGGCGCCGGTCAGCGTCGCGCGGAAGGCCTCGCTCTGGTCGGGCTGGATGTTGATGACGAAACGGTCCGGTGCCGCCGCCGGCGTGGCGCGGCGCCAGCTGTCGATCAGGTCGGTGCGCAGCAGCACCAGCAGGGCCAGGGCCAGCATGCCGACGGCCAGCGAGGCCACCTGCATGACTGCAAACCATGGCCGCGCCGCCACCTGGCGCGTGGCCAGCAGCAGCCAGCGGGGCAGGCCGGCGCCGCTGACATTGACCGGCACCAGCCGGCGCAACAGCCCGACAGCGGCCCAGGCCAGCAGCCCGAACAGAAGCACCGCGGCGGCAAAGCCTGCCGCCGCGATGGCGCCGAGCTTCAGGTCGTCGGCAAGCACCACGAGGATGGCCGCGAGGCCCGCGACACCGGCGCCCAGCACCAGCAGCGATCCGGCCTTGGGCGCGCCCAGGTCGCGGCGGATCACGCGCAGCGGTGGCACGGCCGCGAGCTGCAACACCGGCGGCAGGCCGAAGCCCAGCAGCAGCGACAGCCCCAATCCGAGGCCGAGCAGCGCAGGCCAGGCTCTGGGAGGCGGCAGGTCCACGTCGATCAGGCCGGCCAGCAGCGACACAAAGACCTGGTGCAAGCCCAGGCCGACGACCACGCCGGCGAGGCTGGCGCTCAGGCCTGCAAGGAGGAACTCCAGGCCATAGGCCCAGGCGATGCGGCGCTGCGGCTGGCCAAGCACACGCAGCATGGCGCAGGCGTCCAGATGCCGGGCTGCAAAGTCGCGCGCGGCCAGGGCCACCGCCACCGCGGCGAGCAGGGCCGAGAGCATGGCCACCAGGCGGAGGAAGCGTGCGGCACGGTCCAAGGTCTGGCGCATCTCGGGGCGGCCGGACTCCAGCGACTCGAGCCTCACACCGCGCAGCCCGTCACCCTCGATCAGGCGCTCGGCGCCCGCGACGAAGCGACGCACCGCGTCGGGTGCCGCACGCGGGCCCGGCACGACCGCCAGACGGTAGGTGATGCGGCTGGCCGGCTGAACGAGGTGGGTGGCTGCCAGGTCGCCCTCGGTCAGCATCACGCGCGGCGCGAAGTTCATGAAGCCGGCGCCGCGGTCGGGTTCGGTGTCGATGATGGCGGCCAGCTTGAAGCGGCCGTCGCCCAGCAGCAGCATGTCGCCCAGCTTGAGGCCGAGGCCGTCCGCCACTGCCGGGTCGACCCAGATCTCGCCGGGCGCCGGTGCGCCGCTGCGGCCCGGCAGGGCCTCGCGCAGCGCGATCCGGCCGCGCAGCGGATAGCCTTCGCCAACCGCCTTCACGGCCACCAGCCGGGTCTCGCCGCCCTGTGCGTCTTCGGCCCGCGCCATGCTGGCAAAAGTCAGGCTGCGCGCGCCGCTCAGTTGCAGCGTGGCGGCCAGATCGAGCAGGGGCTGCGGTGTCGGCTGGTCGCTGGCGACCACGGCGTCACCGCCGAGCAACTGCGCCGCGTCTCGACGTAGCCCCTGGTCCAGCCGATCGGACAGAAAGGCCACCGCGCACAGCGCCGCGACCGCAAGGGCCACGGCCAGCATCAGCAATCGCAGTTCCCCGGCCCGCCAGTCCCGCAGCAACTGGCGCCAGGCGACGGCCAGGATGAGGGGCGGACGCGGTGCGGGCGGGGCGGCGGGCTTCATTAACAGGACTGTAGCCGCGGCGTCCGGGCCACGGGACCTCACCTCACCGCTGCCGTTCGCGCCCGTCGGATGTCACCGTGCCGAGCCTGTAAACTCGCGCCCTGACGCGGGTGTAGTTCAATGGTAGAACGCTAGCTTCCCAAGCTCGATACGTGGGTTCGATTCCCATCACCCGCTCCACTTCGACTTTCCACGGACTTCCAGAAAAGACCATGGAGTGTCGCAAGTGATTGTCACGGTTCAGCTTTTTCGCCATCGTTGAATCCAGTGACTGCCAGCGAAAACCACTGACTGCCGGTACAAAGCGGTACATCAAGTGGTACATCGGAACGCGGAGCTTCCCACTTTCGCATTCTTGCTGGAGGAGCGCGGGGACGAACAGGACCATGCAGCCAACTCGATTCTCAGGAGTTGGGCTCATGCTCTCAGACCTCATGGTTCGTCAGGCCAAGACGACCGGCAAACCGTACACGCTGGCCGATGCCGACGGCCTCTCCCTCTTCGTTTCCGCCAACGGCGCCAAGGCTTGGCACTTCCGCTTCACGTGGGGCGGCAAGCGCGATCGCATGTCCTTCGGCAGCTACCCGGCCCTCTCCCTGAAGGAGGCGCGCGAGCTTCGTGATGGAGCCCGCACGCTGCTCGCCAAGGGCGTCAACCCGCACACCGAACGCAAGCGCAAGCGCCACGCCATCGTGTTGGCGGGCGAACACACGTTCAAAGCGGTCTATGACCAGTGGCTGGCACATCGCAAGCTGTCGTTGGAGGAAGGACGGCAGACCAGCCTGGAGCAGATCGCCCGCGTCTTCAAGAAAGACGTGTTCCCGGTGCTGCACCACCTGACGATCTACGACATCACGCGCGCGCACCTGCTGGACATCATCGGCAAGGTGGAAAAGCGCGGCTCGCTGTCGGTGGCCGAGAAGCTCAGGACGTGGTTCACCCAACTGTTCACCTATGCCACGGTGGCGATCCCGAACATGCACGACAACCCCTCCAAGGACTTGGAGGTCGTCGCGCTGCCGCTGCCGCCGGTCGAACACAACCCGTTCCTACGCATGCCAGAGCTGCCGATCATGTTGCAGACGCTGCGCAAGTACCGCGGGCGCCTGAACACGCAGTTGGGCATTCGGCTGCTGATGCTCACCGGCGTGCGCACCGGCGAGCTGCGTTTCGCCACGCCCGACCAGTTCGACCTTGAGCAAGGCCTGTGGATCATCCCGGTGGCCAGGCTCAAGCAGCGCGCGCTACTCACGAAGAAGAAGCGCAAGCGCCTGGTGGACATCCCGCCCTACATCGTGCCACTGTCGGTGCAGGCCCAGGAAATCGTTCGCCACCTGCTGGACCAGTGCAAGCCGGCCCAGGCCTACCTCATCCCGGGCGACTGGTGCTTGAAGCACACCGTCAGCGAGAACACGTTCAACGGCGCGCTCAAGCGCATGGGCTACGAGGACCAGCTCACGGGGCACGGCATCCGCGCGACGATTTCGACCGCGCTCAACGAACTCGGCTACCCGAAGAAGTGGGTGGATGCCCAGCTCTCGCACGCCGACCCGGACAAGATCAGCGCGACCTACAACCACGCCGAGTACGTCGAGCAGCGCCGCGTGATGATGCAGGATTGGGCGGATCGCCTGGACCTGTTCGAGCAGAACCAGGTCGAGATCGCCAGCCGCCACCTGACCATCACGCTGCAAGGTCTGCCGACCATCGCCGGCCAGGCGGCCGTGCAGCCGCCGGTTGTCGACCTCACCGCGCCGCAGTTGATCGTGACCGCGCCGACGCCCAATATGCCCACAGCGCCGGCATCGGTGCAGCGGTTGTCGGCCGTGCGCATGCCCGAATACGCCCGGCCGCGGCTGTCGGACGCGCAGCGCGAACGCCTGCAGGTGCTGGAGACCTTCGAGGCGCCGCACAACCTTTCGGTGGCGAACTACGCCAAGCTCGCGGGCAAGTCGCGCCGCTGGATCACCTATGAGATCCAGGCCGGCAACCTGCTGTCCATCCACATGGGCCATCGGGGGCAGCGGGTGCCGGACTGGCAGCTCGATCCGCTCAAGCGCAGGCTCGTGCAGTCCGTGCTCAAGCAGGTGCCGCGGGGTCTCGACACTTGGTCCATCTACCACTCGCTCCTGCAGTCCTATGACGCGCTGGGCGGACGCTCAGCCATCGAGGCCGTCAGCCCGAAGAACCTGCATCTGGCCGCGCGGCTGGTCGCGGCGCGGAGCGTCGCGGTGGACGACCCCGCAGAGGCTTCCAACATCCCGGTGGAAGTGCGGCAGCGCGTGCAGCGGCTGGTGCGTGACGCCATTACGGCAGATGTGTCGGATGACCTGGTAGCGCCATGAGGCACAAGACTGGGCCGTACCTCGATACGGTGCGGCGCTTCATAGGAGACATAGCGAGTGATCCAGCCCAGCGTCAACCTGCTTCAGGGTCTTTGGGCTTTTCGCCCGTGGTCGCTCCTTCGCCGTAGAACTGCACGCCGAGTTCGATGCGTGGTCGGCCCGAGGCGATGCGATGACGGTTGGTGTCCCGCAGCGAGTAAACACAGCCGCAGTATTCCTGCTGGTAGAAGTTCTCGCGCTTGCTGATCTCGATCATGCGCGCCGAGCCGCCACCCTTGCGCCAGTTGTATTCCCAGTACATCACACCTGGGTACTTGGCCGCCGCACGCACGCCGCAGTCGTTGATCTGCTGCATGTTCTTCCAACGCGATATACTCAGAGAACTGGTGATCACCGGAAAGCCATGCTCATGCGCATACAGCGCCGTGCGCTCGAAGCGCATGTCGAAGCACATGGTGCAGCGCACGCCGCGCTCGGGCTCGTGCTCCATCCCCCGGGCCCGCTCGAACCAGTTGTCCCGATCGTAGTCGGCATCGATGAAGGGCACGCCGAACTGCTCGGCGAAGCGGATGTTCTCGTTCTTGCGCAGCTCGTATTCCTTGAGCGGATGGATGTTGGGGTTGTAGAAGAAGATGGTGTAGTCGATGCCAGAGGCCAGCATGGCCTCCATGACCTCGCCCGAGCACGGCGCGCAGCAGGAATGCAGCAGCACCTTGTCATGGCCGCCGGGCAGCGCAAGCGGTTTGCGTTCGATGGTGGTGTTCATCTTTTGGCTCCTCGCGCGGTGGCGGTGGCTGGCTGGCGGGCCAGTTCGATGAAGGCCCGCACGTAGTCGATGGCCGTGTCCGCCTCGCGCGCGCCCAGGAAGATCTGCTTGGCAATGCCGCGCGCACCCAGCCGCACGGGCACCACGTCCATCTTGGCCGCGTACTCCTCGACCAGCCAGCGCGGCAGGGCGGCCACCCCGCGGCCGCTGGCCACCATCTGCAGCATGATGTCGGTGGTTTCGATGGCCTTGTGGCGCTTGGGCGTGACACCGGCCGGCAGCAGGAACTGGTTGTAGATGTCCAGGCGCTCGATGTCCACGGGATAGCTGATGAGCACCTCTTGGGTCAGCTGCTGGGGCTTCACGTAAGCCGCCGAAGCCAGGGCATGGCCCTTGGCCACGACCAATACCTGTTCGTAGTCGAACACCGGCTCGAACTTCAGGCCCGGCTTGTAGAGCGGATCAGGCGTGACCAGCAGGTCGATCTCGTAGCCGAACAGCGCGCCGATCCCGCCGAACTGGAACTTCTGCTTGACGTCCACATCCACGTCGGGCCATGCGGCCAAGTAGGGCGACACCACCTTGAGCAACCACTGGTAGCAAGGGTGGCATTCCATGCCGATGCGCAGCGCACCGCGCTCGCCCTGCGCGAACTGGCCTAGGCGCTCTTCGGCCAGGTCCAGTTGCGGCAGCACACGGTTCGCCACCGCCAGCAGGTACTGCCCGGCTTGTGTCAGGCGCAGGCTTCGGCCTTCGCGCAGCCAGATGTCGGTGCCCAATTGTTGCTCCAGCTTCTTCATGCTGTGACTCAGGGCCGACTGGGTGAGGTTCAACACGCCCGCGGCAGCCGTCAACGACCCTTGCTTTTCGACCTGCTGGACGATGCTGAGGTGGATGCGCTCAAGCATTCAAATGACTCGTGCTCATGGATTGTTGAAATAAGACCATTTTACTTCATTGACTCACATCAATACCATCCGTTCCCATTGTTCGTTTGCACTCTGGGAGCGGCCATGGCAAGGCCGGGCGAATTTCCCGGCGCGGCGCGAACCCATCCTCATGAAAGCAAAGATGACACGTCCACTCCGCTTGGTCGCGGTGTCCGGCGGGCTGCAACGCCCCTCCAGGTCGGCAGCCTTGGCAGAGCACCTGCTGGACCTGATCGCCGAAGAAGTCCCGTGCGAACAGCGCCTGGTCGAACTGGGTCAGCTCGCACCGCAGCTCGCCGGTGCCGTCTGGCGCTCCCAACTGCCCGATACAGTGGAGCGGGAACTGGCGGCGGTCGAGCGCGCCGATGTTCTGGTGGTGGCGACACCGGTCTTCCGCGGCTCCTACACGGGCTTGTTCAAGCACTTCTTCGACTTCATCGACCAGGACGCCTTGGTGGACAAGCCCGTCCTGTTGGCGGCCACAGGCGGCAGCGAGCGTCATGCCCTGGTGATCGACCACCAGCTGCGGCCGCTGTTCAGCTTTTTCCAAGCACGCACATTGCCGCTGGGCGTCTACGCGACCGACAAGGATTTCTTCGACTACCGCCTGCGGGACGAGGCCTTGATCGCCCGGGCCGGACTGGCGGTCCAACGGGCATTGCCGCTGGTCGAACTGGCGCGCCATGCCAAGCCATCTCCGATCGAGGAAGTGCTTGCGGCCTGAGGCACGCATCGACCTTCATCTCCACCATCCGCGCAGCAGATCGTCATGAACGAAGAATTTACTTTCAGCCTCAAAAGCATTTGTTTCGATGAGAACTACCACCCTTCGGACAGCACACGCATCACCACCAACTTTGCCAACCTGGCCCGGGGGACGAGTCGGCAACAGAACCTGCGCAACACGCTGAGGATGATCGACCATCGCTTTAACGACCTGGCGCATTGGGACAATCCGACGGGAGACCGCTACTCGGTCGAGCTTGAGATCGTGTCCGTCGAGATGAACATGGACGCCGAGAGCAGCCATGGTGCATTTCCATTGATCGAGATCCTGAAGACCTACATCATCGACAAGAAGACGAACCGACGCATCGACGGCATCGTGGGAAACAATTTCTCCTCCTACGTGCGCGACTACGACTTCAGCGTCCTGCTTCCGGGGTACAACGCCGATCGCGCGGAATTCAGTACCCCGGACGATTTTGGCGACCTGCATGGCAAGCTGTTCAAGCAATTCGCCAACTCGCGCACCTACAAGGAGCGCTTCCACAAGCCGCCCGTCATCTGCATCAGTGCCTCGACCAGCAAGACCTACCGACGGACCGGCAACCAGCACCCCATCCTGGGCGCCGAGTACCAGCAGAACGAACTGTCCTCCACCGACCAGTACTTCGCGAAGATGGGGATGCAGGTCCGCTTCTTCATGCCGCCCAATGGCGTCGCGCCGTTGGCGTTCTACTTCCACGGCGACCTGCTGAACGACTACACGAATCTGGAGCTGATCGGCACCATCAGCACGATGGAGACCTTTCAGAAGATCTACCGCCCCGAGATCTACAACGCCAACTCCGCGGCGGGCATCTTCTACCAGCCGAGCCTGAAGAACCAGGACTACTCGCTGACGCAGATCGTCTACGACCGGGAAGAACGCAGCCAGCTGGCAGTCAAGCAGGGGAAGTTCGCGGAAGAGCACTTCATCAAGCCGTACAAGAACGTTCTTGAACAATGGGCTGCCAGTTGCGCGCTCTGACACCACCGCATTGCTTCGCAAATCGGGCAAAACGGTCCCCAAAGTACGCCCGCCACCCTCATCCTTGTTAGAAAGAAATCCTCAGATGTTTGAAACCTCCATCGTCGGCAGCCTGCCAAAACCCGCCTGGCTGGCCGAAACCAACAAGCTCTGGCCCCAGTGGCGGGCCGAAGGCGATGCGCTTGTGCAAGCCAAGGCCGATGCGACCCTGCTGTGGATCAAGGCCCAGGAAGACGCAGGCCTGGACATCGTGTGCGACGGCGAGCAGTCGCGACAGCACTTCGTGCACGGCTTCCTGGAGCAGATCGAGGGCATCGACTTCGAGCACAAGGTGAAGATGGGCATCCGCGACAACCGCTACGACGCGATGGTCCCGCAGGTGGTGTCGGCCCTGCGCCTGAAGGGTCGCGTGCATGCCTTCGAAGCGCAACTGGCGCGCGCGCACACGAAGAAGAAGCTGAAGTTCACCTTGCCCGGCCCGATGACCATCGTCGACACCGTGGCGGACCGCTTCTACGGCGACAAGGTCAAGATGGCCTTCGCGTTTGCAGAACTGCTCAACCAGGAGGCGCTCGCGCTGCAGGCCGACGGAGTGGACATCATCCAGTTCGACGAGCCCGCCTTCAATGTCTACATGCAAGATGCCGCCGACTGGGGCGTGCAGGCGGTCGAGCGCGCGGCGGAGGGCTTGACCTGTACGACGGCGGTGCACATCTGCTATGGCTACGGCATCAAGGCCAATACCGACTGGAAGAGCACCCTGGGCGACGAATGGCGCCAATATGAGGCGGTGTTCCCCGCGCTTGCCCGCAGCCGCATCGACCAGGTGAGCCTGGAATGCATCCACTCCCATGTGCCGCCCGACCTGATGAAGCTGCTGGCAGGCAAGGACGTGCTGGTAGGCGTGATCGATGTGGCCAGCGACGTGGTCGAGACACCCGAGGAAGTTGCTGACACCATCGGCCGGGCGCTGGAGTTCGTGCCGAAGGAGCGGCTGTTCCCATGCACGAATTGCGGCCTGGCGCCTATGGGGCGGGACGTGGCGTGGCGCAAGCTGAAAGCGCTGGCAGAAGGCACGAGGCTGGCAAAGGAGCGGTTCACTGGGATGTGACGCAGGCCCGGTCTCGTCACGCCCAAACTTTTGATTCCATCCGGAGTGACCGGGCAAGGCCCCTGGCTCAGGATTGCCTGGAACTCAACACCTTGTTTCTCGACCTCGTGCCCGATGGCCCGATGGCCCGATGGCCCGATGGCCCGATGGCCCGATGGATGTGCTCCAGAACAATTGAGCAGAATTCATGGATATGTGAGATAAGACCATTTTACTTCATTGCCTGGCTTCCCTAGGATTTGCGTCATTCCACGTTTCCTGTTTTGAGAGCAGACCATGACGACGATCCATAACCTCGGTTTCCCCCGCATCGGCGCCAAGCGCGAACTGAAGTTCGCGCTGGAGTCTTACTGGAATGGCGAGTCCTCGCTCGACGAACTCAAGGCCCTGGGTGCGCAGCTACGCCAGCGCAACTGGGAGAACCAGACCGGCCTGGACCTGGTGCCTGTGGGCGATTTCGCCTTTTACGACCAGGTGCTGGATATGAGCTTCACACTGGGCAACCTGCCCGAGCGGGTGCAGGGCTTCCACGGCGATCCGCTGGACAACTACTTCCGCGTGGCGCGCGGCCGCTCGGCTAAGGGTATCGACGACCATGCGGCATGCTGCGGCAGCGTGGCCGCTGGCGAGATGACCAAGTGGTTTGACACCAACTACCACTACATCGTCCCCGAGTTCACCGCCGCCACAGCGTTCATGCTCGACGCTTCGCGCCTGCTGGAGCAGTTAGCCGAAACCAGGGCGCAGGGGTTGAAGGCAAAGCCGGTGATCATTGGACCAGTGACCTATCTGGCGATCGGCAAGGCTAAGGACGACTCGAACAAGCTGGCCCTGCTGGAGCGCCTGCTCCCCGTGTACGCCGAGCTGCTGGACACGCTGGCGGCGCAGGGCGTCGAATGGGTGCAGGTCGACGAACCCATCCTTGTGACGGAACTCGATGCCGACTGGCAGCACGCCCTCAACACGGCTTACCACCAGCTCAAGGACGCCAAGGTCAAGCTGCTCCTGGCGACCTATTTCGGTCAGCTACAGGAAAACGCCTACCTCGCGGCCGGCCTGCCGGTAGCTGGACTGCACATTGATGCCATCAACGACCGTGAGGGCGTGCAGACCCTGATCAACCTTCTGCCGGCTCACAAGGTGCTGTCGCTGGGCGTCATCAATGGTCGCAATATCTGGAAGACCGACTTGGCGGCCGTGCTCGACTGGATCGAGCCGCTGGTCGAGCGGCTGGGTGAGCGCTTGTGGATCGCGCCGTCGTGCTCGCTGCTGCATGTGCCAGTGGACCTCGCGAGCGAGCAGAAGCTGGACGCCGAGGTCAAGTCCTGGCTGGCCTTCGCGCTGCAGAAGCTCGAAGAACTGCGCGTGCTCGGCAAGGCCCTGCGCGAAGGCCGAGCTGCGGTCCAGGACGCGCTGGCAGCCAACCAGGCTGCGCTGGCTGCCCGCCGCGCCTCGCCGCGCGTGAACAACCCGGCGGTGGAGGCCGCGGTAGCCCGCGTCAACGTCGACATGGGCCAGCGCAAAAGCGCCTACGCCAATCGTGCGGCCAAGCAGGCGGGATTCCTCAAGCTGCCGGCGTACCCGACAACCACTATCGGCTCCTTCCCGCAGACCGCCGAAATCCGCCACGCGCGCAGCGAATTTAAGGCCGGCTGCCTGGACTACCTGGGCTACCAGGCCGCGATGCGGGCCGAGATCGAGCGCAGCGTGCGCGAGCAGGAAAAGCTGGAACTGGACGTGCTGGTGCACGGCGAGGCCGAGCGTAACGACATGGTCGAATACTTCGGGGAGCAACTCGACGGCTACGCCTTCAGCCAGTTCGGTTGGGTGCAGTCCTACGGCTCGCGCTGCGTCAAGCCGCCGATCCTGTTCGGCGACATCAGCCGCCCGAAGGCGATGACGGTGGAGTGGATCACCTATGCCCAGTCGCTCACCAAGAAGCCCATGAAGGGCATGCTGACCGGCCCGGTGACGATACTGAACTGGTCCTTCGTGCGCGACGACCAGCCTCGCTCGGCGTCGTGCAAGCAACTCGCGCTGGCCATCCGCCAGGAGGTACTGGACCTTGAGCAGGCCGGTGTTCGCGTGATCCAGATCGACGAGGCCGCGCTGCGCGAGGGCCTGCCGCTGCGCAAGTCGCAATGGCAGGAGTACCTGGACTGGGCCGTCGAATCCTTCCGCATCACTGCCAACGGCGTGGGTGACGAGACCCAGATCCACACCCACATGTGCTACTCGGAGTTCAACGACATCATCGCGTCCATCGCCGACATGGACGCCGACGTCATCACGATTGAGACCTCGCGCTCGGACATGGAGTTGCTGGATGCTTTCGACAGCTTCAAGTACCCCAACGAGATCGGTCCAGGCGTCTATGACATCCACTCGCCCAATATTCCAACGCAGGAGCATATCGTCCAGCTCATGAAGAAAGCTGCGGAGCGCATTCCCGCTGAGCGGCTGTGGGTCAACCCGGACTGCGGCCTGAAGACTCGCCAGTGGGCCGAGGTGATTCCGGCGTTGACCAACATGGTCGCGGCTGCGAAGACGCTGCGTCAGTCCGTCTAAACCTCACGCGGAGCCCATCTTCCCCGGTATCCAGGGCGGACCGCCGATGCACGTCATCGCTGGCAAGGCCGTAGCCTTCAAGGAGGCATTAGCGCCCGAGTTCAATATCTACCAGGAACAGGTTATCAAGAACGCCAAGGTACTGATATGGTCGCTTTCGTCAATGCTGGCTGTTTGATCCTTTGGACAAGCGGCTTGGGGTGATGCGGCACGAGTCGGTTGCAGCGACGATGGATCAGTCTGATATCCGCGGGTTGGTTACCGCCCAGCATCGATCCGTCATGGAAGCTACCTCCGTCTAGCAGCGCAGGTTGCCCGAAGGCCTTTCTGTGGATAGTGCCGGCGAGGGTTCTTCCCGTCGTGATGCGTGCCGCATCACCGCAGGCCGCTTGCTACAGGGACGCCGCTCAATGCGGCGGGGTTGTGGGCAACGATGCCTGTTGGGCGATGGCCCAAACGAAGCCGGCCAGCTCGCGTGCCACCGCGACACAGACCTTGTTGGTCTGCACGCCCCGCGAAGACAGACGTGCGAACCGTCCGCATAGACGCAGTTGAGCCTTCCAGGCGTGTCGACACACCGCCTCGGGCAGGGCATTGCTGCGTTCGCGCAGCGCTTGGCTCAGGCGCGCTGGGAACCGGTAGTTCCAAGCCGCCTCGGTCAGCAGCCGCCTGGCGTGAGCGTTGCCGGTCTTGGTGATCGAGCCGCGACGAATGCTGTTGCCGCTGGAGTGCTCTGATGGCACGAGCCCGAGGTATCCCATGAACTGGCGTGCCGTGCCGAAGCGGCGGAAATCCCCGATCTCGGCCACCAGGCCGATGGCGCTGACCGTGTCGATGCCACGCAGGGCACGCAGCGCCGCCACGACCGGCTCCAGCCGCCAGCCTGCAGCCGCCTCGGTCAGCGCAGTGGTCAACCGCTGCACGCGTTGTTCAGCCGACTGCTGCGCCAACTGATACTCCCCCAGGGCAATGCGGTCACCTTGGTGGTCGAAGCGTTGATCGCTGATCCAGCGCTCGTGGCTCTTGGTCCACGAGGTCTTGCCCGGATAGCGCCGGCCATGACGTAGCAAGAAGGCCTTGAGCTGCTGACGCGCCTTCAGCCGCATGCCCACTGCATCCTCGCGGGCACGCCACAGGTTGCGCATGGCCTCATGCGCTTCGTCGGGCACCCAGATCGGCTTGAGTTCGCCTGAGCGCGACAACTCCGCCAGCCGCAGGCAGTCGCGCCGGTCGGTCTTGATGCGCTCGCCGGCTCGCCGTGGGATCAGGGTGGGCGCGATGATCTCGCAGTGGTAGCCGCGCCGGCTCAGCTCGCGGTACAGCCCGTAGCCCGTCGGGCCGGCTTCGTACACCACACTCACCGCAGCAGGATCTCCTGCCTTGCCCAGTACCTTCAGCAGTGCCCGCACATCCGGCCCCAGCGTGCCGGCAAAGCGAGCCGGTTCACGTCCGGCTTCGCAAGCCGCCACCGCAATCGTGTCCTTGTGGGCGTCCAGACCGACGAAGAACTTGATACGCTCGTCCATGGCTCGTCTCCTTAACGCTGCGGCTGGCCCGCCCTGCCGCATGTGGCTCGGCACACCTCGGTGCGCAACCCACGATACTGGAGACGAGCCTTCGCCGCAGCCGGCGAGCGACCATGATGTCTAGCCAAGACGCTGATCGCGCGCGGTTTGCGCATCATCTCCGGCCGCACGGAAAGCCACGTCATGCTGGACTTGCGTGCCAAGAAGATTGCCGGCATGGAGGCAGAGAAGGCATTCGGCGAGGCGCGCATCACGGGCAACAAGAATGCGATCCCGAGCGACCCAGAGAAGCCGTTCGTGACCTCGGGCATCCGCTTGGGCACGCCCGCCATGACGACACGCGGTTTCTGCGAGGATGAGGCACGCTTGGTAGGCAACCTCGTGGCCGACGTACTGGATGCACCGCATAATGCTGACAGAATCCAGCGCGTGCGGGAACAAGTTGCTGCGCTGACGAGGCGCTTCCCTGTCTATAAATGAGTCGATGCTTGCCGGTCGCGCCAGCCAACATGATGCAGCCAAGTATGCGGGGCGCGTAGCCGCGGTGGACTGGAGCGCGGCCTTTCGCGCCGAGGTGGCACATGCGCTCGGATCAGGCCAGCCGAACCAGATCGAGCGGATCTACCGGGATGCTCTGCGCAAGAGGTATGCGAACGCAGCCCAGTTGCAACTAGGTATCCTGATCGTCTGCGCGCAACTGGGCAGCAAGCGGGCAGCGCGTCCGTGGATGGAGCGGCTCGCGCAGCGGCCAGAAGCGCTTCGGCCGGATGAGTTGGCGCACGCGATCACGATGGCAGTGGAGATGCGGCAAGCAGAATCCACTCTCCTGCTGTGCAGGTGGCTCGCAGCCACCGACCCCGGCGCCAGCGCCCTACACCGCCTCGACGCATCGCACCGGGTCATGGCGCTTGCCAAGCGCATGCGCCTGCCCCATGGGCGCAACGGTGCGTGGACTATGCACCTCCGATTGCTGGCGGTGGTGTGCGAGATGCTGGAGCCCGCGCTGCCGCGCCTGCCTGACGCTTGTCGATGCCAAGCCTGCCGGCTGCTTGATGGTGTGCGGCTGTTGCAGCCAGCATCGTCGCGTCACTGAGGATCGGAGGCTTGCGGGGTGCTGCGACGGGCACACGCGTCTTGCAGCACATCATGGAACCGTTGCGCCGCCACGTCGAGACGCCACGGCGCCCATGGCACACCGCCATACCGGGCGGCCAGCGGATCAGCGTCGATGATGGGCGCTTCGATTCGCAGGATGTCGCGAACCTCCCCGTGAGTCCAGCCCACGCAATGCACCGCTTCGCTGGCCGCCGCCGCCAGATCGGCCTGCTTGTGCAGCCGGTAGCGTTCGGGTGTCCAGGGCGGCAGTTCGTAGCGCTGTGCAACGACCTGCATAAGGCGGTTGGCAACCGCGCGGAAGGGCTCACCCAGAACTGCCTTGAGCGGCGATATGCAGTCGAACCCCAGAAACCCCTCTTCCGCGTCGTGCAGCACTTCCAACAGTTCTTCCTCGGGGCTCAGCGGGCCTGATGCGGCCATGCGCCGCAGTTCCAACACCAGCAGCGAATGCTGCGCGACTGACAGGGGCAGCGGCCAGGCGGATTCGCCGCCCCAGCGCGCCGTGCGCGACAGGCGCACCGCCAAGTCCATGTCGGTCCATGTGTCAGGACTCGGATTGATCAGATCGAGGTGTGCACCGGAGGGCAGACGCATCCAGGCGCGTGAAAGCGAGGTGCTGGAAGTCATCTATTCATTGTGACGGCCCCTGCCGTGGCGAAGCAGATTAGACCTTCTCGCTGACAAGTTTGACCACGCTGGAGAAGTCCAGGCTGCCGCGGCCAGCCTGTTTGTTCAGTGCGTAGAGGTTGCGTGCCAGCTCGCCCAGCGGGATCGTCGCACCGACGCCCATCGCCGCCTCGACCGCCAAGCCCAGGTCTTTCAGCATCAGGTCGTTGCCGAAGCCGCCCGTGTAGCCGCGCGACGCTGGCGCGTTCTCCAGCACGCCGGGCCAGGGGTTGCAGACCTCGGTGGCCCAACTGCGGCCGGTGCTGACGGCCATCATCTGCGACAGCACTTTGGCGTCCAGTCCATGCGCGACACCCAGCGCGAGCGCCTCGCCAGTGACGGCCATGATGACGCCCAGCGCCATGTTGTTGCACAGCTTGGCGACTTGGCCGGCGCTGTTGCTGCCCATATGGAAGATGTTCTTGCCCATGGCCAGGAGAACTGGCCGCGCGCGCTCCAGAACCTGGGCTTCTCCGCCGACGATGAAGGTCAGCGTGCCAGCGGCGGCTCCGGCCGTACCACCGGAGACTGGGGCGTCCAGCATCGCCACGCCGCGCGCGGCAGCGGCCTGCGACACCTTGAACGCCGACGCTGGTGCAATGGTGCTGCAGTCAATAACCAGCGTGCCGTGGGACAGTATGGTGAGCAGGCCATCGTCGCCCAAGTACAGCGACTCCACATGTCTGCTGGCCGGCAGCATAGAGATGACGATCTCGGCTGCGTCCACGGCCGCGGCGGCCGATGCGGCGATGGTGACGCCCGGCTGCCCTGCGGCCTTCGCGCAGGCCTCAGAGCTGAGGTCGAAGGCATGGATCGCGTAGCCGGCCTTGGCGAGGTTCACGGCCATCGGGCCGCCCATGTTGCCCAGGCCCAAAAAGGCGATGTGAGGTGTCGTCATGGTCTTGTCTCCGTATGTGGTGTCGTTCAGAACAAGTCCGCGAGCGGGTTAGTGCCGCGCGGCTGCAGATGGGCAGCGACGTGTGCACGCCAGCCCACTTCATCCAATGCGTCAAGGGTGGCTGGCTGCCAGCGTGGCTGCTTGTCCTTGTCGACCAGCAATGCGCGCACGCCCTCGGCGAAGTCCGCGTGCATGCAGCAACCCACCGAGGCTTGCCATTCGAGACGAAAAACCTCGGCCAGGGAGCCGTGGCGCAGCCGTCGCTGCAACGCCAGCGCCAGCTCGGCCGAGCTTGGGGAGCCTTTGGTGAAGGCGGTGCCGGCCTGGGCCAACCAAGGATCGGCATCCGCCGTCAAGGCGGTAAGGCGTGGCGCCAGATCCTGCAAGCGCTGGTGCTGACCAACCAGCTCGCGAATACGATCACGGTGCTCGCGGACCGGCGACGCCGGAAGTTCGGTCGGCCGAAGCGCTTTGGCCTGCAAGAGCCGGCTCAGCGCGGCACGATCGGTTTCGGCATCGCCTTGCCAAAGGGCGGCTGCGATGGCTTTCAGCACGGCACCCTGGTCTTCGTGCCGCAGCACGAAGTCGGCCAATTGGACCTCCAGCGCGTCGGCGGCGTTCAGCGAAACACCGGTCAGCGCCAAGAACTCGCCCAGGCCACCGGGCAGGCGCGCGAGGAACCAACTGCCGCCCACATCCGGGTAGAGGCCGATGGTGATCTCAGGCATCGCCAGCCGCGTCTTCAACGTCGCAACTCGGTGAGAGGCGCCAGCCATCAGCCCAATACCACCGCCCATCACGATGCCGTGGCCCCAGCACACAATGGGCTTGGGATAGGTGTGGATGAGATAGTCCAGCCGGTACTCGCGCTCGAAGAAGGCCGCGGGCTCGGCCGGCACCTCGCCTCGCGGCGTGGCCTTGATGGCGCCATAGAGGCCCACCACGTCGCCACCGGCGCAGAAGGCCTTGTCACCCGCCGCGTCGAGCCAGACGCCGGCAATTTGAGGGTCGACCGCCCAGGCGCGCAACTGTGCATCCAGGAGATCCACCATCGGCAGCGACAGTGCATTGAGGCTAGCCGGCGCATTCAGTGTCGCGCGACCGAAGCAGTGGCTGCCAGCGGTCGCGATCTCGGAAAACAAGACAGGCGCGTCGCTCATTAGCCGTTCTTCCACTGTGGTGCGCGCTTGGAGAGGAAGGCGCCCACGCCTTCACGCTGATCCTCGGTATCGAAGAGAGCGACGAACGCCTCACGCTCAGATGGCAACTGGCCATGCGGGCCAGCGTAGCGTGCTCCCTGGATTAGGCGCTTGCAGGCGCGCACGGCGCTGGGGCTCTGCTTGGCAACCTTGTCGGCCAGCGCGAGTGCGGTAGCCAGGCCCTGACCCTTCTCGGCCAGTTCATCGGCCAGGCCAATTCGCAGCGCCGTGGCGGCGTCTACGCGTTCACCGAGCAGCACCATGCGCTTGGCCCAGCTCTCGCCGATGGTCCAGGACAACCACTGCGTGCCGCCCGCGCAAGGCAGTAGACCCACGCTGGCTTCGGGCAGCGCGAGCTGCGCATGCGATTCGACGACGCGCAAGTCGCAGGCCAACGCGCATTCCAGCCCACCACCCATCGCATAGCCGTTGATGGCGGCGATGCTGACGCCCCGGAAGGCGGCCAGCGTCTCGAAGGCTTCTCCGAAGCGCTGGGCCATCGTCGCGGCGCGTCCCTTGTCGCCATCGGCGAAGAGCTTCAGGTCAGCACCGGCGCTGAAGAACTTTTCGCCGTCGCCAGTGACAACCAACGCATAGATGTCGCGGTCGGCGTCGAGGTCGCGCACGAGACGCGCGAGCCCGGTCAGGCTCTCGGCCGTCCAGGTATGGGCAGGCGGGTTGTGCAGCGTGATGAGAGCCGTATGGCCGCGCTTTTCGAGCAGCAGGCCGGGGTAGTCTTGGGTGGTCATGGTTGGTGGGAGTGGGTTAGCGGATCGCGTCGCCCGCGTCTTCCTGCAGCACACGGCGGGAGACGATGACGCGCATGATTTCGTTGGTGCCTTCGAGAATCTGGTGCACGCGGGTGTCGCGTGCCAGCCGTTCCAGCGGAAACTCATTCAGGTAGCCATAGCCACCGTGCAGTTGCAGGGCTTCGTTGCAGACGGCGAAACCAATGTCGGTGGCGAAGCGCTTGGCCATCGCGCAGTAGGTGCAGGCCTCAACGTGGCACGCATCCAACTTGAATGCCGCCAGGCGCACCATCTGGCGCGCGGCAACCAGCTCGGTAGCCATGTCCGCCAAGCGGAACTGCAACGCCTGCAGACTGGCCAGCGGCTGGCCGAACTGCTGGCGCTCGTGCAGGTAACGCCGCGCGGCGTCAAGCGCGCCCTGCGCGCCGCCAACGGAGCAGGTCGCAATGTTGATGCGTCCGCCGTCCAGCCCCTTCATCGCAATGCGGAAGCCCTGGCCTTCCTCGCCCAGCAGGCATTCGGGGCCGACGCGAACGTTGTCGAACGCGATGGCGCGTGTGGGCTGGCTGTTCCAACCCATCTTGTGCTCCTTCTTGCCGTAGCTGACGCCTAGCGCATCGGCTGGCACTGCGAAGGCCGAGATGCCGGCCGGTCCGGCGCCGCCGGTGCGCGCCATCAGCACCAGCACGTCGGTGACACCGGCGCCAGAGATGAAGGCCTTGCCCCCGTTGATGACCCAGTGCTCGCCGTCCCATTCCGCCTTCGTCTTCAGCGCGCCAGCATCGGAGCCGGCACCGGGTTCGGTCAGGCAGTAGGAGGCGAGTTTGCGGCCGCTGGCCAGATCGTGTCCCCAGCGCTCGCAAACGGCATCGCTGCCCCAGCTACCCAGCATCCACGTGGCCATGTTGTGGATGGTGATGAAGGCTGTCGTCGATGGATCGACCGCGGCCAGTTCCTCGAAGACGACGGTGGCATCCAGCCGCGGCAGCGCGAGGCCACCGATGCGCTCGGGCGCGTACAGCCCGCAGAAGCCCAGCTCGCCCGCTGCCGCGATGGCCTGACGCGGGAATGCCTGCTCGCGGTCCCACTGGGCCGCGAACGGCGCCAGCTCGCTGCGGGCAAACGTGCGCGCAGCCTCCCCAAAGGCGCGTTGTTCTTCGTTCAGCTCGAATTCCATCGCGGTGCCGGCTCGGGCTTACTTCAACGCAATGGTCGTGTTGACGCCCGTGCTGACGTCGTCCTCGAACCAGCGCGCGGTGACCGTCTTGGTCTGCGTGTAGAAAAGGACCACTTGTTTGCCGTAGGGGCCCAGGTCGCCCAGCTTGGAGCCGCGTGAGCCGGTAAACGAGAAGAGCGGCACAGGCACTGGGATAGGCACGTTGATGCCCACCTGGCCCACCTCGATCTCCTCCTCGAACTTGCGAGCCGCCGCGCCCGACTGCGTGAAGATGGCCGTGCCGTTGCCGTTCGGGTTGGCGTTGGTGATCGCGATGGCCTCATCCATCGTCTCGGCCTCTACGATGCACAGCACCGGGCCGAAGATTTCCTGCTCGTAGACCGACATGCCCGGCCTCACGCCGCTGAAGATGGTCGGGCCGACGAAGTTGCCTTCCTTCAGTGCGCCGGGCAGCGACGGTATGCGGCCGTCTAACTCCAGCTGGGCGCCGTCCTCGACACCTCGGGCGATCAACGCCTCGACGCGCTCGCGCGCTGCACAGGAGATCAGCGGGCCGACGTCCGTTGATGCCGAGTCGCCGGCACCCACGCTGAGCTTCTTGGCGCGCGCCACCAGGTCAGGCACCCACTTGCGGGCTTCGCCCACCAGCACGGCCACCGAAACCGCCATGCAGCGCTGGCCGGCAGCGCCGAAAGCAGCACCGGCAAGCGCGTTGAGCGTCTGCTCCTTGTGTGCGTCCGGCAGCACGATGGCGTGGTTTTTCGCGCCCATCATGCACTGCACACGCTTGCCGGCCAGGCTGGCGCGCTCGTAGACGTGCGTGCCCACACGGGTGGAGCCGACGAAGGAGATCGCTTTCACGTCCGGGTGGTCGCACAGCGCGTTGACGACGTGCTCGCCACCGTGCACCACGTTCAGTACGCCGGGCGGGACGCCGGCTTCCAGCGCCAGTTCCACAAGGCGCATCGTCACCAGCGGGTCCTGCTCCGAGGGCTTGAGCACGAAGGTGTTGCCGGTGGCGATGGCCATCGGAAACATCCACAGCGGGATCATGGCTGGAAAGTTGAATGGTGTGATGCCGGCGCACACACCCAGGGGCTGCAGCAGCGTGTAGGTGTCTACCCCGCCGGCCACGTTGTGGGCGCGCTCGCCCATCTGCAAGCTGCCGATGTTGGCGGCGTGCTCCACCACTTCGAGGCCGCGGAACACGTCGCCCTCGGCATCAGCCAGCGTCTTGCCCTGCTCGGCGGTCAGCGTTGCGGCGAGGGATTTGATGTTGTCGCGGATGAGTTGCTGCAGCTTCAGGAAGATGCGCGCGCGCTGGCCGATGGGCGTCTTACGCCAGGTCTTGAAAGCGGCCTGGGCCGACGCGATGGCCGCTGCGACCTCATCGGCCGTGGCCATGGGCACGCGCGCCAGGCGTTCCTGGGTGGCCGGGTTGACCACCTCGCGCCATTCGGTGCTCTTGGATTGCACGAATTCGCCGTTGATTAGCAACGGAACATGGGGCAGGTTATCGCGGCTCATGAAGTCTCCTAGACAGGTCAATTGATTTCACACAGAATCTATCCACACGCTTCACATCGATCAACAAGTGGTTGATGTGAAAAGGAAAAACTGCAAATCACTTCGCAATCAATCCGTGAAAGCTGCGAACTTTGCAAAGTCGGATGCACCCGGCCGAAAGCTCTTCGTCGGCCCGCGCCTGCGCCGGCTGCGCGAACAACTGGGCTGGAACCAGAGCCAACTCGCGGCCCGGCTGGAGCTGTCGCTGAGCTACATCTCCCAGATCGAGACCAACCAACGACCCGTCACGGCCGGCGTGCTGCTCAAGCTGGCCGAGGTCTTCGGCGGCGACGTCGCGCAGTTCTCTGAGGAGCAGGACAAGCGGCTGCTCACCGAGCTGGATGCCGCGCTGAACGACCGCACGCTCGGCCACGACCCTCCTCATGCCGCTCAGCTTGCCCGCCTCGTTGAGCAGGCGCCCGAACTGGCCGAGGCTTATGTGGCGCTGTACCAGCGCCATCAGCGCCTGCAGGATGAGCACGCCCAACTCATCGACCGCTTCTACGGCGAGCAGGGACAGGATCTCGGTACCGGCCAGCCTCCCGCGTGGACGGCGCCGCTGCCGCACGAAGAAGTGCGCGACTTCTTCAACCGGCGCAACAACTACATTGACGGGTTGGATCGCTTGGCCGAAGCGCTCGCGCAGGATCTGGTGCTACAGCCAGCCGAGCGTGCCGCGTCGCTACGCGAGGCCCTGCTGCAACGCTGCGGCGTGACCGTCGAGCCGCTAACTGACCCAGGCGACGCTGGCCTGCTGCGTCACTACGATGCCCGCCGCCGACGCCTAAGCCTGCCGTCGCATCTGACTGATGCACAACAAGCCTTCCAGATGGCCACGCAGTACGCGCTGCTGGCTGCGGCCGACGCCTTCGCCGCCGAAGTTCGCGAAGCTGGCTTCTCCGATGATGCAACGCGCGCGCTGGCCCGCCAGGGCCTGGCCCACTACTTCGCTGGTGCGGTGCTGCTGCCCTACGGGGCCTTCCTCGACGCCGCGCGCGGCTGCCGCTATGACGTGGAGTTGCTGCAGCAGCGCTTCCACGTCAGCTTCGAGACCATCTGCCACCGACTGTCCACGCTGCAGCGCAATGGGGCTCGCGGCGTACCGTTCTACTTCGTGCGAGTCGACCAGGCGGGCAATATCTCCAAGCGCCAGAGTGCCACGAGCTTCCATTTCGCCCGCCACGGTGGCGCCTGCCCGCTGTGGAACGTACATGAGGCCTTCGCCCAGCCCGGCCGCATCCTGACCCAGATCGCCGAGATGCCCGATGGCAGCCGCTTCTTCGGCATCGCCCGCACCATCGAGCGGCACGGCAGCGGTGGCTTTCGGGCTCAGCGCAAGCTCTTTGCCATTGGCCTGGGCTGCGATCTCGCGCATGCGCGTGAGCTTGTCTATGCGGACGGACTGGACTTCGGCCGCTCAGCACAGGCTGTACTCATTGGGCCCGGTTGTCGCGTGTGTCCGCGGGAGCACTGCGTACAGCGAGCGTTCCCTCCGGCGGGCAAGCTGCTGGTAGCAGACAGCGACAGGGAGTCGCTGGTGTCGTACAGGTTCAGTCCTGGCTAACGACATGACAGAGCATTTGGCCGAAGCAGCATGGCGTGCGACTGTCAGAAATCGTATGCGGCCTGTCGGGATTGGTGTGGTGTAGCACTAGCCTCTTGTCTCCTCAGTGCCCGCAGGTTGATTCGGCCGCCAGCATTCGGGTTCAGTGCTGCTGGCCAGCGCGCGCGTCCGTCGCACTGGCACTGGGGCGCACGCCTGGCAACCGGCGCCACCCTCCCAGCGCGCTGCGCGTGTTGGACGTGTATGGCCTGATAGATGGGAGAAAACAAATATGAACATGCGTCATATCGAGGCGTTCATCGCGGTGGCCGGTGAACTGCACTTCGGCCGGGCCGCGAAGCGCCTGCACATCGAGCAGTCGCCACTATCGCGCCGGATCGGTCGCCTGGAAGCCGACCTTGGCGTGACCTTGCTCCACCGCAACGGACGCGGCGTGCGTCTGACCACAGCCGGGCAGGTATTCCTGGAAGATGCCCGGCGTGTGATGCTGGCCTGCGAGCAGGCGCAGGCCCGCGCGCGGGCCGTCGCGGCGGGCTATCACGGCACGCTGCGCATCGGGCTGGCGGGCGACATCGGGCGCACGCGTCTGGCGGCGCTGCTTGCGCTGTGCCGCCAGGAGGCGCCGGAGGTCTGCATCCGGCTGTCCGAAGTGCCGTTGGCGCAACTCCTGGACGGGCTCGCTGCGAGCTTCTTCGACGCCGGCCTTGCGTCGGTCGGACACGTGGAAGGCGAGATCGTGGCGGTGCCGCTGTGGCGCGACCCGTTCCTGGTGGCCTTGCCGGCGCGGCACCCACTGCTGGCATACAAGGAAGTTCCGCTGCAGGAAGTGGTGAAGTATTCGCTGGTGCTGTGCGACCCGCAGGTGTGCGACGGTTGCCACGAGCAGCGGGAACATCTGTTCCGCTCCGCAGGCGTGCGGCCGACGATCACCGAGTGCGTCAGCACCCATTCGCTGATGCTGGCCCTGGTGGCCGCGGGCTATGGCGTGGGCTTTTCCAGCGCGGCGCATCTCGAAGGCTGCACGCAAGCCGATGTGGTGGCACGACCGCTTGCAGAACGGGACGCCTCGTTGACGACGCATCTGCTGCGGCCGCATGGCGTCATACCGGAACCCTTGCGTCAATTCATCGACCGCGCGGAACGGGTTGCTGGCACACAAGATGCTGGCGATCAACGTCCGGTATGACATAGGGGCTTTAGATCGGATGATGCAATTTCGGTCTGACGCGAGACCCGACCTGCATCGTTATCCGACACTCATGCGTCACTGCGGTAGACGGCTAAGGACTAGGGCGATCCGCATGGCACCAGAGGCTGATGCCTGTGAACTGGCGAGGTCAGCGCGCTGACGCAGAACGCATGAGCTTTGCATGGATGCAAACCAGCTCATCCGGCAGACGCATTGACGCTTTACCTTCCCCCATTTCCTACGAAAGATTTGCCCTGGTTTTCCGGTTGAGCGCGGCACCGTCGATGGACGCGCGACATTTCAAATCGTTGCGCCGGTAACAAGATTTTTCGCAGGCGCATTATGGTGGGGCGTATCGGGCATCGCAAGAAGTGTTTGCCCCTTGTGCGACGCTCGGCTTCAGCGCCGAACCCAACGCTCACCATGTGCCGGCCGGCCCGCGCTCGATCGGGTTCAGGGCAATCGCCGCGCCCACGTGGGCCGTGCGCGCTTGCCAGTTGTCGATCCGACGATGGGAAGAGCGCGATGACGAAATCGAGTAGCCTTGCCTTTGGTGCTAAGACCTACTACCGCCCGATGGAAGCGGCGATCCGCTGGTGCGGGCTGCTGCGATTCGAGCAACGCATTCTGCAAACGCTGAGGCAGCGCGCGATGCCGGAGCCCGGCGAGTTTCCGCGCTGGCCACTGCTGCGCCTATATGCCGACCGCATCTTCGACGCGCTGACGCATGGCGAGCTGGCCGGCGGCAGGGACGGTATCGTAATGGACGGTCAACGGCCGGCGCTGGATGATCCGCAACTGACCGTGCGCCATGTGGACCTCAAAGCGTGGATGACCCACTACTACCCCGGCGAGCGGCCGGGGTTTTTGTTTGACGAGATTGAACGCGCGGTGCATCCGTTGGTGAGCGTGGACACGCTCAACATCCTGCTGGCCGACCGCGAAGCGGCGAAGGTGCAACTCGCCGAACTCTTGCAGGTGCACGAGGCGCTGCGCGCCGCGCATGAAGCCCTGGCGAAGGAGCAGGCGGCGCGCGGCGATGCCAACGGCACCTCGCGCGGGCCGGGACTGCGCAGCGAAACGACCTATCTCAACATCATCGGCGGGCTGCTGACGCTGCTGCTGGGCAAGTCGCCCTCGGGCGCGGCCTATTCGTCGTTCCACAGCCTGGATGCCGTGGTGAGCGCACTGCTTGCACACCACGAGGGCCGGCCGGGCCTGAGCGAACGCACCTTGTGGAGCAAGCTCGCGCAGGCGCGCCGCCACCTCGAAGCGTCGCGCTGACCTGCGTCCTCGGGCCCGCTCTGCAATTGCAGTCGCGCCTTCTGCAATTGCAGTGATTCCGACGGCGGCCGTCTATTCAATGCGAGGCACTTTCCGAACAGCGCCAGTGAGCGTCAAGGAGTGTCTCTCATGTCTTCGCAGACCACAGCAACGGCGGCGCCGGCCGAGCACCGCATCCTGCGCCGCGCCGAAGTCGAGGCCAAGACCGGCTTCAAGCGCGCCCACATCTACAGCCTCATGAAGGAAGGCAAGTTCCCCAAGGCGCTGCGCCTGGGCGTGCGCGCCGTGGGCTGGGACTCGGTGGAGATCGAGCAGTGGATCGCCGAACGCCTCAACGAGCGCGCCTGACGCTTCTTCCGGCACATGCCAATCAACCGGGAGAAGCCCATGCAGGTGGTTTCGATCATTTCGACCAAGGTAGGCGTGGGCAAGACCACGACGGCGGCCAACCTGGGCGGCTTCGCGGCCGACTCCGGGCTGCGCGTGCTGCTGCTGGACCTGGACGTGCAGCCCACGCTGTCGAGCTACTTCACGCTGACCGAACGTGCGCCGGCCGGCATCTACGAGATGCTGGCCTACAACGAGCAGCGCGCCGAGCAACTGGTGTCGCACACCGCCATCGCCGGGCTGGACCTGGTGCTGTCGAACGACGACCGCGGCGAATTGAACACGCTGCTGCTGCATGCGCCGGACGGCAGACTGCGACTGCGTCACCTGGTGCCCACGCTCGCGCCGCGCTACGACCTGCTGCTGATCGACACCCAGGGCGCGCGCAGCGTGTTGCTCGAAATGGCGGTACTGGCCTCGGATCTGGCACTGTCGCCGGTGACGCCGGAAATCCTCGCGGCACGCGAGCTGCGCCGCGGCACCTTGCAGCTCATCGAGGACATCGCGCCGTACCGGCACCTCGGCATTGAGCCACCGCCGCTGCATCTGCTCATCAACCGCGTGCATTCGGTGTCATCCAACGCGCGGCTGATCCAGCAGGCGCTGCGGCAGGTGTTCCAGGGACAGTCCGGCGTGCGTGTGCTCGACACCGACGTGCCGGCTATCGAGGCCTATCCGCGCGCTGCCACGCAGGGCCTGCCGGTGCATCGGGTGGAGTACCGCCAGCCGGCGGGCCGCTCCGCCCCCGCGGCGCTGGACACCATGCGCGCGCTGGCCGGCGAGCTGTTTCCGGCGTGGCATGAGCGCTTCGCGCTCGTCACCGGCCGAGGCAGCACAGGAGGCGTCGGCCGTGGCCAGCGAGCATGAACTGGCCCGCGGCCACAAGCGGCTGCGAGTGCTGATCGAGTTTGCCCTGAGCGAAGGATGGAAGGTGGTGCGCACCCGTGGCGGGCACCTGTTGTTCACGAAGCCGGGCTGCGCGCCGATCTACACCAGCTCGATGGCGAGCGACCACCGCGCCGAGCGCAATGCCCGTGCGCAGCTTCGCCGCGCCGACCGCCAGGCGCAGGCTGCCGAGGCATCGCCGCAGGAGAACGGCCATGGCTGACATGACGCCGGACGACATGGCCGCCAAGCTGCTGGCCTCGGGCTTCGAGCGCAGCGGCCCTTCTGCCGCGGCCCTGACCGACCCCATCGCCGACACGCCGATGGTCGTAACGCTGGACCAGTTACGCTCCTATGACCATGACCCGCGCGTGACGCGCAACCCAGCCTACGAGGACATCAAGGCGTCGATCCGCGAGCGCGGGCTGGACGCGCCGCCTGCCATCACGCGCCGGCCCGGCGAGCCGCACTACATCATCCGCAACGGCGGCAACACGCGCCTGGCTATCCTGCGCGAGCTGTGGAGCGAGACGAAGGACGAACGCTTCTTCCGCATCTCCTGCCTGTTCCGCCCTTGGCCGCAGCGCGGCGAGGTGGTGATGCTCACCGGCCACCTGGCCGAGAACGAGCTGCGCGGGGGCTTGAGTTTCATCGAGCGGGCCTTGGGCGTGGAGAAGGCACGCGAGTTCTACGAGCAGGAGATGGGGCGGGACAGCGGCCAGCCACTGTCGCAGAGCGAGCTGGCGCGGCGGCTCACGGCCGATGGCTTCCCGCTGCCGCAGTCGCACATCAGCCGCATGCAGGACGCGGTGCACTACCTGCTGCCGGCGATCCCGAACCTGTTGTACGGCGGGCTGGGGCGGCACCAGGTCGAGCGGCTCGCGGTGCTGCGCAAGGCCTGCGAGCGCACCTGGGAGCGGCGTGCGCTGGGCCGCAGCCTGTCGATGGACTTCGCCGCGCTGTTCCAGGACGTGCTCGCGCAGTTCGACACGCAGCCGGACGACTTCTCACCCCAGCGCGTGCAGGACGAGCTGGTAGGCCAGATGGCCGAGCTGCTGGAAGCGGACTACGACACGCTGGCCCTGGAGATCGACGACACGGAGAGCCGGCAACGTGCGCTGACCAGCGATCCGGCGCCGCCAGCGGCAGCACGACCTGCGGCGCCGACCGCACCTGCCCCCGAGCTGCGGCAACCTTCATCGGCTTCGTCGCCGGCTGGTCCTTCAGTGCAGTCGTCGGAGCCTCGTGCGTCCGTGCCGGCAGGTACTGGCAAGGCAGCACTGGCCGTTGGCGCCGAAGGCACGCAGCAGAACGAGCAGCACGACGAGCGCCTGCAGGGCCACATCGTGTCGCCGGCGCCGACCACCGAACGCCTGCAATCCATCCAGCGCATGGTCGCCGACCAGATGGGCGACAAGCTGCCCGACTTCGAGGCTGACGCGTTGCGCGCGATTCCCGTCCAGGCGGGCGGGCTCTACCCCATCTCGGACGTCTGGTACATCGAGCCGGGCCTGGACGTACCGGATCGGCTGCGCGTGCACATCGCGCAGTTCGCGCGCGAGATCGCCGAGGAAGCCAGCGTGGCCGAACAGGTCGAGCCTAGCGACGCCGGCATCGGCTTCGCCTGCGTGACGCCGCCAGCTGCGCGCGCGATGCCGCCGTTTGCGCGGGCGGTGCTGACGCTGCTGCAGGCGCTGTGCGCCGCACGTGCCGCAGCCGGACTCGATCGCGCCCGGCTCGCCGATGATCTGGCGCCCTTGCTGTATGGCGGCGGCGCCTACCCTCGCCTGAGCGATGCCGGGCTGGTCAAACTGTTCCGGCTGCTGCGCCTGGCGCGTCGGCTTCTGGATCTGGAAGCCGGCGCGGGCGCCAGCGCTTCCGGCCACGGCGCCTGAGCGGAGATCGGCCATGTCGGCACCGCACCCGCTCAACCAGGCCGTAATCGCGCAGGCGCTGCACGACCTGCGCAACGGGCAACTACGACGCTGCAAAGCGATGGGCTTCGGCGAGGAAGAACTCGATGCGCTGAAGCATCCCGAACTCGTGAGCATGCTGGTCAACGCCACTGTCTCGTGGTGCTCGGTGTCGGTCAATCGCGAAGTGCTCAAGCGATTGCTGAGCCAGGTGCATGATGTGGAGCGCGAGATCGCGACGGTCGACCGCATGCTGCGCCTGGGAGCCAGCACGGAGATGGTCAGCCGCTTCTACGGCCTGACGCATCAGGAGGTGGCCCTGCGCCGCGACATCCTCGGCCTGCCCAAGCGCAAGGGGCGCCATCCGGTGCTGGACGAGGCGCAGGACACGGCGCTATGGAAGCAGTGGAAGGCTGGCGTCACGGAGCGCGGCATCGCGCTGGACGACGAGATGGCGATGCTGGCGCTGACCATGGACCTGGCCGAGACCCTGAGCCTGCCGATGTCGGTGATCTGGTCGGCGATACGCAACTGGATCGACCAGGGGCTGGTATAGGCCATGGCGACCGGCGGCGCACCCCGGCGCGATGGCCCTGTGGCGCTGTCGGCGCTGTTCGACGATGCGCTGCGGGAACTGGTGCCACCCGCACCGCCGGCTGCACGCGGCAACGCCCCTACGTCGCCGGCCGCGCCGGTCAGCGACGGCTTTCTCTACAGCGGCAACCGGCATGAGAGCGTGCCGCGCGCGCTGTTCCTCGACCGGCGCCTGACGCCACTGGAGCGCAATGCCTGGCAGGTGTTCCGCCTGCAGCTCCAGAGCGACGGTGTGACGGCGTTCCCGACCTACGACCAGCTCCGGCCCTATCTCGCGTCGATGCCTTGTGCGGCGCAGGCCTCGCACGAGACCGTGGCTCGCGCCCTGACGCTGCTGCGGCTGACGCGCTGGCTGAGCCTGGTGCGACGACGCCGCGACCCGAAGACCGGGCGCATCCTGGGAAATCTCTACGTGCTGCACGACGAACCGCTGACGCCCTTCGAGGCGATGCAGCTCGACCCCGACTACCTCGGCCTGGTCAGCCAAGCGCTGACCCATGCCGCGAAGGCGGTGCAGATCGTCGGCGCGAACACCCTGCGCGAGATCGCCGAAGACCCGATGCTCAATGGCCGCACGCTGCCCACGCGCTTGCAGGTGCTGGCACAGCGCATGGCACGCAACGAATGGGCCGATGCGAGTTGTCCACAAGAGCCTGTGGATCACGATTCCGAAGAAGGCCAGGGCGGCCTACTTCGGAATCTCGATGGCCCGTCTTCGGATTCCGAAGCAGGGCCGAAGCCCGCGCCAGACGGCTCACTTCGGAATCCGAAGGAGGACCGTACTGTACGTATGGATCGTATAAATCAAGTACGTACAGTACCGCGCGCGAAAGCGCTGCAGCACTTGCGCCTGCCCGAGCGTCTGCTGCGATTGAAGGACGAGCAGCAGAGCGGCGCGCTCGTGGCTTTGCAGCAGGTGGACGAGCCCCTTCGGCAGGCGGTGCTGGACGAATGGGATGCGCGTTGCCGCAACAGCGCGGTGCGCAACCCGGCCGGCTATCTGTTCGGCATCATCCAGAAGGCGATCCGCGGGGAGTTCAAGGCCTGGGCAGGTGACAACGGCGCAGCGCCACAAGTCGCTCGAACACCTGCGCCGGCACACGCCACACCTGCTGCCGAGTCCCGTCCCGCCGATCCCGAGGTGGCGCGCGCCTACCTGGCACAGATTCGATCCAACCTCCGCCGCCCTTGACCGTCTGGGCTATCCCCAGGGGATAGTTGGGACAGCCCCTCTTCCGCAAGTCCGTCCCGTCAATCTGCTTCCACCTCTCCCGAGGATTCACCCCAATAGGCGTAGTTGAACAGTGCATCCAATTCCGTGAAGTCGGCCAGGCCCAGCGCCTGTCGCACCTCCTCGGCATGCTGGCAATACCTTGCGTAGTCGTCGGGACCGACGTTTTGCTTGTTTGGATGTAGGGGATATGCCCTGATCCCGGCCAATGCCAGCCCCGACACCGCGTTTTGGTTCATCACCGCGAACCGCTTGTTGTCAAGTGCGTGCAGCACCTCGGTCAGTAGGTTGATGCCTGCTCGCGGGATGTGCTCGAAGTGCGCATGAAGAACTGCGAAGGCGTCTCCAGGTGGGAGAGTGCCTTGGCCCACGATGTCTCTTACCGCTGCGACGAACTGACCTGGATGCTCCGCGATTCGGTTCTTGCCGCGATGCAAGCCACCCGAATGCAGCAGGCCGATCAACGTTTCAAATCGGGCCAGGAACCCTTGACTCGTATTCCCACGCGCGACGGCCCATTCCTCCAACATCCGCCTTGCCTGGCGAAGGTTGCCCTTTCGTAGGGCTTTCTGTTCCGTGAAGCCATGTTCTGAATCGTCGCTTTTCATCAACTCCAGAATGCCGGCCAACGTCGTGAAGTTCGGGCCAATCGCGCTGCTTGCCTTCTGCGCACGCTTCTTGGCCACCTTTCGGAAGATGTCGTGGATGACGTACTCCCGTTCATAGGCGTCAATGCGGTCCCTGGTCGCCGGGACGATGATTTCGTCATCGATCAGAGCGTCGAAATGCTGAGTGACCGAGGCCATCAGCGTGTCGCTCGTGCCCTCGACCAAGGCTGATGCCTCATA
>RXJV01000083.1 GCA_003963075.1 Burkholderiales bacterium
TGATGGACGACGCCTTCTGGCCGATGGCGACGTACACGCAGGTCATGTTCTGACCCTTCTGGTTGATGATCGCGTCGATGGCCACGGCGGTCTTGCCGGTCTGACGGTCACCAATGATCAGCTCGCGCTGGCCGCGGCCGACGGGCACCATCGAGTCGATGGACTTCAGGCCGGTCTGCACGGGCTGGTCGACCGACTTGCGGGCGATCACGCCCGGGGCGACCTTCTCGATGACGTCCGTCATCTTGGCGTTGATCGGGCCCTTGCCGTCGATGGGCTCGCCCAGGGCGTTCACCACGCGGCCGATCAGCTCGGGGCCGACCGGCACTTCCAGGATGCGGCCCGTGCACTTGACGGTGTCGCCTTCGGAGATGTGCTCGTAGGCACCCAGAATCACGGCGCCGACGGAGTCGCGCTCGAGGTTCAGGGCCAGACCGAAGGTCTGCGAGCCATCCGGGGCCGACGGGAATTCGAGCATTTCGCCCTGCATCACGTCCGACAGGCCGTGCACGCGGACGATGCCGTCCGAGACCGACACGACGGTGCCCTGGTTGCGGATGTCCGCGCTCGGGGCGAGGCCCTCGATGCGGCTCTTGATCAATTCGGAAATTTCTGCAGGGTTCAGTTGCATGTCGCTCTCCCGCCCGGCGCAGGGCGCCAGGTGGTTGGATGTTTAGGCAATCAACGCGGTCTTCATGCGCTCCAGACGGGCGCGCACGGAGGTGTCGAGCACTTCGTCGCCGACGGTGGCGCGAACGCCGCCGATCAGCGTGGGGTCGATGCGGACGTCCAGCTTCAGCTTGCGACCGAAGCGACGCTCCAGCACCTGGGTCAGTTCGGCGAGTTGCGCCGCATCGACCGGGTAGGCGCTGTCGACCACAGCTTCGGCCACGCCCAGCGCACCGGCGGCGAGCGTGTGGAACTGGGCCACCGCGGCAGGCACGGCGTCCAGCCGGCGGTTCTCGACCACCGTCTGCAGGAAGTTGCGCACGCCGGGCAGCAGGGGCTGGCCCAGCCGCTTCTCCGTGGCCTCGGCCGCCAGGCCGACAACCTGGTCGACCGCCGTCTTCGGATGGTCGGCGAACTGACGCAGCGCGGCGTCACCCGCCACGTCAGCCAGCGCGTCGAGCTGTCCGCGCCAGGCGGTCAGGTCGGCGTTGCGGGCGACCTGAAACAGCGCCTCGGCGTAGGGGCGGGCGATGGTGGCGAGTTCTGCCATGGTCAGAGCTCCTGCTTCAGGCGCGCCAACAGGTCGGCGTGAACGCCGGCGTTGACTTCTTTGTGCAGGATGGCCTCCGCGCCCTTCACGGCCAGCACGGCGACCTGCTGGCGCAGCGCCTCACGGGCGCGCACGACCTGCTGCTCGGCATCGGCCTTGGCCTGCGCAATGATCTTGGCGGCTTCGTCCTCGGCACGCTTCTTGGCCTCCTCGACGATCGCTGCAGCGCGCTTTTCGGCGTCGCCCAGCAGCTTGGTCGATTCGGTGCGCGTCTGCGCCAGCTGTGCTTCAACGGCCTGGTTGGCCGAAGCAAGCTCGGTCTTGGCACGATCGGCGGCGGCCAGGCCGTCGGCGATCTTCGCGGCACGCTCGTCCAGCGCCTTGGCGATGACGGGCCAGATGAACTGAGCCGTCACCCATGCCAGGATCGCAAACGGGATCCACTGGATCCACAGTGTTGCGTTGATGTTCACGGCTTATCTCCTTTCAAGCCTGAAAGGGGACGGTGATTACTTCGGCAGGTTGGCCAGCAGCGTGGCGACGAACGGGTTGCCGAAGGCGAACAGCAGGGCGATGGCGACGCCGATCAGGAAGGCCGCGTCGATCAGGCCGGCCAGGATGAACATCTTGGTCTGCAGCTGGTTCATCAGCTCGGGCTGACGGGCCGAAGACTCCAGGAACTTGCCGCCCATCAGTGCGATGCCGATCGAGGCGCCGATGGCGCCGAGGCCCACGATGATGCCGCAAGCCAGAGCAACCAGACCGAGGATTTCGTTCATTTCAAATCTCCTAGAGACAGTGAGGGAAAAGGAAGGGAAAAGGAAAAGGGATCAGTGATGGTCGTGCGCCTGACCGATGTAGATCAGCGTGAGCATCATGAAGATGAAGGCCTGCAGCACGATCACGAGGATGTGGAACAGGGTCCAGATCGTGCCGGCCACGATGTGGCCGAAGGCCAGGCTGAAGCCCGTCAAGCTCATCGCGAATGCGCCGCCCATCAGCGCGATCAGCATGAACACGAGTTCACCGGCAAACATATTGCCGAACAGCCGCATGCCATGAGACACGGTCTTGGTCACGAACTCGATCATCTGCATCACAAAGTTGCAGGGCCACAGGGCCCAGTGGTCGCCGAAGGGCGCCGCGATGAGCTCATGGCCCCAGCCTGCGATGCCCTTGATCTTGACGCTGTAGTACAGGCACAGCAGCAGCACGAGGGTCGACATGCCCAGGGTGGTCGACAGGTCGGCCGTCGGCACGACGCGCAGGGTGTCCTTGAAGCCCAGGGCCGGACCGGCGCTGTGCCAGATCTGCGGCAGGAAGTCGACCGGCAGCATGTCCATGAAATTCATCAGGAAGATCCAGACGAACACCGTGAGGGCCAGCGGGCCGACGAAGGCGCGGCTCTTGGCGTTGTTGATGACGCCCTTGGCCTCGTTGTCGACCAGTTCGAACAGGATCTCCACCGCGGCCTGGAAACGGCCCGGCACCCCGGAGGTCGCGTTGCGCACGCCCAGCCACAGCAGGAAGACGCCGAGGAAGCCCAGCACCGTGGCAAAGACCAGCGAGTCCAGGTTGAACAGAGTGAAGTCAACGATGGTGGACTGCTTCACGCTTTCGAACGCGAAATTCTTCTGCAGGTGCTGCAGGTGGTGGGTGATGTACTCACCGGCGCTGGGCGCGTGCTGTTCGCTGCTCATCGTCTTTCGTGACTCAATTCGTTTGTCTTACGGCCCGGCTCAACCACCACCAGGCCCCCAGATGTACCTTCAGGCACGCGATCAGCGCCACGAGCAGGGCCGGCCAGCTCAGATCCCGCACCAGCCGCGCCGCCGCCACCAGGATGACGACCGCGAGGCCAACCTTGATCAGTTCCCACACGAGGAACGTCAGGAGCGCCGCCTGGGCCTGGACAGCCTGGCGGCGCAGCCCCCACGCCATCAGCGCATGGGGCAACACCACCGCAGCCGCGCCCCAGACCGTGGAGCGCACCTGTTGCGCCGGTGCAGAGCCCAAGAGCCACCACGCCAGCGCCAACAAGCCACCGACCACCGCCTGGGAGGCCACCACCCGCCAGGGCGAGAGAGGCCGTTCACGGGCCAGCAAGGCTTGCACCTGCTGGGCGTCCCAGGGCGGCACGGGCACGGAGTCGGGCGCTTCATCGTCCCAGGCATTGGCAGGACGGACCTTGGAATCGGCAGTCATGTCGGCCTTGACAGGGAGGCGCCGACCCAAATGCCGGCCGGCAAAACCACGGGAGTATATGTGGTAACCCGCAGTTTCCAAAAAGCCAGCGTCGGCCGTGAACCGCTGCGCCTCATGCGCCGGGGCCGGCGCCAGGCGCCGGCTCAGAGCCGGCAGCGCTGCGCCGGCAGGCCCGGCACCGCCACGCGCAGGCTCAGCACGGCACCCGCCCAGGGCTCCCGCGCGAGCTCGTCGGCGGGGCGCTTGTCGCGCGCCGTCGTGATGAACAGCGTGCGGCCGTCCGCTCCCCCAAAGGCTGGCATCGTCGGGCAACGCACCGGCAGCGGCACCACCTCCAGCAAGACGCCATCGGCGGCATAACGCAGCAGTTGCGCGCCTTCGAACATGGCCACCCAATAGGCCCCGGACTCGTCCACGGCAGCTCCGTCCGGACGACCGCCGTAGCTCGCCAGCGGCTGGTCGGGCGTGCGCGGCGCGAAGCTCGCGAAGACACGGCCCTCGCCCAGCGTGCCGCTGTGCAGGTCGAAAGCATGGGCCCAGATCGTGTGCGCCTTGGTGTCGCTGCGGTAAAGCACCGTGCCATCGGGGCTCCAGGCCAGACCGTTGGACACGACGATGCCGCCCAGCATGGGCTCGGCACCCGCCGGCGTGATGCGGTAGAGCGCCGCCTCAGGCTCTCGGGCATCGCTCAGCGCCCCGACCCACCAGCGGCCGGCGGCATCTGGCTTGCCATCGTTGTAACGCTGGCGCGACGGGTCATAGGGCGGGCCGGCGAGTGCAGTCAGCCCGCCGTCGCGCGTGTCCATGGCCCACAGGCCGTCACGGCGTGCCACGACCAGGCCTCCCCCAGCGCGGGCGGCGATGCAGCCCGGCTCCGCGTCCTGGGCAAACACCTCGGGCTCGTCGGAGCCTGCGGTCCAGCGCAGGATCTGGCGCCCCGGGATGTCGACGCAATAGAGCACTTGCTCGTCTGGATGCCACAACGGCGATTCGCCCAGCAGGCAGCGATGCCGCCCGAGCGGCTGGATGTCGTACGCAGAGGCCATGGACGGCACTCTAGTGCCGTTATCCGAAGTAACTCGGCCGGAAGGCGCCGAGATCGGCCTTCAGGTAGTGCGCGCCGGCGATGGGGTTGAAGTAGAACGGCGGCACCTCGACAAAACCGAGGCTCTCATAGAGCCCGCGCGCGGCCTCCATGTCGTCGAGCGTGTCGAGCAGCATGCAGGAATAGCCCGCTTCGGTGGCCCGGTCCATCAGCGCCTGGGCCAGCAGCCGCCCGAGGCCGAAGCGCCGGAGGGCCGGGCGCACGAACAGCCGCTTCATCTCGCAGGCATTGGGATAGTCGGCGTCTGGCAAAGGGCGGAAGGCGCCGCTGCCGGCCACCGCCCCATCTACCGCCGCCAGCAGCATCAGGCCGCCAGGCGGTGCATAGACGCCCGGCAGGCCGGCGAGCTCTGCATCGAAACCCTGGAAATCGAGGCTCACCGGCAGGCTGGCCGCGTACTCTCGCAGGATGATGCGGACATCCTGCCAGTCGGCGGGGGACTCGGGCGTGATCAGCTGGATGTCAGGGCCGGCCATAGCCGGCGCAGTGTAGCCAGAGAGGTCAGCGCGCGAATTCGATGACCACTGGGCGGCTCTTGGCGATGGGCACTTCTGGTGATCGCTCACGTTCTCTGCGCTCACATGAGCCATCCCCGAAGAAGTCAGCCCCGGCCTGCGGCCGGCTCGGCAAAGCCGAGCACGACCCTGCGGGTCTTGGCGATGGTCACTTCTGGTGATCGCTCACGTTCGCGGCGCTCACATGAGCCATCCCCGAAGAAGTCAGCCCCGGCCTACGGCCGGCTCGGCAAAGCCGAGCACGACCCTGCGGGTCCTGGCTGACTTCTTCTCAATCTTCGTGACGACGAGGACGCCGATCTCCGCCGTGTTGGACACATGCGTGCCGCCGCAGGGCTGCAGGTCCACGCCGTCGATCTCCAGCACGCGCACGCGACCCAGGCCGCGCGGAGGCTGCACGCTCATCGAACGGACCAGGCCGGGGTTGGCATCCAGCTCGTCCTCGCTGATCCAGCGGTGCGACACCGGGTGCGCCTCGGCCACCAGGCGGTCCAGGCCGGCCTGGATCGCGTCCTTGTCGAAGGGCTCATCGGTGTGGAAGTCCAGCCGCGCGTAAGTCTCGGTGATCGAGCAGCCGTCCACCGGGTAGGGCAACAGCGCGCACAGCAGATGGGTCGCGGTGTGGAAGCGCCGGTGGGCCTGGCGGCGCGCGGCATCGACCTCGACACGCACCACGGCGCCGATGGCGGGCGGCTCGCCGTCCAGCATGTGCACGATGGCGCCGGGCTGTTCCTTGCTCTTGCGGGTGTCGGTCACGCGCCAGCGTCGCTCGCCGGCGACCAGCCAGCCGGTGTCGCCCGCCTGGCCGCCACCGAGCGGGTAGCAGACCGTGCGGTCGAGCAGCACGCCGCCCTCGCCCTGGTCGACCACCGTGGCCTCGCACTGCAGCAGCGTGGCGTCCTCGCGGAACAGTTCTTCGGTCATCAAAGCCTCACCTGGCCGTGGATCAGCGGCGTCACGTCGCCACCGATCCAGGTCGCTTCGTGGTCACGCGTCACATGCACGCGCCCGGCACGGCCGAGCGCAGCGCCCTGGGCGGCGACATAGGCCTCGCCCGCGAGCCCTGCGCCCTGCAGCCACAGGGCCAGGCCCGCGTTCAGGCTGCCGGTCACCGGATCCTCCGGCACACCCAGGGCCGGCACAAAGGCCCGCACCTCGAACTGGCACTCGGCACCGGCCGGATAAGCCCCCACCACACCGAGCTTGAGGCCCTGCATTGCAGCGAAGTCGGGCTGCAGCGCCAGCACGGCGGCAGCATCGGGCAGCCGCGCGGCCAACCAGCCGGGGCCGTTGTCCACCCAGACGAGGTCGAGCAGCGCCTCGGGCGCCAGCCGCAGCGCGGCCAGCACCTGGGCGCGCAACGCGGCGTCGTCGACCGGGCCGCCGCGCTTCAATGGTGGCGCGGCAAAGGCCAGCCGCTGGCCATCTCGCTTCACACGCACCAGGCCGATGGCGCATTGCTGCACCACCTCGGCGGGCTTTTTGGCATCGCCACCGCTGGCCAGGAAAGCATGCGCGCTGCCCAGCGTCGGGTGGCCCGCGAACGGCAGTTCGCCACCCGGCGTGAAGATGCGCACCCGATAGTCAGCGGCCGGATCGGCTGGCGGCAGCAGGAAGGTGGTTTCGCTGAGGTTGGTCCAGCGGGCGAAGGCGGACATTTCCTCGTCGGTCAGACCGGCAGCGTCGACAACGACGGCCAGCGGGTTGCCCTTCAGCGGGGTCGCGGTGAAGACGTCGACTTGGACGAAGCGGCGGAGTTCAGGCATCGGGCGGGGACTTCAGGTACAGACCAGGCCGCACGATCTCCATGCCGCGGTCCGGCGTCGCCAGCGGCTGGAAACCGTGGCGAGCATAGAGGCGATGGGCGTCTCGCGTGAACAGCATGAAGCGGCGCAGGTCTTGCAGGTCGGGGTGGGCGAGCAAGGCCTGGATCATCCCATCGGCGAGCCCTTGGCCGCGATGCCCTTCGAGCACGTAAACATCGCACAGGTAGGCAAAGGTCGTGCGGTCGGTGACGACGCGGGCAAAACCGACCTGGCCCTGCCCCTCGGCATGCAGGGCGATGCACAGCGAGTGCGCGATGGCCCGCTCGACGGTGGCCGGCGGGATGCCCTCGCACCAGTAGGCCGTGGTCAGGAAGGCATGCGCGGCGGCCGCGTCGATCTCATCGAAGCTCAGCCGGTAGCCGGCCAGCAGTGCCTTCAATGCCCGCCGCCCAGGTAGGCCGCCTGCACGGCCGGGTCGTCGCGCAGCTGGGCGGCCGGTCCATGCACCGCGATGCGGCCGTTCTCCAGCACGTAGCCGTAGTCCGCCACCTTCAGCGCCGCGGCGGCGAACTGCTCGACCAGCAGCATGGTCACGCCCCGCGCCTTCAGGCTTTCGATGATGCGAAACACCTCGTCGACCAGGATGGGTGCGAGGCCCATCGACGGTTCGTCGAGCAGCACCACCTCGGGGTTGAGCATCACCGCGCGGGCCATGGCCAGCATTTGCTGCTCGCCGCCGGACAGCGTGCCGGCCAGCTGCAGGCGGCGCTCCTTCAGGCGGGGAAACAGATCCAGCGCCCGCTCCAGGTCGCCGGCGATGTCGCCCTTGGGCCGCTCGCCGGTGTAGCGCGGGAAGGCGCCCAGGCGCAGGTTGTCGGTGACGGTCATCGTCGCGAACACGCGTCGGCCCTCGGGCGAGTGCGCGAGGCCGCGGCGGGCGATGTGGTAGCTCTCCAGGCCGTCGATGCGGCGGTCGTTCAACGTGATCTCGCCGCCGGTGGGCTTGATCATGCCGCTGACCGCGCGCATGGTGGTGGTCTTGCCGGCGCCATTGGAGCCGATCAGGGTCACGACCTGCCCCTTGGGCACGTCCAGCGAGATGCCGTGCAGGACCTGGACCTTGCCGTAGCCGGCGCTGAGGTTCTTGATGCTGAGCATGATCAGGCGCCTCCGCCCAGGTAGGCCTCGATGACCTTCTCGTTGGCCTGCACCTCGGCCGGCAGGCCTTCGGCGATCTTCTGGCCGAAGTCCAGCACCGAGACGCGATCGCAAAGGCTCATGACGACGTCCATGTGGTGTTCGATCAGGATGACGGTGACGCCGGCATCGCGGATCTTGCGGATGATCTCCAGCAGCTCCTTGATGTCCGGCGCGGTCAGGCCGGCGGCGGGTTCGTCCAGCAGCAGCAGCTGAGGGTCCAGCGCCAGCGCGCGGGCGATCTCCAGCAGGCGCTGCTTGCCGTAGGGCAGGTTGCGGGCTTCCTCGCTGGCGAGTTCTCCCAGGCCGACGAAGTCCAGCAGCGCATGGGCGCGGGCGCGCTGCTCGCGGTCCTCGCGGAGGTAACGCGGCAGATGCAGGGCGATGTCGACCAGGTTGCTGTGGAAGCTGTGGTGCAGGCCCACCAGCACGTTCTGCAGCGCCGTCATCTCGCCGAACAGCTGCACGTTCTGGAAGGTGCGCGCGATACCCGACAGCGCGATGTCCGACGAGGTGCGGCCGTTGACCGTGCGGCCGGCGAACACCACCGAGCCGGCGGTCGGCTGGTAGATGCCGGTCAGCACATTCATCATCGTGCTCTTGCCCGAGCCATTGGGGCCGATCAGGCCGTGGATGCTGCCGCGCTGGACGACGAGGTCGACGTTGTTGAGCGCCTTCAGGCCGCCGAACTGCATCAGCACGCCGCTGGCCTTGAGCAGCTCTGCCTCGCCCTGCGTGCTGGCGCGGGTGAGTGCGGCGGTGGCCGCGTCGGTGGTGTCGCGCTCGACCTTGGCCTTCAGGTTCAGCGCATTGCGCACGAAGCCGACGATGCCGTCCTGCAGGTAGTAGACGACGAACAGCGTGATCAGGCCAAAGATCGACAGCCGCCAGTCGGTCATGGTCTGGAGCTTGAACGACACCAGCGCCAGGCCGACCGTGCCGACCACCGGGATGGCCGCCGCCTGGCCGGTCATCTTGCCGCGCTTGAGGGCCACGCCGACCGAGACGGCCACGATGACGGCCAGCACGACCGCGCCGATGCGGAAGACCTGCAGATCGTCCAGCAGCTTGGGCAGCATCACGATGATGGCCGCGCCAAGCAGCGCGCCGGTGCGCGTCTTGCGGCCGCCCATGATGATGGCCAGCAGGAACATCACGGTCAGCTCGAAGTTGTAGGTGTTGGGGCTGATGTACTGCTCGGAGTAGGCATAGAGCGAACCGGCCAGGCCGGCGAGGGCGGCCGAGATGACGAAGGCATAGACCTTGTAGCGGTAGACCGACACGCCCATGCAGTCCGACGCCACCGGGCTGCCGCGCAGCGCCTCGAAGGCGCGGCCGAGCTGCGAGTGCAGCACCCGGTGCACAAAGATCAGCGCCGCGACCAGGCAGGCCATCACCAGCCAGTAGTACTCCACCTCATCGAGCGGATGGCCGAAGAGCTTGGGCTTGGTCAGCGTGATGCCCATCGGGCCCTCGGTCAGGAAGGTCATCTCGTTGATCAGGATCTGGATGATGGTTCCAAAGGCCAGCGTCACCATCGCGAGATAGGGCCCCGTCACCCGCAGGGCCGGCAGCGCCAGCATCGCGCCAAACACCGCCGCCACCGCGATGGCGGCCGGCAGCGTGGCGTAGACCGGGGCGTCGAGCTTCAGGATCAGCACACCGGCCGTGTAGGCGCCGATGCCGAACAGGCCCGCATGGCCGAGCGACACCTGGCCGGTGTAGCCCACGACGATGTCCAGTCCGAACAGCACGATCGCGTAGATCATGATGGTCTCGACCAGGTGGATGTAGTACGGGTTGCCGGACACCAGCGGGAAGGCGGCCAGGGCCGCGATGGCGGTCAGGCCGAGAGCAGCGTTCTTCAGGTTCACGTGTCGAGCCTTCCCTCAGACCTTCTTGATGGCCGTCTTGCCGAACAGGCCCGCCGGCTTCACGGCCAGCACGATGAGCAGCAGCACCAGGCCCGGCACATCCTTGTAGCCGGTGGACAGGTAAAAGCCCGTGGTCGTCTCGGCCACGCCGAGGATGATGCCGCCGACGATGATGCCCATGCCGCTGGTCAGGCCGCCGATGATGGCCACCGCAAAGGCCTTCAGGCCGAGCACCGCGCCCATGGTCGCGCCCGTCAGCGTCAACGGCGCGATCAGCACGCCGGCAAACGCGGCGGTCAGCGACGACAGCGCGTAGCTGAAGGTGATGACCAGTCCGGTGTTGATGCCCATCAGCTTGGCCGCATCGCGGTCATTGAAGGTGGCCACCACGGCCTTGCCATAGATGCTCTTGCGGTTGAACAGCTCAACCGCCAGCATCATGCCCACCGCACCGACGACGACGAGCACTTCCATCGGCAGCACATTGGCGCCGAGAACTTTCATCGGCGCCTCGGGCAGTGGCGACGGGAATTTCAGGTCGTCACGGCCCCAGACGTTCTCGGCGACGTTCTTGAAGATGATGCCGAGCGCGATCGTGGACATGATCCAGCCGAACTCGCTCTTCATCTTGATCGCCGGCCGCACGCCAATGCGCTCGACCACCGCGCCCTGCAGCGCGCCGAACAGGCACACCAGCGGGATCATCAGCCAGTAGTTCACGCCCCAGCCCACGAGGCTGAGGCCCACCAGCGCCCCGAGCATCAGCGACTCGCCCTGCCCGAAGTTCAGCGTGTCGCTGGTGGCGAAGGTGAGCTGGTAGCCGAAGGCGATGACGGCGTAGATCATGCCCAGCGCAATGCCGCTGAACACGAGCTGGGTCAGGATTTGCATCGTCGTTCCCGTCAAAAAACAAGAGGGCGGGGACGCGAAGCGCCCCGCCCGACCCCTCCAGCAGCTGACGCAGGTCCGGCTCTGCCGGCCTGCCGGCGGCGCCCCCTTGAGGGGGCTCGCGCAGCGAGTAGGGGGTGGGCTTTTATTGCCGCTTCTTCTGCTCCAGCGCCCCCTTGGCGTTGACGTCCTTGACGCGCACTTCGGAGGCCTTCTTGAAGTCTTCGGGGTAGGCGTAGACCACGCGCTGGCCCTTGACCTCGCCCATCACCGGGATGTTGGCCGTGATGGCCTCATGGTCGGTCTTCGAGAAGGGCTTGTTGTAGGTCGTCACGACGCCTTCGACCGGCGTCTTCAGGTCTTCCAGCGCGGCCTTGATCTTGGGGCCCTCGGTGGAGTTGGCCTGCTTGATGGCCGCGGCCAGCAGGTAGACCGAGTCATAGCCCTGGGCGGCGGACACCGGCGAGTCGATGCGCGAGTTCTTCGGGTTGAAGGTGCGCAGGTAGTTGATGATGAAGCTCTGGCGCTTGGGCGTCGTCGGCTCCTGGATGAAGGTCTGCGGCATGCGCGCGCCTTCGCCGCCGGGGCCGGCGTTGTCGATGAAGTTGGCCATGGAGAGCGTCCAAGAGCCGATCATCGGCACCTTCCAGCCCAGCTTGGTCATGCCGTTGGCGATCTGCGCAAGTTCCGGGCCGATGGCATAGGTCAGGATGGCCTCGGCGCCGGCCTCCTTGGCCTTGAGCAGCTGGGGCGTCATGTCGACGTCCTTGACATTGAACTTCTCGACCGCGACCGGCGTGATGTTCTTCAGCTTGAGCGCGGCTTCCAGGTCGGCGCGGCCGAGCTGGCCGTAGTTGGTGCTGTCCGCCAGGATGGCGACCTTCTTGTAGCCACGCTTGACAATGGCCTCCTCGACGATCATCGGCGCCTGGATCGAGTCGTGCGCGGCGTTGCGGAAGATGTAGTTCTCGGGCTGACCTTCGAACTGCTTGGTGACGATGGAGCCGGTGGCCACGTTGTTCATCACCGGAATCTTGGCTTCCTGATAGAAGCGCTGCGAGGCCAGGGCCACGCCGGTGTTGATGTAGCCGACGGTGGCAACCACCTTTTCCTTGTTGATGAGCTCCTGGGCGATCTGCACGCCACGTTCATTCTTGGCCTCATCGTCGCGCTCGACGAGCAGGATCTGGCGGCCCAGCACGCCACCGGCCTTGTTGATCTCGTCGGTGGCCAGGCGCACGCCGTCACGCATGCTGACGCCCATTGACGACGATCCACCGGTAAAGGGCCCCGCCACGCCGATCTTGATCGGCTCCTGGGCTTGCACACCCCATGCCATGGCCGCGAGCGCCACGGCGGTCAACATCTGCTTCATGCTTGCCTCGTCTCCGTTGTACGTGAACCCCGGCGTCTGGGCCGGGTGCCGGTTACGTACGATGCCAGAGCCGCAGCGACTTGGGGATATGGAAACCCGGGAGAAGCCGAAGCCTGCGGGCTTCAGCTCGCTGTCAGCGTTCGGGCTTAGGGCGCCCTCTCTTGGACGGCGTTCAGGGTCGCGCGCAGCAGACGGCCGAGCTTGTCGACGCCCTCGCCGATCAGCTCCGGCGTCAACGTCACGAAGCTCAGCCGCAGCGTGCGCGCGTCGGGCTGCTGCGCGTAGAACGCGGCGCCGGGCACGTAGGCGATGCCGGCATCCACCGCCTGGGGCAGCAAGGCCATCGCATCCAGGCCCGTGGGCAGGCGGATCCAGAAAAACATGCCGCCCTCGGGCGCTTGCCATTCGCAGCCCGCTGGCAGGTGGCTGCTCAGCGCCGTCGCCATGGCGTCACGGTTGGCCTTGTAGCGGGCGCGGATCGACGGAATGTGTGCCTCCAGGAAGCCGTCGCGGATCACCTCGTACACCACGCGCTGGTTGAAGCCCGGCGTGTGCAGGTCGGCCGCCTGCTTGGCCTGCAGCAGCTTCGGATACAGCTCTGGCGGAGCGATGACATAGCCCAGGCGGAAGCCGGGCGTCAGCACCTTGGAGAACGAGCCGAGGTAGAGCGAACCCTCGGGCCACAGGCTGGACAGCGCCGCTGGCGGCGGCTGGTCGAACCACAGGTCGCCGTAGGGGTTGTCCTCGACGATAGGCACACCCACCCGGCGCGCGGCTTCGACAACGGCCTCGCGACGGGCGGCAGTCATCACACGCCCGGTCGGGTTCTGGTAATTCGGCAGCAGGTAGGCGAACCGGGTGCCCGGCGCGTCATGCGGCAGCGCGGCCAGGGCTTCCGGAAGCGGGCCTTGCGCATCGCTGGCCAGGCTGGTGAACAGTGGCTCATAGGGCGTGAAGGCCTGCAGGGCGCCGAGGTAGGTGGGGGTCTCGACCGCCACCGGGGCGCCCGCATCGCACAGCACCTTGCCGACGAGGTCCAGGCCCTGCTGCGAGCCGCTCGTGATCAGCACCTGCTCGGGCTTGACCTTCATGCCCAGGCTTGCCACGCGTTGCGCCACCCAGTCCCGCAGCGGCGCAAAGCCCTCGCTGGCGGCATATTGCAGGGCCTCGCGCGGGTTCTGGCTCAGCACCCGGTCGCAGGCCGCCTTCAACGCATCGACCGGGAAGGTGTCGGCGCTCGGCAGGCCCCCGGCCATGGACAGGATGCCCGGCTTCTCAGTGACCTTAAGGATCTCGCGAATGATGGAAGGGTTCATCCGCGCGGCGCGGCGGGCTTGGGTCCAGACGGTGCTCATGGGGATTACACGGGGTTTCAGAACGATCAGCCTAGCATCCGGGGCGCGGCAAGAGCGGCAGGCGCCTGCACGGGGTTGGCATCGGGCCGGGCAGTAGCGCGGCCGCCGAACTCATGCCGCCGCCGGGACCACGCGCCAGCACCGCGCCGGCTTTGCGGCGCGCCGCCGCACGGGCGGCGGCAACAGCAGCTGAAACTCGGCCTGCGGCCACCCCTCGATCACGACCTCTGCGCCAGCGGCCACGGTGAAGCCCTGGCCAGCCTGCAGCCAGTGGTCGTCGGTGGCGCCCGACACGGTCAGCCACAGCCGGCCGCCCGTCACGACGAGGCGTCGTGCCGAGCCCGAGGCAGCCACGGTCAGCGCCTGGCCCGGCATCAATCGCGTGGTGAATTCATCTCTCATGCGGACCTCCCAGATCCTTCGTTTTGAGCCACGGGCTGGCGCTTTCCCCACCACACCACCACCAGCACGGCGGCCGCGAAGGCCAGGGTCATCGCGTCGAGGGGCTCACCGAGCAAGGGCACGGCGAACAGCATCGACAGAAAAGGCTGCAGCACCTGAACCTGACTGACGCGCAAGGTGCCACCCAGGGCCAGGCCGCGATACCAGGCGAAAAAGCCGATCCACATCGAGACCAAAGACACATAGGCGAAACCGACCCAGGCCGAGATCGCGACCGGCGCGACGGGTCGGGTCCAGAGCGCCAACGGCAGGGTCAGCGGCAGACTGATGACCAGCACCCAGCAGATCACCTGCTCGGCGCTCAGGGCGCCCGACAGCCGCGCCCCGCTGACATAGCCCGCCGACGCGCTGATGACAGCCCCGAGCAGCAGCACATCCGCCAACTCCAGGCGGCCGGCGCCCCGCCAGGCGGCGAAGCCGACCACCAGGGCCAGCCCGGCCAGCGCGCAGGCCCAGAAGCCGGCGCTTGGCCGCTGACGCAGCACCAATGCCGCGATCACCGCCGTCGACAGCGGCAGCACTCCAGACACCACCGATGCATGCACCGCATCGACGCGCCGCACCGCCAGACCCAGCAGCAGCGGCCAACCGAACACGACGCCGGCGGCCGTGAAAGCCAACCACGCCCGCTCCCGGCCGCGCGGGCGGCGCGCGCGAGTCAAGGCCAGGTAGCCGATGGACAGCAGGCCCGCCACTGCCGCGCGCCCGAAAGCGACAAAGGCCGGGTCGAGCTGAGGCGCTGCGGCACTGCCGCCGGCCAGACGCGTCATCGGAATGCTCAGCGCGAACATGATGACGCCGGCCATGCCGAGCAGCAGGCCTCGCGCCGCGTCGGACGCGACCGGCGCCGACGGCGCGGCGGACTTGGGCATGGGCATGGGCATGGGCTGTGACATCAGCCCAGTCTAGGCAGCGGATGCGATACAGAACCAGTACAGTCAGGCAGACAAAGAACGAATCTGTATTGCCATGCCGACCGGTACACCCGCCCCGCTGCAGCGCGGCGCCAGCCAACCCCTCGCCGGCCAGCTGGCCGAGCGCTACGCCCAACGCATCCGCGAGCGGCTGCTGCCCCCGGGCGCCCGCCTGCCCTCGGTGCGCGACTGCGCGCGCCAGCACGGCGTCAGCCCGCATACCGTCGTCGCCGCCTACGACCAGCTTCAGGCGGCGGGCCTGCTGGAGGCGCGGCGCCAGCGCGGCTTCTTCGTGCGCGAGGCCATGCCGGCGCCGCGCACCGTGTCTGCACCGGCCGCGACGCCGCGTCAGGCGCCGGTTGACGCCACCGCATTGATCCGCGGCATGTTCGAGGCCGATGCCGCGCGCTCGCCGGGGCTGGGCACCTTGCCTGCCGACTGGCTGGACCCGGCGCTGCTGCAATCCGCGCTGCGCCGCCTGAACGGCGCCGAGGGGCTCGCCGTGCAGGTCAGCTACGGCGACCCCAGCGGCGACCTGCGTCTGCGCGAAGCCCTGAGCCAGCGTCTGGCCGACCTCGGCATTCACGCCGGCCCAGACCACATCCTGACGACCCACGGCGCTACCCACGCGCTCGACCTGATCATCCGCACGCAGCTGCAGCCCGGCGATGCAGTGCTGGTCGACGACCCGGGCTGGGCCGTGATGTTCGCCCGCCTGAGCCAGGCCGGCATCCGGCTGCTGCCGGTGCCGCGCGGCGCCCGGGGCCCCGACCTCGACACCCTCGCAGCGCTGGCGGCGGCACATCAACCCAGGGCCTATCTGACCGTGTCGGTGCTGCACAACCCGACCGGCCACAGCCTGGACTTGGCAACGGCACACCGGCTGCTGCGTCTGGCGGATGCCCACGACTTCTTCATCGTCGAGGACGACAGCTATGGCTTTCTCGCGCCCGAGCACCAGCCGCGCCTGGCCACGCTCGACGGGATGCAACGGGTGACCTATGTCGGCGGCTTCTCCAAGGTGCTGACGCCGGCCTGGCGCGTCGGCTTTCTGGCCACGCAGCCCCAGCGATTGCGGGCGCTGACCGACACGAAGCTGCTCGATGGCCTGACCAGTTCGCCGGTGCTGGAGCGCGCCGTCGCACTGTGCCTCGAACAGGGGCGGCTGCGCCGCCATGCACAGCGCCTGCGCGAGCGCCTGGCCGTTGCGCGCCAACGCGTCTCGGCGCTGGCCACCGCCCATGGCTTTCGCTGGGCCAGCCCGCCCGACGGCCTGTTCGGCTGGCTGGACACCGGCGTCGACACCGAGCGCCTGGCCCAGCCGCTGCTCGATGCCGGCTGGCTGACCGCACCGGGCGCCCTGTTCAGCGCCACGCGGCGCCCGGGCTCGCTGATGCGCATCAACATCGCCACGTCGCGGGATGCGGGCTTCTGGCGCGCGCTGCGCGCCGCGGCAGACCGTCAGCAGGGCCGGCTGTAAAGGGGCCAGCACGGGGACGCTTGGCGTAGCCAAGCCGAAGAAAAGCTCACGCCGGCGCCGGATTTGTTGCGCGCCCGGGCGTTCTTGCCGGCAAAATCAACGCCACCCCGGGCTGCCTCGCGCGGCAAGGCCCGGCGCGGACATGAACTCCCCTCTGAAATTCCTTGTTGTCGATGCCCTGGCCGGGGTGCAAACCTTTGCCAGGCAATTGCTTCAAAGTCGTGGCTTCGCGGCCGAGAACATCCGCTGCTGCGCGGACACCGAAACGGCCCTCGCCGAGGGCCTGGTCTTCAAGCCAAATTTTCTGGTGACGGACTGGTTCCCCCGATCGGCCCTGACCGGGCCGGATCTCTATCAGCGTCTGCGCGAGAGCCTCCCGACCCTGCACCTGTCCCTGCTGAGCTTTGACGTCACGCCCGACCATCAGCTGAAGGCCAAGGCCCTGGGCGCCCATTTCCTGCTGAAGAAGCCGTTCACGGCCGAGCAGCTCCAGGCCGAGATCACGCGCTCTCTGGACGCCCTGGCCAGGAGCTCACCCGAGCTGCACGGCCAGGTTCACGAGGTGATCCACAAGACCCGCATGCTGCCCCGCCCCGCGGTGCCCATCATTCCGCCGCAGCCGGTGGTCAAGCCGGGTGACCGGGTCCGCTACCAGGGCGCCGTGCATGTGGCCCAGCATGTGGTGCACCGCCACAGCGAGACGGTCGTCCAGCTCAAGGGCATGCCCGGCTTCGTGCCGGTTGACAAGCTGCAGTTGGCCTGAGCCGGCTGCAGCGGTCAGAACAGCACGGCCAGCACCATCAGCAGCGGATAAGGCAGCGCAACGGTCGGGCGGCAGGCACTGGCCAGGTATTCCCGCAGCAGCGCGGCACCGCGTGGCCGTCGGGCCTGCCAGGCGCTGTGCAACTGCATGGCCGGCACAGCGTCCCCGGTGTGCAGGCCGGCTTCGATGACCAGCAGACGTTTGCCCAGCCGGCCCTGGAAGGTCTTGAGCACCGCCTCCTGCTGCCACAGCAGGGCCAGCAGCGACACAGCGAGGGTGTTGTCGGTCACGAGCACAGCGGCCGCAAACGCGGACATCTTGACGCCAAGCGCCAGGGCCTCATAGCGCTCATGCTGAGCTTGCAGCGCCAGCCACTCGTGGTGCAGCGGGTTCATCACTTGCTCTCCAGCACTTCCCAGCGCTCCATCAGCGCCAGCAGCTCGGCATCGATCTCGGCCGCGCGGTCGGTGACCTCGGCGATGCGCTTGGCGCCCTGGGTGTAGAGCTCGCTGCCGGCGATCAACGCGTTCAGCTGCGTCTGCTCGGCCTCCAGCGCGGCGATCTGTTTCGGGATCTCGTCCAGCTCGCGCTGCTCCTTGTAGCTGAGCTTGCGCTTGGTCGCGACGACCGGGGCCGGCTCGGGCGCGGGCGGCGGCGTGGGGGCGGCGGCCGGCGTTGCCTTGGCCTGCAGCGCGGCGGCGCGCTTGGACTGCGTCAGCCAGTCCTCGACGCGGCCCTCGTACTCGCGCCAGCAGGCGTCGCCCTCGTAGACGATGGTGGAGGTGACGACGTTGTCCAGGAAGCGCCGGTCGTGGCTGACGAGGAAGACCGTGCCGTCGTACTCGGCCAGCAGTTCCTCCAGCAGCTCCAGCGTCTCGATGTCGAGGTCGTTGGTGGGCTCGTCCAGCACCAGCACGTTGGCGGGCCGCGCGAACAGGCGGGCCAGCAGCAGGCGGTTGCGCTCGCCGCCGGAGAGCGTGCGCACCGGCGAGTTGGCGCGGGCCGGCGAGAACAGGAAGTCGCCCAGGTAGCTCTTGACGTGCTTCTTCTGCGTGCCGATCTCGATCCACTCCGAGCCGGGGCTGATGGTGTCGGCCAGCGTCGCGTCGAGGTTGAGGGTGTCGCGCATCTGGTCGAAGTAGGCGACCGTCAGGCGCGAGCCCAGGCGCACCGTGCCGCTGTCCGGCGGCAGTTCGCCGAGGATCATCTTCAGCAGCGTCGTCTTGCCGGCGCCGTTGGGGCCGATCAGGCCGACCTTGTCGCCGCGCAGGATGGTGGACGTGAAGCCGCGCACGATGGGTCGGTCGCCGTAGCTCTTGGACACGTCCTCCAGCTCCGCGACGATTTTGCCGCTGGCCGAGCCGGTGTCGATGTCCAGCCTCACCTTGCCCTGTACGTCGCGCCGCGCGGCGTGCTGCAGGCGCATCTCCTGCAGCCGCTGCACACGGGCCACCGAGCGCGTGCGCCGCGCCTCCACGCCCTTGCGGATCCACACCTCCTCCTGCGCGAGCAGCTTGTCGAAGCGCGCATTGGCCAGCGCCTCGTTCTCCAGCTCGTAGGCCTTGGCGGCCTGGAAGGCGGCGTAGTTGCCGGGGTAGCCGCGCAGCTGGCCGCGGTCCAGCTCGACGATGCGGTTGGCGACGTTGTCGAGGAACTGCCGGTCGTGCGTGATCAGCAGCAGCGAGCCCTTGAAGTCGTTGAGCAGGCCTTCCAGCCAGGCGATGGCGTCGAGGTCCAGGTGGTTGGTTGGCTCGTCCAGCAGCAGCACGTCGGGCTGGGCCACCAGGGCACGGCCGAGCGCTACGCGCTTCTTCAGGCCGCCAGACAGGCTGCCGACCAGGCGCGAGCCATCCAGGCCCAGGCGCTGCAGGGTTTCGTCGACCCGTTGCTCCCAGTTCCAGGCGCCGATGTGCTCGATGCGCTCCTGCACCCAAGCGAGGTCGTCGTGCTCATCGTGGCGCTCGTAGCGCTCGCGCAGGGCCTTGGCCTCGGCCACGCCCTCGCTGACGACGTCGAAGATGGTCGCGTCGCCGCGCAGCTCCGGCTCCTGCGGCACGTAGACATTGGTCAGGCCCTGCTGTTGCTGCAGCAGGCCGTCGTCGAGCTTTTCGAGGCCGGCGAGGATCTTCAGCAGCGAGGACTTGCCGGTGCCGTTGCGGCCGATGAGGCCGACGCGCTCGCCGGTTTCGAGCGCGAAGTTGGCCGCATCGAGCAGGGCGACATGCCCGAAGGCGAGATGGGCGTTGGTGAGGGAGAGGACTGCCATGACCGGATTGTCCCCCGGGGCCCGACCACAGGCCCGCCCGCAGATGGCCGCGCGGCCACGCCCTCGGCGCCGGGGCGCGTCACTCCGTGGCGCCGCTGTCGATGGCGCGCTGGTGGCGCTCGACGAATTCCTTGTAGGTGTCGATGCCGCGCAGCTGCAGGATGGTGTTGCGCACGGCGGCCTCGACCAGCACCGCGAGGTTGCGGCCCGCGTCCACCGCAATGACCACCTTGCGCACCGGCATGCCGAGCACGTCCTCGTACAGCGGCTCGTAGGGCAGGCGCTCGAAGTCGCGCTCCATCGTCTCCTTGCGCACCAGGTGGACGATGAGCTTGAGCCGCATCTTGCGGCGCACGGCGGTTTCGCCAAAGATGGCCTTGATGTCGAGCAGGCCGATGCCGCGCACTTCCAGCAGATTGAGCAGCAGCTCCGGGCAGCGGCCCTCGATGGCGGTCTGCGAGATGCGGAAGAAGTCGACCGCATCGTCAGCCACGAGGCCATGGCCGCGCGAGATCAGCTCCAGGCCCAGTTCGCTTTTGCCCAGGCCCGATTCGCCGGTCAGCAGCACGCCCAGGCCCAGGATGTCCATGAACACGCCGTGGCGGGTGGTGCGGTTGGCGAACAGCTGCGCCAGATAGCCGCGCACGACGTCGATGACATGGCCGGCGGATTCCGTGGTGCGGAACAGCGGGATCTCGGCGCGGTCGCACATTGCAACCAGGCGCGGCGGCGGCACGGTGTCGTCGGCGCAGATCAGCACCGGCGGCTCCAGCGTGACGATGCGCGAGATGCGGCGGTCCTGGATCTCGACGCTTTCCTGGCTCAGGTAGGCGACCTCGCGGTGGCCGACGATCTGCACCCGGTAGGGATGGATGTAGTTCAGATAGCCCACCAAGTCGGCGGCACTCTGCGCATCGCGCACCGCGGCCTCGTCGAAGCGGCGCTCCGGGTGGGCATGGCCGGCGATCCACTCCCAGCGCAGCGCCTCGCGGTGCTCTTCGAAGAGCCTCTCCGCGCTGATCGAGGTCGGCTTCAAGGCGGGCGCAGCCTCACGCGACGGACTTCAGCGGCTCCCAGGCCGCGATCAGCTTGTGCAGCGTCGCGGCGTCCGGTTCGGCCTTGAGCTGCTCCCGCAGTTCGCGGTCAGACAACATTTCGGCAATTTCGGAGAGGATTTCCAGGTGGCGCTGGGTGGCCGCTTCCGGTACGAGCAGGAAGATCAGCAAGCCGACGGGCTCGTCGTCCGGCGCGTCGAAGGCAATGGGTTGCTGCAGGCGCAACACCGCGGCGAGCGGGTTCTTCAGACCCTTGACGCGACCGTGCGGGATCGCAACGCCATGGCCCAGGCCGGTCGAGCCCAGGCGCTCCCGCGCAAACAGGTTGTCGGTAACCAGCGCCCGAGCCATCTGGTGATGGTTTTCGAACAGCAGCCCGGCATGCTCGAAGGCGCGCTTCTTGCTAGATGCATCCACGGTCACCAACACATTGTCGGCGGGCAGGATCGCGGCGAGACGGTTCATGGGCGAGGACCGGAGCATCGGGGGCGCGGGTTGGGCGCGGCCGGAACCGGCAGGTGGGTCAATCTGAGCGTCAGATTATGGAACCCCAGGGCGTTTTGGGGTGGGCGCCGTGGCTCCGGGGCGTGGAAAACACCGCTGCAGTCCCTCGAATGCGGGTCCTTGCGGCAGTGCAGCAACAACCGATTGCGCATCGTAAAAAACACAGCGGCCCGAGGGCCGCCGTGCTGTTCGAGGCCAGGCCTGAACTCAGGGCGCCGGCACCTCCAGACGCTTGGCGGAGGCGTGGTGATGGTCCTGCACCTTGTCCTTGTGGCGGCAGACCTGACGGTCCAGCTTGTCCATCAACTGATCAATGGCGGCGTAGAGGTCTTCATGGGACTGCTCGACAAAGATGTCGCGCCCCTTCACATGCAACGTCACTTCGGCGCGCTGTCGGCGCTCCTTCTCCTTTTGCTTCTCCACGGTCAGCAGGACGTTGATGTCAACGACCTGGTCGAAGTGGCGGGTCACACGGTCCAGCTTGGTGAGCACGTATTCGCGCAGGGCCGGCGTGACTTCAAGATGATGGCCACTGATCGTCAAATTCATAGCGCCTCCTTTCAGAGGATTGGGTCGTGAAACAGGAAACGGAAAACTGAGGGAACCGGAAAAAGAGCGGGGAAGGGAGGGTGTTTACAGGTAGCGGAGTTGGGAGGGAGTGGGGAATCGACGAGCCCAGTTTGCTCGCGAAGCGGCTGCATGACAAGGGGATGACGCTGAGCTTTTGACGAAGCTCAGGCCTCGTTGATGCGCCTTCTTTCACGCTCGGTGCCGGTGCAATAATCCGCGGCTACTCCCGTTGCGGAGCCCTTCTCGGACAGCGATCCCTCTCGGCGACCGTCCACTCCCGCCCATGCGCTGCCACGCGCACCGGCCCGACGTGAGACGGTCGAACCGAAGCCCGCCCCCCGGACGGCGCCTTCCGTTGCCCTCCTGCCAGCGCCGCTGGAGTCGATGCATGCTGAACGTGTTCACGCTGGACAACGGCCGCCTCAAGGGCGCGCTGTTCCAGGAAGAAATCGAAACCGCCGAGGACCTGGCCCAGTCGCGCCCGGTCTGGGTCGACCTGGAGGACCCAAGCGCCGAAGAAAAAGGCTGGATCCGCGATCGTTTCGGATTGACCATCCCCGAGGACATCGTCGACGAGGACCTGGAGGAATCCGCCCGCTTCTACGAGGAAGACAACGGCGAATTGCACATCCGCTCCGACTTCCTGATCGAAGGTGACGACGGCAACGACGGCAAGCCCGCTCGCAATGTGCGCGTGGCCTTCATCCTGTTCAACAACATCCTGTTCTCGGTGCATACCGAGGACCTGCCGGTGTTCCGGCTGCTGCGGCTGCGGGCGCGGCGCATCCCGGCGCTGATCGAGGATGCCAAAGACGTGCTGCTCAAGCTCTATGACGCCGACGCCGAGTACTCGGCCGATGTCCTGGAGGGCATCTACGACAAGCTCGAGGCGGTCAGCGCCCGGGTGCTCAAGAGCGCCGTGACCGACGCCGAGGCCGGCGAGGTGCTGGCCGCGATCGCCCGCGAGGAAGACCTGAACGGCCGCATCCGCCGCAACGTGATGGACACCCGCCGCGCGCTCAGCTTCATGATGCGCAGCCGCATGCTCAACGCCGAGCAGTTCGAGGATTCACGCCAGATCCTGCGCGACATCGATTCGCTCGACTCGCACACGGCCTTCCTGTTCGACAAGATCAACTTCCTGATGGACGCGACGGTCGGCTTCATCAACATCAACCAGAACAAGATCATCAAGATCTTCTCGGTCGCCAGCGTCGCCCTGCTGCCACCCACGCTGATCGCGTCGATTTACGGCATGAACTTCAAGAACATGCCCGAACTCGAGCATCCCTGGGGCTATCCGTTCGCGCTCGGTCTGATGGTGGCGTCCGTCGCGGCGCCCTTCATCTACTTCCGCCGCAAGGGCTGGTTGAAATAGCCGCCCGCGTTGCGCGGCAGGGTCCCGTCAAGCCGGTTGAGCGCGCAGTCGTCGCTTGAGCAAGCGCATCAGCGCCCCCAGCACCGGCAGCTTCTCGTACAACTCCTCGGCCGCGTCCCAATAGTCGCGATGTTCCGCGACAAGGCCGGCCGCATCGAAACTCAGGTGGCTGGCGCCTCGGATGACGAAGTCGCCGGCGTGAAAGTCCCAGGCCAGGAAGGCCTGGTCGCCCGCCGCGAAGGCGGTGCGCACGACAAATCGCGGCGCGCGCACGCTGCGGAACATGTGGTCGAAGATCAACCGCACCGCCGCCCGGCCCAGCACCTCGTTGAACGGGTCCTTGAAGCGGCAAGCCTCGGCGTAGCGCGCCACCAGGCGGTCCAGGTCGGCAGGCGCCAGCGTTTCGTAGAGCGTGACCAGGGCCTGCAAGCGGGCGTCGGCGAGACTCATCGATTGGTCCGGCTGACGAGGGGAAAGTAAAGGCTGTCCGGCAGCAGGCGCAGCAGTTTCATGAGTCGGGTGAAGCGCTTGGGGAAATGGATCTCGAAGTGGCCCGCCGCCCAGCCGGCCAGCATCGCGTCGGCCGCCTCGGCGGCGCTGATCTCGGCGGGCATGCGGAAGTCGTTCTGTGCCGTCATCGGCGTCGTCACAAAGCCGGGGTGGATGACCGACACGCCGATGCCGCGCGGCGCGAGGTCGAGGTAAAGCGCCTCGGCCAGATGCGTCAGCGCGGCCTTGCCGGGCCCATAGGCCAAAGCCTTGGGCAGGCCGCGGAAGCCGGCCACGCTGGAGATCAGGCTCAGGTGGCCGCGCCCCGCCGCCAGCAGCTGCGGCAGCAGGGTCTCCAGCAGATTCAACGCACCGACGTAGTTGATGTCCAGGTGGCGGCGCGCATCGGCCAGGTCAAAGCTCTGGGCGCTCATGGCACGGTAGTAGCCGGCGCAGTAGACGCACAGGTCGACGGCGCCGACGGCGGCCGCCGCCTGACGGAGCGCGGGCAGGTCCAGCACATCCAGCGGCAGTGCGCGGCTGCCGGGGTGGGACCGCGCGAATTCGTCCAGCAGGTCGGCCTGCCGTGCCGACACGATCACGCGCGCACCGGCCGCATGCAGGGCGCTGGCGGTCGCACGGCCGATGCCGGTGGACGCGCCAATCAGCCAGACGCTGCGTCCGGCCCAGTCCTTGAGCTTGGGGTTGAGTGCCATCAGGGCTTCAGGAAGGACAGGGTCACCTCGCCGACACCGATGCCGAACTTGCTCATGCGCGCGCGGTTCAACATCACCTGGCTGTCGACCAGATACATCCAGTCGTCGAACTGCACGTCATAGGTCGTGCCGTCCACCGGCAGGCGCAGCGTGTAGCTCCAGCGCAGCGCGTTGCCCCGCGCCTCGCCCAGGGCCTCGCCGACCACGTCGGGGGCGGTGCCACGGTAGCGGCCATTGCCCAGCGCCGTGATGGTCCAGACGCGCCGGTCGGTCTTGCCGTCGCTGTAGCTGAAGTCCTCTTCCAGCGTGCCGACATCGCCCTGCCAGCGGCCGACCAGCTTCACGACGAAGCGTCGCTGCACCTTGCCGGCGCGGTCGGTGAACAGGCCATGTGCGGTCAGTGGGCCGTTGAAATAGGTCTTCAGGTCCAGCACCGGCTTTTCGGCGGCGTAGTCCTCGGGCGTGGGGGCGCTGGCGCAGCCGGCGAGCACGGTGATGGCGGTTAGGAGCAGCAGGCGTTTGATCATGGCGAGGCGATGAAGTGGCGGTACAGAAGGCCGGCGGCCGCAAGCTTGAGCAGGCAAGGCAGCAGGCAATAGGTGAGCGCCAGGGCCTGTAGCGCGGTCGCGTCGCGCTGGCCCGGCGCGTAGCCGAGCAGTTGCAGCAGCGGCAGCGCCAGGCCGGCGGCCAGCGCGAGGTTGAGTTTGGTCGCTGCATTCCACCAGCCGAAGAAGGCGCCCTCGGCACGGCCCTGCAAGCCGGCTCGCTGGATGACGCCGGCCAGCAACGCGCCCGGCACGGCCAGGTCCGCGCCCAGGGCGGCACCGCTGGCCACACAGACGGCCAGGAAGCCGGTCCGATCACCGGCGCCCAGCAAGGCCGCCCAGCCGAAACCGGCGACGGCCAGCCCCATGCCCCAGGCCCAGGCCCGTGCCTGGCCGATCAGGGCGACCACCCGCAGCCACACCGGCAGCGACGCGACAGCCGCCGCGAAATAGCTGGCCAGGAACAGCCCCTGCGACCCGGGCAGGCGCAGCCGGTCATCGATGAAGAACAGCAGCAGCGTGGCGGGCACCGACGCGGCGATGCCATTGAGCAGATACACCGCGAGCAGCCGCCTGAACTCGGGCACGCGCCAGGCCAGGGCCAGGGATGGCGCGGCCGCCTCGCTCGCCGCAGGCCGCGGCGACATGCGCAGCAGCACGAGGCCCAGGGCCAGCGCCCCGGCCAGCACCGCGGCCGTCGCACCGAACCCCAGCGCCGAGGGCAGCAGGCTGGCCACCACCACGCCGACCAGCGCAAAGCCCTCACGCCAGGCCACGATGCGGGTCTGCCGCGCCGGGCCGCCGCCCAGGCGCGCGCCCCAGGCCTGGTGCAGCACCGCGAGGCCGCTGTAGGCGAGATAGGTCAGGACCAGCCCAGCGCCGGCCCAGGCCAGCAGCGCGCCGTGCCTACGCGGCAGCGGGAAGAACAGCCCCGCAAAACCCGCCACCAGCAGCAGCCCGATCAGCGGCAGCTGCCAGGCCAAGGCGGGCCGGCCCAGCGCACGGTCGCAGAGCCGACCGATCCATGGGTCGATGACGGCGTCCAGCGCACGCGCCGCCAGCAGCAGCGCGCCCAGGGTGGCCAGCGGCACGCCGAATGCGGTCGCGTAGTGGGCCGGCAGATGCACGTAGAGCGGCAGCGCGACAAAGGCCAGCGCGAAGCCCAGCGCGCCGTAGCGCAGGCCGTCGCTCGGCGGGAAGTCAGCGGCGGCTGCCATCGACGCCCAGCAGTTGCTCACGCAGGGCCGGCTCCGAGGTTTGAGGGCTGAGCCAGATGCCGAAAAACAGCCGGGCGAATGCTGCGTCATCGATGCGGCGGCGCAGCTGGCCGTTCAGGTAGAACTGCGCGCCCACGCCCGGCTCGTAGCGGCCGCTGATCCGGTCGCCCTGCTTCACATCGGGAAAGGCGGCCTCCATCTCGGCCAGCCAGGCCGTGGCCTGGGCATCGGCGATCGGCCCCTGGCGGCGCATCTCCTTGAGCGAGCGCTTGGCGATCTCGCGGCCGTCGAGGTGGCGCGCGTACTCGATCTCCAGCGTCAGCGGCTGCTCCGCCCAGCCCGCGGCAGCCACCGGCGCGGCCGACCACAGCCGGATGTCGTAGACATGCAGGCCGAAAAAGCGCAGCCGACCCTGGCCCCGCAGCACGAGGCCGGCCAGCTCAGGCGCTGCAGCGGCGCAGACCAGCGGGCTGAGCGCGAGGGCGGCAAGCAGGGCGCGGCGTTGCATCGCTCGCCTCAGTCCCGCACCAACGTGAACTGCATGACGTCGGTGTTGCCGGCGGCGAAAGCGGCCTCGCAGTAGGCGAGATAGAACTCCCACAGCCGCAGGAAGCGGGTGTCGAAACCCAGCTCGCGCACCGGCCCCTCATGGCGCAGGAAGGCCTCGCGCCAGCGCCGCAGTGTCTCGGCATAGTCGGCGCCGAAAGCCAGCTCGTTCACCACCCGCAGGCCGGCCTTTTCGGCATGGGCGCGGAACTGGCTCGGGCTGGGCAGCAGCCCGCCGGGGAAGATGTACTGCTGGATGAAATCGGTGGAGCGCACATAGCGCTCGAACAGCTCGTCCCGGATCGTGATGCTCTGGATGCAGGCGCGCCCGCCCGGCTTGAGCTTGTCGTGCACGGTGCGGAAATAGCCATCCCAATACTCGCGGCCGACGGCCTCGAACATCTCGATGCTGACCACCGCGTCAAAGCCCCCGTCGCTGATGTCGCGGTAGTCCTGCAGGCGCAGGTCGGCGCTCAGGCCGGCGTCGGCCAGCCGCCGCTGCGCCCAGGCCAGCTGCTCGGTGGAGAGCGTCACGCCGGTCAGCCTGGCGCCGAAGTCCCGTGCGGCGACCTCGGCCACCGCGCCCCAGCCGCAGCCGATCTCCAGCACGCGGCTGCCCTCGCCCACCCCGGCCTCGGCCAGCGCACGGCGCATCTTGGCCCGTTGGGCGGCGTCGAGCGAGCCCTCTGCGGCGCCGGCGAACCAGGCGCTGGAGTAGTTCATCGTCGGGTCCAGCCACAGCTTGTAGAAGTCGTTGCCGAGGTCGTAGTGGGCGTGGATGTTCTTGCGGCTGCCGGCGCGGGTGTTGCGGTGGAGCAGGTGACGCAGGCGGTACAGCAAGCCGCCCCAGAAGCCGCCGTAGATCAGGGCCTCCAGCGTGGTGCGGTTGCGGATGAACAGCTCCAGCAGAGCGCGCAGGTCGCTGCTGCTCCAGTGCCCGGCGACAAAGCTTTCCGCGAAACCGACGTCTCCCGACTTCAGCACCGCGGCGCAGACGGCCCAGTCCGAGATGCGCAGGGCCGCGCGGGGGCCGCTGCGATCGCCAAACTGCAGCAGCGTGCCCTCGGGGGTCTGCAGGTCAAGGCTGCCGTGGCGCAGGTGGGCCAGCAACGCGAGGACCTGGCGCGCCGGTCGCGGCAGGCCCGGGTCGATGATGGAGGGGGAAGTCGTCGTGGTCATGTCGTTCAATGGGTCACGAAACGCTCGGGCGGCTCGGGCTTGGAGAAAAAGGGCACCCGCTTGATCGCGAGTCGCAGCGCCTGCCAGTGAATGCGGATGATGAGCATCATCGTCAGCGCCGGCATCGCGAAAAACGCGGTACGTGCGCTGCGGCGTGTGAGCGGCTGCAGGCGGCCGCTGAGGCTGGTCTGCAGCAGGGCGCCTGCGGCATCGTCGTGATCGACCCGCGCGACGACACGTCCGTCCGCGCGCATGAAGCGAAACCGGTAGCTCCCTTCGACGCGGCAGAAGGGCGAGACATGGAAGACCTTGGCGGCGCGCTGCTCGCGCCCCCAGGCCAGCTCGGGCCCGCGCAACAGGTAGCAGTGGCGTTCACCGAAGGTGTTGTTGACTTCGACGACGACCGCCGCCAGCGAGCCGTCGCGGCGCTCGCAAAACCAGAAGCTCACCGGCTTGAAGACATAGCCCAGCACACGCGGATAGGTCTGCAGCCAGACCTCGCCATCGGCATCGGTGATGCCTTCCGCCGCCAACAGCGCTTCGGCCCAGGCCAGCGCATCGGCACCGCCATCGCCATGGTCGGCATCATGAAAGCTCAGCCAGCCGCGGCCGTTGCGGTTCAGGGCCGGGCTGGCCGCGCAGCGCAGCGCCCGCATCGGCAGCCACAGGAAGTAGCTCGGGTAGGCGAAGGCGTGTTCGCGTGGGCGCAGCCGCCGGTGCCTCACCTCGCCCAGGCCGAGCTGCGCGATGTTCATGCCAGCACCTGGTCGAGAACCTGCTGGGCCGCCGTCAGCCCCGACAGCAGGCCGTCCTCGTGGAAGCCATAACGCGTCCACGCACCGGCAAACCAGACGCCTCCCACGCCCTGGATCTCCTGCAGCCGGGCCTGAGCGCGTACCGCGCCTTCATCGAACACCGGGTGGGCGTAGTCGTAGCGGCCGATGATGCGGGCGGGGTCGGGCGGGCGGATCGGGTTGAGCGACACAACGACCGGCTGGTTCCAGGGCAGCGGCTGCAGCTGGTTCAGCAGATAGTGCAGGCAGACCGTGCGGCCATCGCCACCGCTCTCGTAGTTCCAGGCCGCCCAGGCGGCGCGGCGGCGCGGCAGCAGGCCGGCATCGGTGTGCAGCACGGCGACGTTGGGCTGGTATCGGATGGCGCCAAGCAGCGCATGCTCGGCCGCCGAAGGCTCGTCCAGCAGGGCGAGGCTCTGGTCGCTGTGGCAGGCCAGGACGACAGCGTCGAAATGCTCGCGCCCCCGCTCGCTTTGCAGCACCACATCGCCGCCCGCCGGCGGCCGGAAGACCGCACGCACCGGCGTGTTCAAGCGCACCTCATGGATCGCAGGCAGCAGCGCGTCGACGTAATGGCGGGCGCCGCCGGTGACGGTCCACCACTGCGGACGGTCATTCACCTGCAGCAGGCCGTGGTTGTGGCAGAAGCGGATCAGCGTGCGGACCGGAAACTCGAGCATCTGCGCCGTCGGGCACGACCAGATGCAGGCGACCATGGGCAGAAGATACCAGTCGCGAAACGCGCGTCCGAAGCGATGCCGCTCCAGGAAGCTGCCGACAGGCTCAGCCAGCGCGGCTTCATCGCCACTCGCAGCGAGTGCCGTGCAAAGGCGGTTGAAGCGCAGCAGGTCGGCGAGCATGCGCCAGAAGTCCGGGCGCAGCAGGTTGCGGCGCTGGGCGAAGACCCTGTCCAGATTGCTGCCGCTCCACTCCACGTCCTCGCCCGGCACCTGGGCCGAGAAGCTCATGTCGCTTTTCGCGACATCGATGCCCAACTGCTTGAACAGCTGGATCAGCAGCGGGTAGGTGCGTTCGTTGAAGACCAGGAAGCCGGTGTCCACGCCGTGCGTGATGCCCTCCAGCGTGACGTCGACCGTGTGGGTGTGGCCGCCAGCGTAGTCACCGGCTTCGAACAGCGTGACGTGAGCGTGGCCGCTCAGCGCCCAGGCGGCCGACAAGCCGGCGATGCCGCCGCCAACAACCGCAACGCGCTTGCGCGTCTGATCACCGGGCGCCCGCGGATGCCCTCGCCCGCGCAGCAGGCCCAACAGCGGCGCCGCATGGGCCGCCGCCGAGCCTGACAAGGAAGGGCCCGCGTCGACGACGCGGGCCCGAGGCGTAAAAGCGGCCGCAGAACGCCCCGGAGCCAACGAGGGAGGGAGGGAGGAGGAGGAAAACGGCTCCGGGATTGCTGCTCGGGTGATCGAGAGGTTGCGCGGCCTGAATTCGGGGGGAAACAACGAAACCATCCGACTCATGAGCCTGGGGTTTCCACTGACTGTGTAGCCTGAGCGCGGCTCCGACGCATGAAGTTCGTCGGGGCTGTCCCATGTTCTGGCGACGATTGTTGTCGTCATGGTTGGATGTCCGGCTCTGGCCCGACACTCTCGTCCCGCCCTGCAACAGTGCGGAGCGTGCTTCGGGTCGAACGATTTGTCGATGTTTTGTCCTGTTCAAAACAGGGCTTGGGGCATATATTAGGACAACATTTCGGTTTTGTCTCACTTTTGTCCAGGACAAATTTTCCCGGGCCTGTCCGGGCCCATCCTCTGAAGGCGGCTGTTCGCCATGTCTAACTCCAGGATTTACGCCGATGGCGACGGTGCAGATGCGCTCGCGCCCAACGACGGCATCGGCATCGCCGCCGTCGAGCGTGAGCTAAGCATCAACAAGGAAACCCTGCGTGTGTGGGAGCGGCGTTACGGGTTTCCGTCGCCGCAGCGCGACGCCGCGGGCGAGCGCCTCTACCCGCCCGATCAGGTGCAGCGGCTGCGCCTGGTCAAGCGCCTGCTGGACGCCGGCCACCGGCCCGGCCGGGTCGTCGCAGCCTCGCTGCAGGAGCTGGAGGCACTGCTGCAGCCGATGGCGGGCATCAGCAGCGGCGCGCCTTTGCCCGACGAGGCCCCCGAGGTCGCCGCCTGCGCCGCGCTGCTGCAGGCCCACGACATCGAAGGCCTGCGCCGCCAGTTGGCCCAGGCGGTGCTGCGCCGAGGCTTGGCGCGCAGCATCACCGAGGTGTTCGCGCCATTGACGACACGTGTCGGCGAGCTGTGGATGAACGGCTCGCTGCAGGTGTTCGAGGAGCACATCTACAGCGAGTCCCTGCAGCTGGTGCTGCGCCAGTCCATCCATGCGCTGCCGGCCCTGCCCGCCGGCGCCACGCCCCGCGTGCTGCTGACCACCCTGCCCGGCGAGCCCCACGGCCTCGGGCTGTTGATGGCCGAGGCCTTGCTGAGCCTGGAGGGCGCCGCCTGCCTGTCGCTGGGCGTGCAGACCCCGTTGGCCCAGTTGCCGCCCGCGGTGGCCGCCCATCGCGCCGATGTGGTGGCGCTGAGCTTCAGCGGCCAGATGCCCCACCGCGCCGTGCTGGACGGCCTGACGACGCTGACCCAGTTGCTGCCGCGTGAGGTCGAGATCTGGGCCGGCGGCAGCAGTCGCGCGCTGCTGCAGCCCCGGCTGCCCAAGGGCGTTCGCCGGCTGGATGGCCTGGCCGCCATCGCCCCGGAAACCGCGCGCTGGCGCGCACTTTTAGAATCGGGCCTCTAGACGAGGACTCACCATGCTTTACCCCGAACTGTTCAAGCAACTCGAAGCCGTGCGCTGGAACATGGACAGCGACATCCCCTGGGACCAGTTCGATGCCTCTAAGCTCTCCGACGAGCAGGCGCAGACAATCAAGATGAACGCCATCACCGAGTGGTCGGCCCTGCCGGCCACCGAGATGTTCCTGCGCGACAACCGCGAGGACAGCGACTTCTCCGCCTTCATG
>RXJV01000032.1 GCA_003963075.1 Burkholderiales bacterium
AGCGACTGGATGGTGTTGGTGCCTTCATAGATCATGTTGATGCGCGCGTCGCGCACGAACTGCTCCATGCCCCACTCGTGGATGAAGCCGTGGCCGCCGAACACCTGCAGGCAGTGCGAGGTGGCCAGCCAGCCGTTGTCGGTGATGAAGGCCTTGATGATGGGCGTCAGCAGCGCAACTTCGGCATCGGCCTCCTTGCGCTCGTCCTCGTCGTCGCTCTTCAGCGCCTTGTCGAGCTGCAGCACGGTGTAGGCCTGCAGCATGCGGCCGCCTTCGGCAAAGGCACGCGCGGTCAGCAGCATCTTGCGCACATCAGGGTGCACGATGATGGGGTCGGCCGGCTTGTCCGGGGCCTTGGGGCCCGACAACGCCCGCATCTGCACGCGGTCCTTGGCGTAGGCGACGGCGTTCTGGTAGGCCACCTCGGTCAGGCCGAGGGACTGGTTGCCCACGCCCAGGCGGGCGGCGTTCATCATCACGAACATTGCGGCCAGGCCCTTGTTGGGCTCGCCGACCATCGTGCCGATCGCGCCTTCCAGCACGATCTGCGCCGTGGCGTTGCCGTGGATGCCCATCTTGTGCTCCAGGCCGGCGCAGAAGATCGGGTTGCGGCTGCCCAGGCTGCCATCGGCGTTCACGTTGAACTTGGGCACGATGAACAGCGAGATGCCCTTGGAGCCGGCCGGCGCGTCCGGCAGGCGGGCCAGCACCAGGTGGACGATGTTGTCCGCCAGGTCATGCTCGCCGGCCGAGATGAAGATCTTGGCGCCGGTCAGCTTGTAGGTGCCGTCCGGCTGCGGCTCGGCCTTGGTGCGCAGCAGGCCCAGATCGGTGCCGCAGTGCGGCTCGGTCAGGCACATCGTGCCGGTCCATTCGCCGCTGGTCAGCTTGGGCAGGTAGAGCGCCTTCTGCTCCGGCGTGCCGTGGGCATGCAGGGCCTCGTAGGCGCCGTGGCTCAGGCCGGGATACATCGTCCAGGCCTGGTTGGCCGAGTTCAGCATCTCGTAGAAGAACTGGTTGACCGTGTGCGGCAGGCCCTGGCCCCCGTAGGTGGGGTCGCAGGACAGCGCCGGCCAGCCGCCTTCGACATACTGCTTGTAGGCTTCCTTGAAGCCCTTGGGCGCCTTGACCTCGTGGGTGGCCTTGTCCAGCGAGCAACCCTCGGCGTCGCCGCTCAGGTTGATCGGGGCGAGCACCTCGGCGGCAAACTTGCCGCCTTCCTCGAGCACCGCATTGATGGTGTCGGCGTCGATGTCCTCGTGGCCGGGCAGCATCTTCAGCTCGTCGACGACGTTCAGCAGCTCGTGCATGACGAACTGCATGTCACGCAGGGGCGGGTTGTACTGGGGCATCGTGGACTCCTGGGGGGTTGGTGGGTTGGGGAGAAAGGGGTCAGCGCCGGCCGGCGCCGTTCGTGGGCACGGGGCGCGCGCGGTCGAGGGCCAGACCGGCCGGCGTGCCGTAAAACTGGATGGCACGGTCAAAGCCTGTGCCGGCACGCTCCAAGGCGCCCGGAATTCGCATGAAACGGGCGTCGTGGTGCAGCGAAAGAATCAGGCCGTGCAGCTCGAACACGATCTGCTCGACATCGGCATCCGGCTGCAGATGCCCTTCCTGGACCGACAGCAAGATGGCCTTGCGCAGTGCCGCGTGCCAGGCCATGACCATGCCGGCCAGCGCGTCGCGGACCGGGCCGGGTCGGTCGTCGAACTCGACCGCACCGCTGATGTAGATGCAGCCCGAGTCCACTTCCACCGACACCCGCCGCACCCAGCGCTCGAACATCGCGCGCAGCCGAGGCAGGCCGCGCGGCTCGCGGATGGCGGTGAAGAAGACCTCGTCCTCGAACCTGGCGTGATACTCGGTGATGACCGCGATCTGCAGTTCCTCGCGGGAACCGAAATGGGCGAACACGCCCGACTTGCTCATGCCGGTCACGTCGGCCAAGGCGCCGATGGACAGGCCCTCCAGACCCATATGCGAGGCCAGGCCAAGTGCGGCCTCCAGGATGGCGGCGCGCGTCTGCTGACCCTTCTGCAGGGAACGCAGGACGCGCACCGGCTTGGCGGCGCGCAATGAGGCGGCATTCTTGGCGGGCGTGGACAGGCGGGACACGACGCAGGAATAAAACGAACGGTCGTTCTATTTTGCAGGTCGCGTCGGTCAGCGCGCCAGCTTGCCCCAGTGATTTCTAGGGTGAAGCGCCTAAACCTTCGCACAACCTAGGGATGACCCGGATAAACCCCGCTGTCACACGGCGGCGCTTGAGCCCTGGCCCGCTTCTCGCTAGGCTGTCGGCCCAACGAGGGCCACTCCCCTTTGCCGAGGCCCTCCGCAGGAGGTCAACGCTGTGGATGTGCTCCAACTCGATGTGTCCGGCAGGCCGCAGGCCTGGATCACGACCCGTGAGGCGGCCGTGATCTACGCCAGCGACGGCGTGGCCTGGACCTTGGGCGAGCCCTGCCAGGTGCTGCGCGGAGGGCTGCAGCGCATCACCGGGCGGCAATCGCGCATCGAGGTCCATCCCATCATCGCGGTGCGTGGTGCCGTGCCCAGCCGGGCCTGGCGGCAGGCGCCGGCGCTGACCAACAGCAAGCTCTTCGTGCGCGACCGCTTCATGTGCGCCTACTGCGGCCACAGCTGCCTGCCGGAAGACCTGACGCGCGAGCACATCCAGCCCACCTCGCGCGGCGGCCAAGACAGCTGGATGAACTGCATCACCGCCTGCCGGCCCTGCAACGGCCGCAAGGGCAACCGCCTGCCGGAGGAGGCGAACATGAGCCTGCTCTACCTGCCCTATGTGCCCAGCCTGCACGAGGACATGATCCTGCGCGGCCGCCGCATCCTGGCCGACCAGATGGAGTTCCTGCTCGCCAGCGTGCCGCGGTCGAGCCGGCTGCATGGGTAAAAACTTGTAGGTCCGAGCGCCTGCCGCGTCAACGGCAGGACAATTCGACACGTTGGGGGCCTGTGTCGCCCTCGGAGAGACCTCGAATGTCCAAGCTCATGACTTCCCTCACCCTGGCCGCTGCGGTTGCGCTGTCGGCCTGTTCCACCACCAGCCCGGACGTCGTCCAGCGCGGCGATGCCCAGCGGCTCTCGCAGGTCCAGGATGCCACCGTGCTGTCGGTGCGCCCGGTCACCGTGGATGGCTCACAGAGCGGCGTCGGCGCCGTGGCCGGTGGCGCGGTTGGCGCGATCGCCGGCGGCTCGGTCGGTGGCCGGCGCGAAGGCCAGGTGGTCGGTGTGCTGGGCGCCGTCGCGGGTGCGGTCGTCGGCAATGCGATCGAGCGCTCGGCCACCAAGGAAGAGGCGCTGGAAATCATCGTGCAACTGCGCAACGGCGAGCGCCGCTCCGTCATCCAGGCCAAGGGCAGCGAGAGCTTCAGCGGCGGCGAGGCGGTGGTGCTGATCACCACCGGCGGCAAGACCCGCATCACCCGCGCACCGGCCGTCACGCCGAGCGTGGCACCGGTAGCACCTGCGGCCACACCGGGCACCTGAGACGGCAACCGCGTCACCTCGACAATGGCGGGCTTCGGCCCGCTTTTTCGTGGCCGGCTCTGCCCACTGCCCATGACGACCGACCTCGACGACGCCCCCTTGCACGAACCCCGACTCTGGCGCGACCAGGGCTGGACCGCCCAGATCATCAAGAACGAAGACGACGAGGGCTGGGCCGTGGCGATGTTCAAGGCCGGCGAAAGCGAGCCGGCACTGGTCGGCCCCTGGACCATGGGCCGCGACAAGAAGAACCCCAAGCCGCTGGACACGGCCGCGTTCAACACCCTGGTCAAGACCGCTTCCGAGGTCATCCGCCGCCATGAGCAGCAGCTGCACGCCCAGCTGAACAAGGCGCTTTACGTCGCCCGAGATGGCGCCTGGCTCAAGATCTCGCTGGAAATCGTGCCCGCCGAGGACGACCCCTATGCCTGGCTGCGTGCGCATGATGCCGCTGGCGAGCCGCTGGCCCAGCACAAGGTGGCCGCGGGATTCCGGCTGACTCAGGCCGCCGCCGAGGCCTGGGTGGACAGCGGCTTCGAGCGCCCGGCCGGCCGGGACTGACGCGGCAATTCCAGGTCCGCTTCCGGCGAGACAGGGCGCGGCCGGCCCCGAAGAATGGCGGGCATCCCCACGGAGCACGCCATGTCCTTTCGCATCACCGGGCTGTCTGCCCAGCCCTTCGTCCATCTCTTCGGCCTCAGCGACGCGGAACTCGCCCGCCACGGCGCGCTGCGCGTGCTGACCGGAGACGGAGACCGCCACCCCGACCGGGTGGAGCTGCGCCTGGCCCGCCCCGGTGAAACGGTGCTGCTGGTCAACCACGAACACCAGCGTGCTGACACGCCCTACCGTTCGCGACATGCCATCTTCGTGCGCGAGCACGCCGGCCCCACCTTCGATGCCATTGACCGATTGCCGACCATGCTGCGCGGCCTGATGTCGCTGCGAGCCTTCGACGGCGACGGCATGATGGTCGACGCCGATGTGGCCGAGGGCGACGCCGTGGAAGCTCTGATCGAGCGCCTGCTGGCCCTGCCCGAGGTCGCCTTTGTGCATGCCCACTATGCCCGCCGCGGCTGCTATGCCGCGCTGATCCGCCGCGCCTGACGGGCGCGGCCCTCGCCCGGGGTGTCCGCTCAGGCCGCGATCTCGAAGCTCAGGCCGGCGCGTGCCTGCAGGCGCCGCACCAGGGCCAGGCCCAGGGCGCTTCCCGGCGTCCAGACGCCCCCGGGGGTGGCCCGGCGGTCCACGTCCTGCAGCAGGCATAGGGCCGCCTCGCCGATGAGCTTGCAGGTGGAGCCATAGCCGGGGTCGCGGTCGCCCTTGACGATGGCGCGCAGCGTCTCGCCGCCGGCCGTGCGGCCGGTGAACCACAGGGTGTAGTGCCCAGCCTCGCGGGCGGCCCGGTCCGGCCCTTCGCCGGGCTTGGCCAGCACGAAGCGG
>RXJV01000012.1 GCA_003963075.1 Burkholderiales bacterium
ATTGCCCGAGTTGATCGCTGCGGCAATGGCCTTGGCGTCGACGGCCACGCTACCCAAGGCGACGGCGGGGTTGCCACCGACCGTCACGGTCAGAGCCGCTGCCGTGTTGCTGGCCGTGCCGATGGACTGGTTGGCCAGCGTGAAGCCCTGGTAGACGCCCAGCGCGCTGGAGCGGGCGCTGTTGATGCTGCTGATCGAGATCGTCTGGTTGGCATTGGCGCCGACCTGGAACTGCTGGGCACTGAAGCTGCCGTCGAGCAGGTTGAGGCCGTTGAACTGCGTCTGGGTTGCGACCCGGTCGATTTCCTGCTGCAACTGCGTCACTTCCTGCTGCAGCGCGGTGCGGTCGCTGGCACTGTTGGTGGCGTTGGCAGACTGCACGGCCAGTTGGCGGATGCGCTGCAGGTTGTTGCCGATGGAGCCCAACGCGCCTTCGGCCGTCTGCGCCAGAGAGATGCCGTCGTTGGCGTTGCGCGCCGCCTGGGCCAGACCGTTGATCTGGGACGTGAAGCGCTCGCTGATGGCGAGGCCGGCGGCGTCGTCCTTGGCGCCGTTGATGCGCAGGCCGGACGACAGCCGAGAGATCGCGGTGCTCAGGGCATTCTGGTTGGTGTTCAGGTTGATCTGAGCGTTCAGCGAATTCAGGTTGGTATTGATCTGAAGTGCCATGGTTTCAATCTCCGTGGGTTGAAGTGACCCGGCAAGAGCGCCGGCATCGCCGGGATGGCGCCTGCGCTGCTGCGGCTGCACTGTGCCGCGGCGCCGCTGGGCGCTGTCCCAATCAGCCGCGGGCTTGAGGACTTGACCGGCCCCGCCACCCGCTGCGCCCGGCGTGAGTCACCTCTGAGCACTGCCTTGAGGCTTCAAGGCAGCGCGCTTCGGCCGCTTACTCCGGACCACGACGCCCCGCTTGCGAACAAACGGGATGCCGTTAGGGCGTTTATCGGAACACTGCACGGCGAACTTGAGGCCACACTTGCGAATCCGACGTATCCAGGCGTCCAAGCGTGCGATCTTGCGCGCCCGAGGCCGGCTTGTCGTGATCTTTTTTGCATGGCCCGACAAACGGCACCGGCAGGCCTGTCAGGCAAATTCCTACAACGCGTCAGGCGGCGGGCGACGCGTGCCGCCGAAGCCGGCTGATGCCGCCCGGGAGGGTGGCTGCGAACAATGCGGTTCATCACGACACGCAGCCTCACTGGAGCCCGCCATGACCACCGAGCAGATCCTTGCCGAGATTCGGGAAACCAATCTCTCCTACCTGATGCTCGCCCAGAGCCTGATCCGCGCCGACCGCGAGCAGGCGCTCTACCGCCTGGGCATCAGCGAGGACACGGCCACCCTGATCGCGAGCCTGAGCCCGGCGCAGATCCTGAAGATCGCGACCGGCAACACGCTGCTGTGCGGCCTGCGTGTGGCCGACGATCTGGTCTGGGGCCTGATCACCAGCCATGGCAAAACCGCGGCGGGCGACAGCGTCAACCGCCTGCATGCCGCCATCCTGATGGCCGGGCAGCAAGCCTCCGTCTGACCTGCCTTGGGGTGGTATCGGCCGCCCTTGCGCCAACTTGAGTCGAGATTGATCGCCATGCGTGTAAAGAGCATCCTGTCCGAGGCCCGCCAGATCGAGCGCGCCGTGCAACTGATCCAGCTGGGCGCACGCCTGCAGGTGCTGGAGTCGGAGACCGAACTGTCCTACGAGCGGCTGCTGCGGCTCTACAAGGAGGTGTCGGGCCGCTCCCCGAGCAAGGGCCAGCTGCCGTTCTCGACCGACTGGTTCATGACCTGGCAGCCCAATATCCATGCCAGCCTGTTTCTAAACATCCATGAGTACCTGAACAAGGCCGCGGTGGTCGACGAGATCGATACCGTCATCAAGGCCTACCAGCTTTACCTGGAGCAGACGCAGGTGCTCGACCTGGAGCCCATGCTGTCGATCACCCGTGCCTGGCGGCTGGTGAAGTTCGTCGACAACGGCATGCTGACGCTGACGCCCTGCTCCAAGTGCGGCGGGCATTTCGTCACCCATCCGCATGAGATCGCCCGGCACTACGTCTGCGGTCTGTGCAACCCGCCGGCCCGCGCGGGCAAGGGCCGCAGCCGCGGCGCCATCCAGGTGCACTGAGCGGCTGGGCTCGGCGCCGGCTCCGTTACGCTGGCGTGATGTGGATGGCACGCTGGCCGGTCTCGGCCCTGTTGGTGTGGCTGGCCTGCTGGGTGTGCCTGGCGGGCCTGCGCCGCCTGGGCGTTCCGCTGTGGACCGCCGCCGCCGTGGCGCTGCTGCTCGGCCTCGGGCTGGCCTTGCTGCATGTGCGGCGCTGGCGGCGGGTGCTGGTGGCACTGGGCTTTCCGGTCTCGGCGGCGGTGCTGGGCCTGCCGCTTCAGGCCGGCTCGGCCTGGGCGTGGCTGGTGGCGCTGGCGGTGCTCGCCTGGATCTACCCGCGCCGCGGCTGGAGCGAGGCGCCGCTGTTCCCGACGCCACGCGACGCCTTGCTGCCGCTCGCGGCCATGGTCCGTTTGCCACCGGGCGCGCGGCTGCTGGACGCCGGCTGCGGCCTCGGGCATGGGCTCGCGGCGCTGCGCCGCGCCTATCCGCAGGCCCGCCTGGAAGGCATCGAGCTGAGTGCCCCGCTGGCTTGGGCCGCTCGCCAGTGGCGGCGCGACGCCCGGGTCCGGCAGGGCGACCTCTGGGCCCAGGACTGGAGTCCCTACGCGCTGGTCTACCTGTTTCAACGGCCCGAGACCATGGTCCGCGCCTGGGCCAAGGCCGAGGCCGAACTGGCGCCCGGCGCATGGCTGGCCAGCCTGGATTTCGAGGTGCCGGGCGTGCCGGCAGCGGCCCAGTGGTCCCTGGACGGCGGGCACCGGCTGTGGCTGTACCGGCGCGAGGTGCCGACGGCGCAGCCGTGACTGCCTACGCATTCGCGGCCTGGCCCCTCCGGGCGGCGTGGCAAACCGGCATACTTGCGTGCACCCGCCCAGGGCCCGGTGTTCAAGCTTGGTCCCCAACGCGCCGATAAGGCCGAAATCCACCATTGACGTCAGCGCATGTTCGTTCTCATCGGCTGGGCCATTTCGATGGCTTGCATCTTCGGGGTCTTCATCGCCCACGGCGGCAATATCGGCGTCATCCTGCACGCCTTGCCGTTCGAGATGATCACCATTTTCGGCGCGGCCATCGGCGCCTTCCTGGCCAACAACCAGATGAAGGTCGTCAAAGCCACGGCGGCCGGGCTGGGGCTGTGCTTCAAGGGCAGCAAGTACAGCAAGGCCCGCTACATGGAGCTGCTGGCCCTGATGTACGACATCCTGCAAAAGGCCCGCAAGGAGGGCCTGATGTCCATCGAAAAGGATGTCGAGGACCCGCACAGCTCGCCCCTGTTCCAGAAATACCCGGTGGTGGGCAACGACCACCATGTCACCGAGTTCATCACCGACTATCTGCGCATGATGGTGTCGGGCAACTTGAACGCGCACGAGATCGAATCGCTGATGGACAGCGAGATCGAGACCCACCACCAGGAAGAACACGCGGCTGTGGCCGCCTTGCAGCGCCTGGCGGGCGGCCTGCCGGCCTTCGGCATCGTGGCGGCGGTGTTGGGCGTGGTGAACACCATGGGCTCGGTCGGCCAGCCGCCGGCGGTGCTGGGCGGCATGATCGGCTCGGCGCTGGTCGGCACCTTCCTGGGCATTCTGCTGGCCTATGGCTTTGCCGAGCCGCTGGCGGGCCTGCTGGAGCAGAAGGTGGAGGACGCCGGCAAGGAGTTCCAGTGCATCAAGACGACGCTGCTGGCCAGCATGCAGGGCTATGCGCCCCAGGTGGCCATCGAATTCGGTCGCAAGGTGCTGTTCTCCGGCGACCGCCCGAGCTTCTCCGAGCTCGAAGGTCACGTGAAGAAGAAATGATCCCGCGCGCACTCACCAGCCTGCCGGCTTGGCCGGTGGCGCCCCTCGCGCGGCCGCCGTCGAGCTGGCGTGGCCCGGCGACTGGCGGCGCCCCCCTGGGGGGGCGTGCCGCAGGCACTTCGGGGGGAAGCTGAATGGCAGGGGATGCGAAGAAGCTTCAGCCCATCATCATCAAGAAGGTGAAGAAGGGCGGCCATGCGGCCCACGGCGGCGCGTGGAAGATCGCCTACGCCGACTTCGTCACGGCCATGATGGCCTTCTTCCTGCTGATGTGGCTGCTGGGCTCGACGACCGAGGGCGACAAGAAGGGCATTGCCGAGTTTTTCCAGTCGCCGCTCAAGGTGGCGATGCTCGGGGGCTCCGGGTCGGGTGACTCGTCCAGCGTGGTGCGCGGCGGCGGCAAGGACCTCACCCGCGAAACCGGCCAGGTCAAGGAGGGCGACAGCAATGCCAAGAAGTCCAGCTACACGCTGCGCGCCCTGAAAGAAGAGCAGCGCAAGGCCGAGCGGACCCGGCTGGAGCAGCTCAAGACCAAGGTCGAGCAGGTGCTGTCCGAAAACCCCAAGCTCGCGGCCCTGGGTGGGCAGATTCGCCTCGACATGACGAAGGAAGGGCTGCGCATCCAGATCGTCGATGAGGGCAACCGGCCGATGTTCGACAGCGGCAGCGCCATCGTGAAGCCCTATATGCGCGAGCTGCTGCGCGAAATGGGCAGCGTGCTGACCGAGGTGCCCAACCGGCTGACCGTCGAAGGCCACACCGACGCCCAGCCCTTCCCGGGCGGCGACAAGGGCTACAGCAACTGGGAGCTGTCGGCCGACCGTGCGAATGCGTCGCGGCGCGAGCTGGTGGCCGGCGGCTTGTCGGAGGCGCGCATGCTTCGCGTGCAGGGGCTGGCCGCGAGCAAGCTGCTCGACGCCAAGGACCCCAACGGCGCCCTGAACCGGCGCATCAGCATCATCGTGATGAACCGCGACGCCGAGGATGCCGTGCTGAAGAACCTGCCCGCAGAGGACGACGATGCCGCGCCCGCGCCAGACAGTGGCACTGCGGCGACCGCGCGCTAGGCGTGGTTACGGAAGTGCCCCGTATCGGCAAAATGCCGCAAACTGAATCGCCCGTGCCGGCCCGCTAGATCTAGACTGCGGGCTGACCCCTGACATCCCGCCCCGAGAGGACCGCCATGAGCGCTGACATGAAATTCCTGGTTGTCGACGATTTCTCCACCATGCGCCGCATCGTGCGCGGCCTTCTCAAGGAGATCGGCTACAACAACTGCGAAGAGGCTGAGGACGGCGTCGAGGCGCTGAACATGCTCAAGGGTGCCAAGTTCGATTTCGTCGTCAGCGACATCAACATGCCCAACATGACGGGCTTCGAGCTGCTGAAGGCGATCAAGGAAGACCCGACCCTCAAGCACCTGCCGGTGTTGATGGTGACGGCCGAGGCCCGCAAGGAAGACATCGTGCTCGCGGCCCAGTCCGGCGCCGCCGGCTACATCGTCAAGCCCTTCACCAAGGCGACGCTGGAAGAAAAAGTCCAGAAGATCATGCAGAAGCTCGCTGCTGCAGCCTGACCACGAAAAGAGGGGACCGCCATGTCGATGGATCATTTGGACAAGCTGGCCGGAAGTGCTCAGCCGCTGCTTGTCTCCCCCGAGGTCTTCCAGCAGTTGGGCACCATCACCCGGACCTTGCACGACACCATGCAGCGCCTGGGCGTGATGCCCAAGCTGCAGGTGGCGACCGAGGGTCTGCCGGACGCCCGCAGCCGGCTGAGCTATATCGCCACCAAGACGGCCGCTGCCGCCGACAAGGTGCTGAATTCGGTCGATCAGGCCAAGGCGGAACATGCAGGCATCACGGCCGCGACCCAGGCGCTGGCGGCGCAGCTCGTCGCCGACCCGGTGCGTGCGGTGGCGAGCGGCGCGGTGATGAACTTCGTCAAGGATGTCGAGGCCCGCACCAGCAGCATCGACAGCCACCTGACCGACATCATGTTGGCGCAGGACTTCCACGACCTGACCGGCCAGGTCGTCGCCAAGGTGGTGACGCTTGCCAACGACCTGGAAGACAGCCTCGTGAAGCTGCTCGTGCAGGTGGTGCCGCCGGAGCAGCGCGAGAAGGTCGATCCGAACATCCTGCAGGGCCCGGTCGTCAACCATGAAGGACGCACCGACGTCGTCGCGAACCAGGGCGAGGTCGACGACCTGCTCGCCAGCCTGGGCTTCTGAGCCTCGCATCATTCCAAACAAGCCGGCCGCGGGCCGGCTTGTTTTTTGGTGCATCGCGGTGACCGAGGCCTGAGCGGGGCGCGGATCAGCCGGGCTTGCCGCCCGCTTTTCCGGCTCAAGTCGGGCGTGCCACCGCGAACAATGCGGTCTGCAGCAGCAGCACCGCGATGGCCGAGCACGACGCACAAGACCGCAACCTTCCCGCCTCGGCCAAGAAGATCGCGCGATCTCGGTCGGAAGGCCAGGTGCCGCGTTCGCGCGATCTGCCCCATTTCGCGATGATGCTGGCCGGCGGCGCCGCGCTGGCCCTGGGCGGGCCGCAGATCGTCGAGACCTTGCGCCGGATGCTGAGCACCGGGCTGCGTTTCGATGCCAGCCTGCTCGCCCGGCCCGGCTTCATGGCCGACCGGCTGGTGGACATGACGCTGGCCTTCGCGATGGTCATGGGGCCGATCGGCGCGCTGCTGATGTTTGCGGCCATCGCCAGCAACCTCGCCAGCGGCGGCTGGAACTGGACGCTCAAGCCGCTGGCTCCCAGGTTCTCCCACCTGAACCCGATCGAGGGCCTGGGCCGCCTGTTCACCGGTCAGGGCCTGGGGACGGCACTCAAGGCGGTGCTGCTGGCCCTGGTGCTCGGTGTCGTGGGCGCGCTGGTCCTGAAGGAGAGGCTGGCGGCGTTCGTCGGCATCATGTCGGTGCCTTTGCCTTCGGCGCTGGCCTATGCCGGCCGGCAGCTGATGGGTGGGCTGATGCTGTTGGCCGTCGCGCTCGCGGTGTTCGCCGCCATCGACCTGCCGCTGCAGCGCCAGCTGTGGATGCGCCGCTTGCGGATGAGCCGGGAGGAGGCCAAGCAGGAACTCAAGGAGGTGGAAGGCAATGTCGAGGTCAAGGCCAAGCTGCGCGCCCGGATGCGCGAGATGGCCAAGCGACGGATGCTGTCCGCCGTGCCCCAGGCCGACCTCGTCGTGATGAACCCGACGCACTATGCGGTCGCGCTGAAGTATGTGGAAGGCAAGATGGCCGCGCCCAAGGTGGTGGCCAAGGGTGCCGATCTGCTGGCCATGAAGATCCGCGACCTCGCCAAGGAGAGCAAGGTGCCGGTGTTGCAGCAGCCGGTGCTGGCCCGGGCGCTTTACGCGCACGCCAAGCTCGACCACGAGATCCCCGCCGCACTGTTCGGCGCCGTGGCCCAGGTGCTGGCCTATGTCTACCAGTTGCGTGCGGCCATGGCCTCGCGCCATGCGGCCCGCCCTGAGATGCCGCATCCGCATGTGCCGCGGGAGCTCGACCCGCACAACCGGCCGGGCTGGGACGCCGACGCGGTCAGGGATGCATCGGAGTGGTGACGATCCGGAAGGGGGGGCGCAGGACGCAACCTCAGGGCTGCTTACCCGGTGGAGCGAATAGCCCGCTGTTCGCGGGGCTGTTCGGCGATTCGAACGGCGCAGCGATGACGAAACTTGTCGCTCAGAGCGGCTGCGGATTGCTGGGATGGGTGATGGCCACTTGATGGGTGCTGTTCGTGAATAACCTGGTCTCCAAACTCCAGTCCTTGCTCGGCCCACGTGCCGCCGTCATTGCCGCGCTGGGTGCGCCGATTGCCGTGCTGCTGGTGCTGTCCATGATGGTGCTGCCGCTGCCGCCCTTCGTGCTGGACCTGCTGTTCACCTTCAACATCGCGATGGCGGTGATGGTGATGATGGTGGCGGCCCATATGGTGCGGCCGCTGGACTTCGCGGCCTTCCCGACCGTGCTGCTGCTGACCACGCTGATGCGCCTGTCGCTGAACGTGGCCTCCACGCGGGTGGTGCTGCTGGAGGGCCATACGGGCACCGGCGCGGCCGGCAAGGTCATCGAGAGCTTCGGGCACTTCCTGATCGGCGGCAATTTCGCGGTTGGCCTGATCGTGTTCGCGATCCTCGTCGTCATCAACTTCATCGTCGTGACCAAGGGTGCCGAGCGCATCGCCGAGGTTGGCGCGCGCTTCACCCTGGATGCGATGCCCGGCAAGCAGATGGCCGTGGACGCCGACCTGAACGCCGGCCTGATCAACGAGGCCGAGGCCAAGCGCCGCCGGGCCGAACTCTCCGACGAGGCCGATTTCTTCGGCTCGATGGACGGCGCGAGCAAGTTTGTGCGCGGTGACGCCCTGGCCGGCATGTTGATCCTGGCCATCAACATCGTCGGCGGCTTCATCATCGGCGTGGCTCAGCATGGCTTGTCTGCCGGCCAGGCGGCGGACAGCTACATCCTGCTGGCCGTCGGCGATGCGCTGGTGGCTCAGGTGCCGGCGCTGCTGATCTCGGTGGCGGCGGCCATGGTCGTGTCGCGCGTCGGCACCGACAAGGACATCGGCAGCCAGATCGGCAAACAGGTGTTCGGCTCGGCCAAGAGCATTGCGATCACGGCCGGCGTCATCGGTGCACTGGGCCTGATTCCGGGCATGCCCCACATCGTCTTCCTGCTGATCGCGTCGGGCCTGGCCTACCTCGCCTGGTGGCTGCGCAGCAAGGAGCAGGCGGTCGAGGCGGCCAAGGCGGTCAAGCCGGTCATGCCGCCCGCCGAAGGTGCCGGCGAGGCCAGCTGGGAGGACCTGGTTCCCGTCGACACGCTGGGCCTGGAGGTTGGCTATCGCTTGATCACGCTGGTCGACAAGACCCGCGAGGGCGATCTGCTCAGCCGCATCAAGGGCGTGCGCCGCAAGTTCGCGCAGGAGGTCGGTTTCCTGCCGCCGCCGGTGCACATCCGCGACAACCTCGAGCTGAGACCCAGCCAGTACCGCATCTCGCTGCGCGGCGCGGTGGTGGGCGAGGCCGAGGCCTTCCCGGGCATGTGGCTGGCCATCAACCCCGGGCACGCGACGCAAAAGCTGATCGGCACGCCCACCACTGACCCCGCGTTCGGACTGCCGGCCTTCTGGATCGAGGAGCGGCAGAAAGAGATGGCCCAAATGAGCGGCTTTACCGTCGTTGATTGCTCGACCGTCGTGGCCACCCACCTTTCACACTTGATGCAGGTGCATGCGGCCAAGCTCCTGGGCCGTGTGGAGGCGCAGTCGCTCGTGGACCACCTCACCAAACAGGCGCCGCAATTGATCGAAGACGTGATCCCGAAGATGGTCAGCATCGCCACCCTGCAACGCGTACTCCAGCTGCTGCTGGAGGAGGGCGTACACATCCGCGACATGCGCTCCATCGTCGAGTCCATCGCCGAGAACGCCGCCACCGTGACGGACCCGGCCGAGCTGGCCCGCCGCATCCGTACCCATATCGCCCCGGCCATCGTGCAGCAGATCTACGGCTCCACCAAGGAGTTGGACGTCATTGCGTTGGAGCCCGAGCTCGAACGCCTGGTCACCCAGGCCCTGAACTCGCCGCATGGCGCCGCGCTGGACCCCGGCGTGGCCGACACCCTGGCCAAGAGCGCCGCCGAGACCGCGCAGAAGCAGGAGGACCGCGGCGTGCCGGCCACGCTGCTGGTGCCCGACCTGATCCGCGCCCCGATGGCCCGGCTGCTCAAGCGCGCCGCACCGAGGCTGAAGGTGCTGGGCCACAGCGAGATTCCCGAAACCCACACGATTCGCATCGGCTCCATCATCGGAGGCGCGGCCTGATGCGCCGCGACGCTCACAAGGGCGCGCCGCGCCCGCAGTCGGTTTTTGCCGCCCTTGAGGCGGCACGGCAGGAGGCTTCATGAACGTCCGCAAATTCAACGCGCCCACGTCGCGCGAAGCCCTCGCCCTGGTCAAGCAGGCCTTCGGTGCGGAGGCGGTAGTGCTGTCCAACAAGTCGATGCCCGGTGGCGTCGAGGTGCTGGCGATGGCGCCCGAGGGCATGGGTCAGATCGAGCAGATCGCCGCGACAGCGCCGCGCACGGTGGCGCCGCCACAGGTGGCCGGCCCGACCGGTCGGGCGCCCTTCGTCGAGCGTGCCCGCCTGGAGCCCAGCTTCGGTGCCGATGTACAGGGTGATGTCCAGCAGCTGACGATGAGCACGCTGAGCTTCCAGGACTATGTGCGCGAGCGCGTGCTGCGCCGCCGGCAGGCCGAACTCGCCGGCCAGGCCGATCCGGTGGCGCCGCCGGCCCCACGAGCCCAGCCCGCGCCGCCGGCCGGCTTGTCGTCGGACGCGGCCCGCCAGCAGCGCGAGCGCCGCGCTGCCGAGGCCATGGCCGCGCTGGCACCGCGGCGCGCTGCCCCCCCGCCGGCCAAGCCGCAGGCCCGCCCCACGCCGCCGGTGCTGCGCGACGAGATCCGGCTGCCCGCGGCCGTGCCGATGCCGCAGCGACCCGTGCCCCAGCTGGCCGAGCTCGGCAGCACCGAACCGCGGCCGCTGCCCGGCCAGCCGAGCGCGACCCAGCGCAGCCAGATGGACATGGCGGCCGAACTGCGGCAGATGCGCGGCCTTATCGAAGAGCGCTTCTCGTCGCTGGCCTTCATGGAAAAGCTGCAGCGCCAGCCGGTGCAGGCGCGGCTGACGCAGAAGCTGCTGGAGTTGGGCTTTTCGCCGGCCCTGGTGCGCAAGCTGGCCGAGAGCTGCCCGTCGGACTTTCGGGCCGGCGCGCCGCATGAGCCGGCCGACGAGACAGCCTGGGCTGCGCATGTGCTGTCGCGCAACCTGCAGACCGACGAGGCGGCGCCGGCCCTCGAGGACCGCGGCGGCGTGTTCGCGCTGATCGGCTCGACCGGCGTCGGCAAGACGACGACGACCGCCAAGCTGGCGGCTCATTTCGCCGCCAAATACGGTGCCGGCCAACTCGGCCTGATCACGCTGGACGCCTACCGCGTCGGTGCCCACGAGCAGTTGCGCGCCTACGGCCGCATCCTCGGCGTGCCGGTGCACACCGCGCACGATCGCGCGTCGCTGGACGACCTGCTGGAGCTGCTGTCCAGCAAAAAGCTGGTGCTGATCGACACCGCCGGCATGGCCCAGCGCGACAGCCGCACCCAGGAACTGCTGGAGATGCTGGCCCATCCCAGCATCAAGAAGCTGCTGGTCATCAACGCGGCGCAGCAGGGCGAGACCATCGAGGACGTGGTCAACGCCTGGAAGGCCGCGGCCTGCGAAGGCGTCGTGCTCAGCAAGATCGACGAGGCCGTCAAGCTCGCGCCCGCGCTGGACACGCTGATCCGCCACAAGCTCAAGGTGCTGGGCGTGGCCAACGGCCAGCGTGTGCCGGAGGACTGGCACCGCCTGCACAGCGCGGCGCTGGTGCAGCGCGCGCTCAAGGGCGCCGCCTCGGGCGCCTGGCGCATGGACAACACCGAGGTCAACCTGATCTTCGCCGGCGCGCCGCTGGCCGAGGGCCTGAGGGTCACCCACTGATGAGCACCATGCCGCAAGATCAAGCCCATGGCCTGCGGCGGCTGTTCGCCGCATCCCGGACCCGTTTTGTGCCGGTGGTCAGCAACCCTCAGGTGATGGGGTCCGGCGTGTTGCTGGAGGGCCTGTGTGCCGCGTTCGCCGAGCTGAGCCTGCACACCCTGGTGGTCGATGCCGGCGAGCATTCGCCGCCGCCGTCGGAGCTGGCGCCGGTGGGCTTGTCCGACTGCATCGAGCGCCTGTCGCCCACGCTGTCCTATCTGGCGGCGCGCGGGCTGCCGCTGCGCCACATCAACGCCAACGGTTCGGCCGCGGCCTTCCTCGAAGCGGTGGCCGAGGCGGCGCCCGAGGCCGATGTCATCCTGTTGCATGCCCCGGCGGCCGAGCTGGCCCGCGTGGTGGCGTTGCGCGAGGTGCGCCCGCTGCTGCTGGCCGACACCGACCCGCACAGCGTCACCGAGGCCTACGCGGGTATGAAATGGCTCACGCAAAGGGCCGGGCTGATGGTCTACAGTCTGCTGATGGCCTGCCACCCTCAGTTGCGTGTGGCCTCCCGCATCGCGCAACAGCTCCATTCCTGCGCCGACGGCTTCCTCGGCGCGGTGCTGCGCGACTGGGCCTGCCTGGATCCCAAGGGCTCACAGCAGGCGCCGCTCAGCCCGGAGCTGCGGCATCTGGCGCGGGAGCTGCTGCTGGCGACGCCTCCCGGCGCGGCCGTCGACGCCGCCATCGATGCGATTCCGCTGCGCCCGGCGCGCGGGGTATCTCCAGCGCGTGTGGCAGCGCACTGATCCCTCGCCGGAGCCGACCATGATGCCCCCACGCTCACTCCGTTCGACGCCTTGCTGGCCGCACCGCGCCGGTGGTGCGGTCCGTCGCCAGCCCGACGGCGTCCAGCGGATGCAGTCTGTGCGCGCTCAGCCCCCCGCGGGGGCGCACCAGCCCCTCAGGACGGCCGTGCGGAGCTGATATGTACACGCCCAAAGGACGACTCGACAACAGCACGCTGATCAAGCAGTACAGCCCGCTGGTCCGACGCCTGGCGCACCAGATGATCGCCAAGCTGCCGGCCAATGTGGAGGTGGATGACCTGATCCAGGTCGGCCTGATCGGCCTGACCGATGCGCTGTCTCGCTTCGACGCCGAGCAGGGCGTGCAGTTCGAGACCTTCGCCACCCAGCGCATCCGCGGCGCGATGCTCGACGAGCTGCGCGGCGGCGACTGGATGAGCCGCGGCACGCGTCGCCAGCAGCGCGAGATCGAGGTCGCGGTGCACAAGGTCGAGCAGCGCCTGGGCCGCGCGCCCAGCGAGGCCGAGATCGCCGCCGAGATGGGCCTGCCGCTGGCCGAGTACCAGGAACTGCTGGGCAAGGTGCGAGGCACCCAACTGGTCTATCTGGAAGACATGACGGGCGACGATGGGGACGAAAACTTCCTGGACCGGCATGTGGCAGACGACGCCGCGAACCCGGTGAGCCTGCTCCAGGACCACCGGATGCGCGAGGCGCTGGTGGCTGCGATCAAGAACCTGCCGGAGCGCGAGCAGTTCGTGATGAGCATGTATTACGAGCACGACATGAATCTCAAGGAGATCGCGGCCGTGCTCAACGTGACCGAGTCGAGGGTGTGCCAGTTGCACACGCAGTCGATCGCGAGGCTGCGCGTTAAGCTGCGCGACTGGTAAACGACGGGGCGGCTGCAGCCCGACCCCGGACAAGCAGCGGGGACAAGTGCATGTTCAGTTGGGCCAGGCGTGGCGGTTCGTCCACGGTCGTTCATCGCGGTGAGCCCGATGGGCGCGAAGCGGCTGCTTCGCTGCAACTCGTCAAGCGGCTGGCGCGTGCGATCTCGACGGTCGGCAAGGACGCGGCCGAGGTTCGCGGTGCGCTGGACGACACGCAGCGCGTTGTCGAACTGCAGGGCCAGGCCATGCAGGCCCTGGCGCAGCAGTTGCACCAGATCGGTCAGGCCCAGTCCGCGATCTCGGCTGCCACCGCCCAGAGTGCGGCGGCGGTACAGCGTGCGCGCGGTGCACTGGGCGTGGCCGGTGCCGAAGTGGTCGGCATGGCCACCACGTTGGCCCAGGTGTCGGACGCTGCCGCCGAGATCACCAAGATTTCGCTGCAGACCCGGCTGGTAGCCTTCAATGCCGCGGTCGAGGCGAAACATGCCGGTGAGGCCGGCCGCGGCTTCGCGGTCGTTGCCGAGGCCGTGAAGGCGCTGGCCGGCCAGGTCGAGGGCTCATCCAAGGCCATCGTCAGCGCGATTGCCAGCCTGCAGGAACGCATCGACCGATTCAGTGCCGAATTGGCCGACAACCCGCAGCGGCCGAGTCAGATCCATGCCGCCTTTCATGAGGTCGAACAGGATGTGCAGCACATTGCGACCTCGGCCGCCCAGAGCGGCGAGCAGATGCGTCTGCTCAACGAGCGCGCCCATGAACTCGAACGCGAAGTGCTGGAGGCCACGCGCGGCCTCCAGGTGGCCTTCGATGGCAGCGACCGCTTTCTGCGCATGGCCGAGGAGCTGGTTGAAGAGATTGCCGAAAGCGGTGTGGAGGTCGACGACATGGCCTTCATCCGGATGGCCCAGCAGGCGGCCGCCGAGATCGCCGCGCTGCTGGAGGGGGCGCTGCGCGATGGCCAGATCAGCCAGGCCGACCTGTTCGACGAGCACTACCGCCCCATCGAAGGCAGCGCGCCGCCGCAGCACACCACAAGGTTCTGCCCGCTGACCGACCGCTTGCTGCCCGCGGTGCAGGAAAGGGTGTTGGGCTTCAGCGACAAGGTGGTGTTCTGCATCGCGGCCGACCGCAACGGCTATATCGCGACGCACAACCGCCGGTACTGTCAGCCGCAGCGGCCCGGCGAGACGGTCTGGAACACGGCCAACAGCCGCTACCGCCGCATCTTCAACGACCGCACCGGTCTGGCGTCGGCGCGCAACCAGCGGCCTTTCCTGCTGCAGACCTACCGCCGCGACATGGGCGGCGGCCGCTTCGTCGTGCTCAAGGAAGTCGCCGCGCCCATCACCGTGGCTGGCCGGCATTGGGGCGGCCTGCGGCTGGCCTTCAACTTCTGAGCTTCAGAGCCTCACCGACTGCTGGATCTCGCGGTTCAGCAGCTCCAGCCAGGTGCTGGCCTGGGGATGGGTCTTGAGGATCGCCATGTGGGTGGTCTTGATCTCGAGCGCGGGCGCCTGCCAGCGGACGGCGGCGGCCAGTTCGGGCCGCTGCGCCAGCTGGTACTCGAAGCTCGCACGCTCGGAGAACACCGCGTCGACCCGGCCGATCTGCAGCATCTCGGCGCCCGGACGCGGGTCGATGATTTCATTGAGCCGGTAGCGGCCCTCGGTCAAGGCCGGCGGCAGGTAGGAGCCGCGCTGGAAGGCGATCCTGGCGTCGGCAGGCAGCGGCGCGTCCTTGGCATCGGCACGCACGAACAGGCCCAACTGCATGCGGGCCACCGGCAGCGAGTAGCTGAACAGCGCGTCGCGCTCCTCGTTGCGCCACAGCGAGAGCAGCAGGCATTCACCGCTTTTGGCCAGCGCATAGGCGCGCACCCAGGGCGTGCGCAACACCTGCACCTTCAGGCCGGCGGCCGCAAAGGCGCGGCGCGCCATCGCGGTCAGGCTGCCGCCATCCGGCAGATCGGCGCTGACGTAGGGCGGGAATTCCGTGACGCATAGCGGCACAACCGTCGTGGCCGGCTGGGCATGGGCCCGACCGGCAGCGAGCAGGCCCAGCACCAGCGCAAAAGCGCTAGCGCAGTATTTGAGGTGAAGTGGGCGGGTGGAGTGATTCATGTGCGGACCAGCTCAGAGCTGAGCCTAGCCCGCCATCAATCATTCGGCAATGCAGGCGCGGTTTTTGCCTGTGTGTTTGGCCTCGTACAAGGCCACATCGGCACGATCCAGGGCCGTTTCCAGCGTCTCGCCCGGCCGGTAAAGGGTGACACCGGCCGAGAAGGTCACGAAGACATCCTTGCCCTCGTGGTTGAACAGCGCCGCCGACAGCGAACGCTGCAGCCTCACCAGCACCTGCTGGGCTTCGTCGAGCGGCGTGTTGGGCAGCATCAGCACGAACTCCTCGCCGCCGTAGCGCGCCACCAGGTCACCCGGCCGCAGCGAGGCCTGGGCGCGTTCGGCCAGCGACTTGAGGGCGATGTCGCCGGCGTGGTGGCCCAGGCTGTCGTTGAGCTTCTTGAAATTGTCGATGTCCAGCAGGGCCAGCGCGATCCGGGTGGTCTCGCGCTCGGCCTTGGCCTGTTCGATGCCGAAGGCCTGGATCAGGCCGCGGCGGTTGGCGATCTGCGTCAGCTGGTCGGTATGGACTTCGCTGGACAGCCGCCGCAGCTCGCCTTCGAGCTCGTCCACCCGCTGGGCCAGCGTGGCGGCGCGGTCGTGCTCCAGCGTCAGGCGTGCCTGGGTCTGGGCCACCAGGCTCTGCACGCTGCGGCTTTCCTCCACCATCTCGCGCACCGTGCCGGCCAGGCTTTCGAGCGAATCGGCCTGCTCGATGGCGTCGGCATAGCGGCCGACGTTGTTCTGGAAGCGGTCGGTGTGCTGGCCCAGTTCGCCGAGCTCGGCCAGCATGCGCTGGATCAGGCCCTTGAGCGCATCACGGGCCTTGGAGCGCTCCTCGCGCAAGGCGCGCTGGCGCTCGCGGGTGCCGGCCAGCAGTTCGGAGACGGTTCGGACGCCGCGACCGGACAGGCCTTGAGCCAGGGTCTGGTTCATCGCCTCGGCCTGGCCCTGGGCCCAGGAGTCGTCCTCGGCCAGGTCAACGAGGCTGGAGCTCAGCTCGCGGCACAGGCCGCCGAGTTCGTCGAACAGGTGGCGGCGGTGGTCGAGCAGGTGGCGGGCGCGCAGGCACAGGGCCGCCATCCGCGCGGCCCGCTCGGGGCTGGTGCCCTGGCTCTTGAGTTCGGCCTGGGCCGCTTCAAGCTCGGCGATCAATGCATCGGCCGGCGTTGCCTCGGCCTCGGGCGAACGCAGCGCGTGGCGCACCGTGATATTGAGCTCGGCACCGATCTCGGGCCACTGCGTCGGCGGTGCCGCTTGGGCCGCCGGGTCGCGCTGACCGGTGCGGCTGGTCTCGGCAAAGCCGGAATCGGCAAACCCGGAATTGGCGAAACCGCTGTCGGCGAAGAACTGGCTGGGGGTGCCGCCGTCCTCGCCGGTTTCGACCTCGCTGCCCTCGACGTCCTTGTCCCAGCTCTGGATCAGCTGCCCCAGGCGCTTGACGAGCTTGTGGCTGTCGGTGCGGGTCAGCTCCAGCACACGGGCGATGCCTTCCTTCTTGCGCGCCAGCGTCCAGTGCCGGCCGCCGCGCTCCAGGCCGCGCACCAGGCGTTCGATCGCCTGGGCCAGCGCCTCGGCCTGCGCGCCCGGCCCGGCGGCATCGAGCAGCTTCTCGACATCACGGAGCAGCTCGTCGTAGCGCTGCTCGCGCAATGCGGTCTGCAGCTCCTGGCGCTGCGTGCCCGAGGGCAGGGCCAGGCTGATCAGCTTGGACATCAGCTGCTGGGCCCGCTCCGGCACGGCGCCGTTGGCAGCGGCCGCGCTGTCGGTGCCGGCTTCGATCGCATAGGCCCGGCTGTAGTTCTCCGGCGTCGGCTCCAACCGGGCCTGCGCCAGGCGTTGCAACGCCGCTTTGGCGAGTTGTGCCGGGGGCAGGCTGGCGCGCATGGTCAGCGTTGCCCGCGTGCCAGGTCGACGCTGGCGTCCGCCTGCGTGATCCAGGGGGCCTTGCGCGGCAGCACCGTCTGGGCGATCCAGCGCTCCAGCTCGTCGGCCGGCAGCGGCCTGCTGAACAGGAAGCCCTGCATCAGCGAGCAACCCAGGCGGTGCAGCACCTCCATCTGGCGCAGGGTCTCGACGCCCTCGGCAATGACGCGCAGGCCCAGGGCCCGCGCCAGCGCGATGATCGCGGTGACCACGGCCGAGCTCTGCGGCGTGATGCCGAGGTCGCGCACAAAGGTGCGATCGACCTTGACCTCGGAGATCGGCAGCGTGGTCAGGTAGGCCAGCGACGAATAGCCGGTGCCGAAGTCGTCGATCGAGATCTCGACGCCCACCTCGTTCAGACGGTGCAGCGACGGGATCACGTTCTGCAGGTCCTTCATCAGGTTGTTCTCGGTGATCTCGAGCTGGATCGAGCGGTGCGGCACGCCGTAGGCGCTGACGCATTGGTGGATGTGCTCGACCAGGTCGGTGCGCTCGAACAGCCGGCTGGGCAGGTTCACCGCGATGGAATCACTGAAGCCGAATTGCAGCGACCACAGCTTGGCCTGCCGTGCGGCCTCCTTCAGCGCCCATTCGGACAGCGGCACGATCAGGCCGGTTTCTTCGGCCAGCGGGATGAAGTCGGCCGGCGGCACCAGCGTGTTGCCGCGCTGCCAGCGCATCAGCGCCTCGGCACCCACCATGCGGGCGCCGCGCACATCGATCTTGGGCTGGTAGTGCAGCACGATCTCGTTGCGCTCCAGCGCCTTGTGCAGCGCGCTTTCGAGCTCCAACTTTTGCTTGCCATGGCCGGCGAGCTGGGGTGAGTAGACCGCCGAGGCGTTGCGGCCCTGGCTCTTGACCGCGTACATCGCCACGTCGGAATTGCGCAGCAGGTCGGCCATGGTCTGGCCATCGCGCGGGTAGAGCGCGATGCCAACGCTGGCGGTCACAAAGCACTCCTGGCCGCCGACGAAGATGGGCTCGCGCAGCGCGTCGAGCACGCGCTGGGCGACGCGCTCGGCGTCGCGCTCATCGGTCACCTCGGGCAGCAGTGCGACGAACTCGTCACCGCCGAGGCGGCCCACCGCCTCCAGGCCACGGTGGGACCGGTTGGACATGCCTCCCTCCAGCATGCCTTCCATGATCTGGTCGGAGTGGCGGACACAGCTGCGCAGCCGGCAGCCGACTTCGACCAGCAGCTCGTCGCCGGCCGCGTGGCCGAGGGTGTCGTTGATGACCTTGAAGCGATCGAGGTCGATCAACAGCAGACCAACCTCGTGGCCGCCGCGCCGCGCGCTCTCGATGGCCCGCTCGACGCGCCAGATCAACTGGCGGCGGTTCGGCAGGCCGGTCAAGGCATCGAAGTGGGCCAGCTGGCGGATGCGGTCCTCGGCCTGGCGGCGGTCGGTCACGTCCTGCAGGATGCCGGTGTAGCCGTTGACCGCGCCCTGTTCGTTGAACTCGGGCTCGGCCTCGATGTGCACGACGCGCTGGCGCCCATCGGGCAGGGTCAGCGGCAGGTCGGTGATCAGGACCGAATTGCGGGCGATGACATCGCGCAGCACGCGCAGGAAGACGTGGCGGTCGTCCACCGGCACCATGCGCATCACGCCGACGAAATCCAGCCTGTCCTGCGGGCCACGGCCAAACACGCGCAGGCCCTCGGCCGAGATCTGGAAGCCGTGGGCGACGCCGCGCCGCCATTCGAAGCTGCCCATGCGCGCCAGATCCTGGGCACGGGCCAGCTTGGCCTTGCTGCGCTCCAGCTCCTGCCGCGTGCGCGAGCTGCGCAACAGATAGCGCAGCCGGCCTTCGAGCAGGCTCCACTGCGATGACTTGACGAAGAAGTCGGTGGCCCCGGCCTGGTAGGCCCGGTTGATCGAGGCCTCGTCGTCCAGCCCGGTCAGCATCAGCACCGGCAAGGATTCGAAGCCCGGCGTCGCACGCAGCAGAGAACAGGTCTCGAAGCCGTCAAGGCCGGGCATCAGCGCGTCGAGCACCACCACGTCGGGCGCGTGGCTGGACAGCTCATCGAGAGCCTGGCTGCCGTTGTTGGTCTCGGTGACGTCGAAGCCCCGCTCGCGCAGCGCGGCGGCGGTCAGCAGCAGGTTGACCTCGTCGTCGTCCACCAGCAGGACGCGTGGCGGATGCTTCAGGTCGTCAAGGGCTTGACCAGGTGGCGGCATGGGGCGGGATGTCAAAGCAGCGCGGCCAATGCCACGCGGACCTGTTGGATGTCATGGAGCATAGCGTCGAGCTGCTCCGGCAGGCCCTCCAGGCGGCCGTCGCGCGCCATCGCCTCGATGTGCGTGCAGCGCGCCGAAAGCGCCAGCGCGCCCAGGCTGGCCGACGAGGACTTCAGCGTGTGGGTGACGTTGCGGATCACGGTGAGGTCGGGCACCGCCGCGGCGCGGGCCAGTGCGAGCTCGGGCAGCAGGCGGTCCACCGAATTCGAGAAGGCGTTGACGACGCGTGCCAACAGCTTGTTTTCCCCGGTCGGGTCGAGCTCACGCAGGCGAAGGATCGCCTCGGGGTCGAGCAGATGGTTTGACGGGGGGGCGGTCATGAGCAGGGCGTGCACGAGCACCCCGCAAATGTATCTCGGGCGGGTGGGGAGGGCGACGCGACGAAATGCACAGATTCGGGCCCTCGCTGCCTGCGCTCGCCTGGCCCCGGCACTCGATGGGCGCTGCCTACAATGCTTCGCATGAACAGCCTCAGCGACGACAGCGCGATCACGCCGCGCCGCCTGGAGCGGCGCCTGCCGATGCGGCTGCTGGTGCTGGGCCTGGCGGCCGCCGTGTTGCTGATGCTGGTGCTGGGCACCCTGGTGGTGCTGGCGCTGATCCGGGTCTGGGGCGGCGAGGTGGGTCTGGTGCATGGGGCCCTGGTGTTGACCGCCTTTTTCACCGGCGTGCTGCTGCTGGTTGCTGCGGCACTGGGCTGGCACGCAGGCGTGCGGATGACGCGCCAACGCTTGTCCGAGCCCTTGCGAGAGGTCCGCCAGCAGCTGCTGGTGCAGTCTCAGCTGCAACGCGATTGGCAATGGGCCACCGACGCCGAGCACCGGCTGGTGCGCTGGCAGGCGCCGCAGGGTGCGCCGGCATCGAGCTGGGTGGGTGCGGCGCCCGGCGCGCAGAAGTTGTGGGAGCGTTTCGAAGCCTCCGTCGCCGCCGCCGAACTGCGCCGCTGCCTGGATGCTCGCCACCCGGTGGCCGAAATGCTGCTTGGCGCCGCCTCGGGTGATGCACGCTGGCGCCTGCAGGGCTTGCCCTGCACCGATGCACAGGGCCATTTCTCTGGCTATCTGGGCACCGCCCGGCCGGATGCGGCCGAGGCCGCGCCTGCCGCTGCGCCGGCGGATCTGGTGGCCGAGCACGAGTCCTTCAGCTACACGGTGTCGCATGATCTGCGAGCGCCGCTGCGGGTGGTCGAGGGCTTTGCGCGCATCCTCAAGGAGGACTACGGCGCGCGGCTGGACCGGGTCGGCAACGACCATCTGGACCGCGTCATGAGCGCCGCCTCGCGCATGAACAGCATGATCGACGCGCTGCTGTCGCTGAGCCAGCTGTCCACCCGGCCGCTTGCGCGTCAGCCGGTGAACCTCTCCCAGCTCGCCGGCTATGTGATGGAAGAGCTCAAGCGTGCGGCGCCGCAGCGCGAGCTGGAGCTGGAGATCGAGCCCAACCTGGTCGCGCAAGGCGACCCGACCTTGCTGCGCATGGTGCTGGAGAACCTGCTGGGAAATGCCTGGAAGTACAGCGCCAAGGTCGAGCGCGCCGTGATCCGCTTTGGCAGCGCCCAGCAGGACGGGCGGCGCGCCTTTGTCGTGTCGGACAACGGCGCGGGATTCGACATGCGCTTCGCCGAGCGGCTGTTCGGCGTGTTCCAGCGCCTGCACAGCGCCAGCGAATTCCAGGGTACCGGTGTCGGCCTGGCCCTGGTGCGCCGCATCATCCGCCGCCATGGCGGTGATGTCTGGGCGGAGTCGGCGGTGGGTGAGGGCGCCCGCTTCTATTTCACGCTGGCCTGAAGGTCTTGGCCGCTCAGCGCGGCCCGGACCGCGCCAGCAGCTCCAGCGCTTCCACGATGCGCAGCGCCTGCGCCGGCAGGCTGTGGCCTTCGCTGGCCGCGACGCCCTCCAGCCGGGCAAGCGCCTCGTCACGCGACAGTGAATAGCGGTGCATCAGCACGCCCACGGCGAGGGCGGTCGGGTCCAGCGGAGCCGGCGCTTGCGCAGCCGGGGTGGCCGAGGCGGTCGCGGCAGGCGCCGCAGATGTCGAGGCCGTCGAGCGCGCAAATGCGGCCTCCACGGCCGGCACGATCTGCGAAATGTCCAGCGGCTTGACCAGGTAGGCGACGGCGCCGAGTTCCTTGACCTTGGCCACGGTGGCTACGTCGGCGAAGGCGGACAGGAACATGAAGGGCGTCTGCAGGTATTCGCGCAGATAGGCGGCCACGTCGAAGCCGGTCAGCCCCTCCATGCGGATGTCCAGCAGGGCCAGCTGCGGGCGGTGCTCGCGCGCGAGCAGGATGGCATCGTCGCCGTTGTCGGCATCGATGACCTCGAAGCCGGCCTGGGTGAGGCCGTAGCTCAGCGTTGCCAACACCAGGCGGTCGTCGTCAACGACCAGTATCTTGCCCTTGCTCACCGCGCCCCTTTATCCCGAACTAGGCCTTGTCGCCGGATTGTGAACCACGCTGGGCGGGATCAATTCGAGGCGGCACACCACCTCGCCGCCCTGCTGCTCCAGGCTGAGGATGGCACTGCGGCGCGGCAGCAGCGCCCGCACCAGGCCCAGGCCCGACACACCGCTGCGGATGTTCTGCAGCAGAAACCCCTCGGGCAGCCGGCCCGGGTTGACGATCTCGACCGCGACGCCCGCCGTGTCGCAGATCAACTGGCAGCGTACCTGAGCGCCATGGCCGTGATGGAGGGCATTGCCGAGCAGCTCGTTCAGGCTCAAAGCGATCGGGATGGCCTCGGCCTCTGGCAGGCACCAGTCATCCAGCAGCGCGCCCCCCTCGGCGGCCGTCGTGATGACGCGGCCCTGCTGGCGCTGCACCGAGCCGACGATGGCGTCGAACACGCGCTTGAGCATCAGCGGCCCCGACGCGCCGACCTGCAGGCCATAGACCTGGGCGATGGCTTGCACCTGGCCGACCGCCTCCTTCAGCACCGGCGCGACCTCGGGCCGGCGCACCGCGATCTGCTGCAGCAGGCCGGCCACGCCCTGCAGGTTGTTCTTGATGCGGTGGTGCACCTCGCGCACCAGCAACTCGCGCTGCGAAATGGCGGCCTGCAGCCGCGCCTGCTCGGCGGCGCGCTGCTCGGTGACGTCGCTGGCCACCATCAGCAGCAGCTCGGGCGCATCCTCGTCACCGACGCCGGCCAGGTGCAGCAGCCGCGCATCCCAAACGCGCATCGCGGGGCCGGATGAAACCCGGTACTCACGCTGCACGACGGCCTGCGATTCCAGCGCTTCGCGCATGTCGGCCGCGACCCGGCCACCCAGCTCGGCACCGAACAGCTGGTCGGGCGTGCCGCCCAGCATCGTGGCCTCGGGCCGGCCCGCCAGCGCGGCCGCGGCCTGGTTGAGCTTGACGATGCGCAGGCTCTGGGCCTCGTGCAGCGTGATCGCCAGCGGCGCGCCTTCGATGATGCGGGCGAGCGAGGCCTGGGCCAGCCGGCTCTGGGCCTCGGCCTGGCGGCGGCGGTCGATGTCGAGCAGGGCGTAGGTCAGCTGGGTGGCACCGTCCTCGCGCACGGTCTGCACCGCATTGCCGATGACCCAGAACTCGCGTCCGTCGCTGCCGCGCAGCCGGCATTCGAAGACATCGCTGCCGGGCTCGGCATGGAAGGCGTGGGCGTTGTCGCCGGGCGCGAGCACGCCCATCGGCTGGCCCCGAACGTCGTCCAGCTCGCAGCCGAACATGCGCCGCGCCGAGCGGTTCATCCACTCGATGCCGCTCGGGCCGACGCTGACGATGCCCACCAGCACCGAGTCGAGCACCGCCCGCTCGCTCTCGGCGCGCAGCAGCAGTGCGTTCTCGGCCTGGGCCTGGGCGGTCACGTCCAGCGTCACGACCGAGGTGCTGCGCCGGCCGCCGGCCAGCAGGCCCGGGGCCACGCGGGTCAGCAGCCAGCGCCGGCCCAGTTCCGGGTGGCGCACCGCATAGCGCACCTCGACGGCGTCGCCCTTCTTCAGCGCGCGCTGCAGGCGTTCGAACTCGGGCAACGAGGCGGGCTCGACGATGTCGCGGTGGATGCCTTGCAGCGAGCCCACCGACTGCTTGGCGCCGGCCTTGAACGGCGAGCCCTTGCGGTGGGCCTTGACCCAGCCAGCCTCGGGCTGGAAGGTTGCCAGGCCGACCGCGGCGGTGTCCATCACCGCGTCGAGCTGCTGGTGGGCCAGGTCGCGTTCATGCGCCGGGCTCTGGTCTTCCAGCACGGCCATCAGCAGCGTGCGGCCGCCGCGGCGGCACAGGCGCAGCCGCGCCTGCAGCCAGCGCTGCCGGCCCGCGGGGTCGACGAACTCGGCCTCGGTGAGCAGCGGGGCGTCCTGCGGCCGCGGGTCGGCCAGTGCCGGCAGCGGTGCGCCCCGGCTCCAGCCGAGCAGGGCCTGCAACAGGTCCGGCAGATCGTCCAGCCGGCGGGGCGTGCCGCCGCACAGCGCTTCGAACGCCGCGTTGTGGCGCAGCAGCGCGCCGCTGCCGGCGTCCGCCAGCAGCAGTGGCGCGGGTGACAGGGCCAGCCAGTCGTCCAGCTCAGGCTCTGCCAGGTCGGCGGTGCTGAGGTGGGCGTGCAGCAGCCAGTGGGGACGCTCCCGCACCAGATGCAGGGTGGCGCGCTGCCCGTCCGGCAGCTTGAGCGGCGGCGCCGGGGGCGGCGCACGGCCGGCATCGATGGCCTTGGTCGCGTCGCGCAGCCAGGTTTCCAGCCGCAGGCCGGCCGCCTGGCGCAGCAGCCGCCAGCCTTCGGCACTGTCGGGCCCCAGCCACGCGCGCGCGGCCGGGTTGGCACGCAGCGCGGAGAGGTCGGCCCGCAGCGTCAGCACGGGGTCGCTGACCAGGTCGAGCAGCGTGGCGGAGGCGGGCTGGCCGAACATGGGGCTCAGCCGGAATGCGAACTCATTCGAGCTGGGCAGCCTTGTGCAGGGCCCGCAGCACGCAGGCATTGATCTCGCCAGCCCCCAGCATCAGCGCCTCGGCGCACTCGCGGTAGTCGAACACCGACTCGGCCTCGACGGCGCGCACCAGATCGAGGTAGGGCTGGTAGGGCCCGCTGCCCTCCACCAGCGCCTGGCGCACGCGCTCGGGCACCGGAATGCTCTGCAGCAGCTTCTCGAAGGGCTGTTTGAGCATGTGGTCCAACAGCGAGAACAGGCCGCAGATGAACATCTCGTCGCGCTGCTCGCGATCGCTCATGCCCTGGGCGAACTCTTCCATCAGCAGGCCGCGACGCAGCGCGCCGTACATGATGGGGCGCATGCTGTGGTCCTTGCTGGCCGTCGTCAGCAGCAGGGCGAGCCAGCGCTTCATGCGGGCGTAGCCGAGCAGCATGATCGCGTGGCGGAAGCTCGACACCTCCACCGGCAGGCCAAAGGCGGCGGAGTTCAGGTAGCGCAGCAGCTTGAAGGCCAGGCTCGGGTCGCGTTTGAGGGTCTGCTCCAGACGCTCGACGTCCTCGCCCTGGTCGACGCGCGACATCAGCTCGACGATGACCTGCTGATCGGTGGGGATGTCCGACTTGGTGGCGCCGGGTGCGGCCTCGTAGGGGCCGTCCATGGGCCAGCCGATCACGGCGGTGGCGCCGGACTTGAAGCTCGTTTCGACGGCCGCGGCGCCACGCACGCCCGCATGCATGGCGGCGACACTGGCACCGGCGGCCTGGCCGGGTTCCAGCACGATCTGCTTGAACACCGCGGCGACCTCGGCGGGCAGCGGCGACTGGGGCTGGCCCTTGAGCACACCGCTGTGACCGGCGGCCTTGAGCGCGGCCAACGCGGCGGCGTGGGCCGGGTCGGCGGCGATGAAGGCCGGCACCTCGATCTGGGTGGGCTGGGCCGGCGGCTGGCTGATCAATGCGGTCAGCAGCGCTTCGCCCTGGGGGTTGAGCAGCTCACCGCCGCCGGGCCAGACCGCCGCCAGCGCGCCCAGCAACTCGGCATGGTCGACCGGCGCGTCGGCGCGCAGCGGAATCAGCGTGAGGCGCGTGCCCGCGATGGCGTGCTGGCGGTCGATGACCGGTGCATAGCCCAGGGCGACGCCGGGCAGAAGGGCATGGTCGAGTGCGGCGGGGGTGGAATCGGACATGGGCGGCGCACCAGGGTTGTAGCGGCAGAGGCTGCAGCGAAGGCTTCAGTCTGCCATGAGCACACCGCGGCGCACGCGTCCAAACGTGACTTTGCTCTCGGAGGGCGGCGCTGCGCTCGCTCCGCCACTCGCGCCGGCGCGATCAGACGTTGATGTATTGGAACAACGACAGGCGCTGAACGCTGGCGTAGGTCTTGAGGGCGGCTTCGTAGCCGGTCTGCTGGTTCTGGAAGTCGGAGATGCCTTGCACCATGTCGAGGTCCTCGGCCGCGCTCTTTTCCTGGGTGTTGTACTGCTTGAGGGCGGCCAGGCGACCCTCGGTGCCGTCGAGGTTGTTGAGCCGTTCGCCGGTGGCGCTGCGCACCGTCTGCAGATTGCCCAGCACGGCGTCGATGTCGCGCAAGGTGGCGGTGTTGGCCTGGGTGATTTGCGCCGGGGGGCGCACGCCGGTGGAGAGGTCGACGATGGCCTTGTCGATCACGTCGAACAGTTTCAGGTTGTTGCTCGCGCTGGTGATCGCATAGGCATCGCCAGCGACCGTGGCGCCCGAGATCGTCACCGACATCCCGTCGACCGTGATCGCCTGGCCCGGGGTGAAGCTGCCGCTGGACACCACGCTGCCGAGGGTCTGGTCGGTCATCGTGTAGGTCTGGGTCGGCGCGTTGCCGGCGATGTCGATGCGGTAGTTGTGCCCGGTCAGCAGCGAGGGGTCGACGACGCGGCCCGGGTCGATCCAGCCGGAGGCGGGCTTGCCGGTGACGGCGTTCACCAGCGGATTGCCGGTCGCGGCATCGACCAGCTGGACCACCGGCTTGCCGGTGACGGGGTCGGTGCCGAACTTGCGCGGTGCGGTCTCGAAGCTGCCGTTGCCGCTGCGGGCCAGCTCCCAGGCTGCGCGCCCATCGATGGTGAGCTGGAAGTTGTCGATGCTGCCGGTCTGGATGCTGCCCGGCACGCCGACGTAGCTGACGCCGCCGGCCTGGTCGACAAACGGCGGACTCGCCGAACCCTGGCCCGAAAACAGGTAGCCGCCCGAACCGTCCGGGCGGTTTGCGATGGACAGCAACTGATCGCGGATGCCCTTGAGCTTGTTGGCCAGGCCCTGGCGCTCGGAGTCGGAGTAGCTGGCGTTGCCGGCAGCGACCATGCTTTCACGGACCTGCTGCAGCAGGTCGTTGGCATTGCCGAGCGCCGCCTCGGAGAGGGTCATGCTGTTGCGGCTGGCCTCCAGGGCGCGCTGGTTGGCTTCAACCCGGCCGATGGCGGCCTGGGCGCGTTCCGCCCGGGCGGCGCCGGTGGGATCGTCGCTGGCCAGGGCGATGCGCTTGCCGGAGGTGAGCTGCTGCTGCTGGCTCTGCAGCGTCTGCTGACGCCGCTGCAGGTTGGCGATCGACGCGTCGTAGAGGTTGGCGGTGGACAGGCGCATGGCTTAACCCGCGATCTTCATCAGTTCGTTGAACAGCGTCTGGGCGGTCTGCAGCACCTTTGCGGCGGCCTGGTAGGCCTGCTGGTACTGGATCAGCCGCGAGGCCTCCTCGTCGAGGTTGACGCCGGCCTCGCCCGAGCGACTCGCCTCGGCTTCGCTGGCGACGGACTTCGACACGCCGGACAGGTAGTTGGCGCTCTGCACCCGCGAGCCGATGTCGCTCATCGCGCTGGCATAGGCATCGCTGATGGTGGCCCCCAGGGTGATGCTGCCGTCGGGCTGCAGTCGGCGGCCGATGAAGCCGTCGGTCTGGATGTTCAGAAAGGCCTTGGCATTGCCGTTGTTGGTGCTGGCGTATTTGGTGACATCGATGGTGAGCGTGTCGCCGTTGCGGGGCACGCCGATGGTGCGCAGTTCGAAGCCGAGATCGATGCCGGCCGCCGGCTGGTTGCCGATCGGCTGGCCGGCCGCCCAGCTGCCGTTGAGCACGGTGCCGTTGGCCAGGGTCAGGGTGTAGAGCCGCTTTGTGGCGTCGGCCGGGTCTGTGTTGCCGAAGGCGAGCGTGATCGGCACCTTGGGCGCGGCCGGGGCAATCGTGGTGTCGATGTTGGCATTGACCGCGTAGATGCTGTCGATGCTGAGCGTGCCGGTGTTGTTCACCGAAGTCGACGCGGTCACCGGCGAGGCCGCCGCGATGCCGGTCGGCGCCGCCAGAACGGTGCGCATGTTGACAGCCGCCGCGCTGACCGGTTCGATCTGGTAGCTCTCGCCGACGGCCGGTGCGGAGGGCGCAAAGCTGAGCTGGAAGCCGTCGACGATGTCGCCCGAGTTGACATTGCGCACCAGGCCGTCCGACAAACGGGTGAGCTGGTAGCTGCCTGCCGCCGACGAGGTGAGTCGGTAGCTGCTGGCCTGCAGCTGGCTTGCATCGACGATGCTGGCCTGCACGCCATTGACGAAGCTGCCGGACGCGTTGCGCTGGTTGGTGCTGGCGGGCAGCACGCGCGGAGGCGCGACATTGAAGATGGGGGCGCCCTTGCCCGGCGGGTTGGAGAGGTCCAGGCCGAGGCTGTTCTGGGTGTTGACGCGCGTGCCGATCGCCGCAGCCAGTTGGCCGAGCAGGTTCTTGGCGTCCTGCAGATCCTTGTTTTGGAACTGCAGCAGGGCGGCGACACTGCCGCCGGTCAGCACGCTCTCGTCGAGCGGGCGCGTGATGCTGCCTTCGGTGATCGACACCACCGTGCGCTGCGGGTCGTAGTTGTCACCGCTGGTCTGCAGCGTTGATGCACTGTTGCCCAGCACCAGGCGCTGGCCGCCGCCAATGAAGACGCCCACCGTGTCGTCATCGGCGGGCAGCGTGGTCACCGCGACACGTTCGCCAAGCTGGGAGATCAGTTGCTCGCGCTGGTCAAGCAGGTCGTTCGGCGTGTGGCCGCTGCCGCGGGTCTTGGCAATCTGATCGTTGACGCTGGCGATCTGCTTGGCGAGCTGGTTGATCACGTCCACGTTCGCCTTGAGATCGCTGACGACACCGGCCTGCAGTTCGCTGAGCTGCTGGCCGGCGTTTGAGAAGCGCACCGCGAGTTCGTTCGCACGCCCCAGGGCCACCTGGCGCGCCGAGGGGTCGCTGGGGCGGCTGGTCACGTCGACCATGGCGTTCAGAAACTGCCCGGCCGCGTTGCCGATGCCGTCGGTGCCGGGCTTGAACAGTTTTTCCAGCCGTGACAGCTGTTCAGCCCGAGTCGAGTCGGCAACTGCGGTGGACTTGGAGCTGGCCGCCTCCTTGGTCAGGAATTCGTTGTGCGAGCGCTGGACGGTTTGGACGTCCACCCCCTTGCCGAAGAAGCCGGCGCCGGTGTACTGCCCCGGCGAGGTCGTCAGCACGACCGACTGGCGCGAGTAGCCCGGCGTGTTCGCGTTGGCGATGTTCTGCCCGATGGTCTGCAAGGCCGCCTGGTTGGCGAACATCGCGCGGGCGCCGAGGGAAAGCAGGCCGGCCATGGTCTCGTCCTCGTCGTGTTCAGGCCAGCGTGCTCTGCACGCGCTGGGTGGTCAGGATGGCCTTGGCCAGCTTGTCGGCATAGGCGGGGTCGGTGGCGTAGCCGGCCTGCTGCAGGCCGCGCGCAAAGCCGGTGGCGTTGCCGCCCTGAGCCTGCGCCACCACCTTGGCATAGCGTTCGTTGCTGCTGATCAGCTTGGCATAGTCCCGGAAGGCCTCGTCATAGCTGGCGTAGGCGCGGAACTTCGCTGTCACCTTGTGGGCCTGGCCGTTGATGAATTCGGTGGTCTGCACGTCCACCGTGCGGCCGGTCCAACCCGGCGTGGCCTTGATGCCGAACACGTTGTAGCTCTTGCTGCCGTCGGCCGCCGTGATCTCGCGCCGGCCCCAGCCGCTCTCGTGGGCGGCCTGGGCCACCATGAAGCTGGCCGGGATGCCGGTGGCGGCGGATGCGGCACGCGCCGAGGCGTCATGCTGCTGGATGAAGCTCTGTACATGGTTGGGAATGCCCTTGGTGGCCAGCGCCGGCAGGGCCTGGGCCAGCGTCGTCTGGCTGGCGGATTGGAGCTTCTCGGGGGTCAGGCTTTTCAGGTCCCGCATGCCCAGCTGGCGCTGCAACTGGCGCGTGATCGCCTCGGACAGGCCGCCGGGCTGGCCGCTGAGCTTGCCGGCGAACTGGCTGTCCAGCATCTCGGTGCCGAGCTGGGTCGCACTGTTGTCCAACATGCCGCTGGACAGCGTGGAAGCGCGCATGCTCTTCATGACCTCCTGCATGAACAGGGACTCGAACTGGCGGGCGGTCTCCCGGATGCTGCCCCGGGGGTCGCGCGAGGCCTGGGCCTTGAGCTGATCGAGGCCGCCGAGGCTTTGGCCGGACACGGACTGGAAGGACGAGGAGGACATCAGATCACCTCGAGCTCGGCATTGAGGGCGCCCGCGCTTTTCATGGCCTGCAGGATGGCGAGCAGATCCTGGGGCGTGGCGCCCAGCGAGTTCAAGGCCTTGACGACATCCGACAGGCGCGCGCCGGCCGGCAACTGGATCAGGCTGCCGGGCTCCTGGCGGACCGAGATGTCGGTCTTCTCGGCCACGGCGGTCTGGCCGTTGGACAGCGCATTGGGCTGGCTGATGATCGGTGTTGAGCTGATCGTGACCGACAGGCTGCCATGGGCAACGGCGCAGGACGCCAGCGTGACGGCCTGGTTCATGACGACCGAGCCGGTGCGGGCATTGATGACGACGCGTGCCGCCGGGGTCGCCATGTCCACGTTGAGGTTCTCGACGTCGGCGAGGAAGGCGACGCGCTCGTCCGGTGTCAGCGGCGCGCGCACCCGCACCACGCGGCCGTCCAGGGCCTGGGCGGTGCCGGCGCCCTTGGCCTTGTTGATGGCCTGGGCGACGGCCCGGGCCGTGGCGAAGTCGTTGCTGTTAAGGTCGAACTGCAGGGTGTCGCCCTGGGCGAGCGGCGTGGGCACCGAGCGTTCGACGAGGGCGCCGGCGGGGATGCGGCCGGCGCTGAGATGGTTGATCTGCACCTTGGAGCCGCCCGCCGACGCGCCGGCTCCGCCCACGACGAGGTTGCCCTGCGCGATGGCGTAGACCTGGCCGTCCGCACCGCGCAGCGGCGTGGCGATCAGCGTGCCGCCGCGCAGGCTCTTGGCATTGCCGATCGACGACACATTGATGTCCAGCTCCTGGCCCGGCTGCGCGAAAGGCGGCAACTGCGCCGTGACGAGGACGGCGGCGATATTGCGCGGCTGCATCGTCACGCCCTGGGGCAGCAGCACGCCGAACTGCTGCAGCATGGCCGTCAGGCTTTGGCCGGTGAAGGGGGCCTGCGTGGTCTGGTCTCCGGTGCCATCCAGCCCCACCACCAGTCCATACCCGGTCAGCGGGTTGGAGCGAACCCCCGCCACCGCCGCAACTTCCTTGATGCGGACAGCCTGGGCGACGGGGGCCAGCGCGAGTGCTAGACCGAGGAGGAGGATTTGCAGGGACTTCACTCGGTCGATTCTGCGGATGCTTGAGCCCTCGAAGCGAGGGAAAAGGCCGCTGAGCACCCGTCAATTCCGCGCTGTCACTGCATCGCGTCGGTGCATTCGGCAATTTTTCAGGTGTGAGCCTGGATCGTTTCGCGATGGTTGCTGCGTCGGACTGCCCTTGAGGGTGGCAAAGATCGCGGTGGCCGTTCATGTCGCCGCGCGATTCGACACCGCCATCGGAGAAGCGACCGACCTGAAGACAGTGCGCTGCGTGGCGACGCGGTGCCGCGACGCGTCGCCAGGCGTTTGGGTCACCGCGGCACGCCGACCCGGGCCCGCGCGTGGCCGGCCCGGGGACCGGTCGTCTGACGGTGGCACGGTTGCTGGGGTGGGCAGCAGCAAGCTTGCGCACAGGTGTTTGCGTCGGATCTGTGAAACCATTCACACCCTGGCAATGGCGAGGGCGAAAAGTTTTGTTCGCCCGCCTCGTCCGCTCCGCACCGTTCGACTTCAAACCATCTGTTTGCTGCGGCGGCTGTGGACTGGCACCGCAGATCCGGGGTGAGCTTCACCCAGATCACCCTGTTTTAGGGGGTGGTCTGACAGGTTTCTGAATGTGGGTGTCGGTAAAGTTTTAATAACCGATTCGTACCGCGCGCTGCGCCGCCGACATGTTCCCGCTTTCCAAGCCTCTGACACTGGTTCACGTGGTCTTCTCCTCCCGGCTTGCGGGTGGCGAAATGCACTGCGTTGATCTGGCCAACGCGCAGGCGGCGCTGGGCCACCGTGTCCATGTGGTCGGTGTGGCGGGTTCCGCGGTCGAAGGCTCACTGGCCCCTGGCGTGCGCTTCCACGGTCTGAGATTGCCTCTGCTGCGCGGTTGGCGTGTCGCGCTGCTGGCCCGCCGCCTCGGCGCCGATGTCTGCCACGGCCACCTCGGCCCCGCGTGCAAGGCGGTCGCCTATGCGGGCAGCGCTGCCCGTGTCGGCACGCTGCACGTCGGCTACAAGGCTCACCATCATGCCCACCTGGACGGCCTGATCTGCGTGAACCGTGCCCAGCACGACAGCCTGCCGAAGACGCGCGACAGCCTGGCCCGGCTGATCTACAACTGGGCGCCCGAGCGCGCGCCGTCCGTCCCGGCGACCGATCTGCGCGCGGAGCTGGGCCTGCAAGCCGGACAGTTGCTGGTCGGCAGCGTCGGGCGCCTCCAACACGCCAAGGGCATGGACCTGCTGGTCGCTGCCTTCAAGGCCCATGCACCGGCCGATGCGGTGCTGGCCATCCTCGGCGACGGCCCGGACCGAGCGCTGCTGGAGCAGCTCGCGGCGGATGACCCGCGCATCCGGTTGCTGGGGTTCCGCGGCGATGTGGATCAGGCGCTGCGGGCCTTTGACCTTTTCGTGTCGGCGTCTCGCGAGGAAGCCTTCCCCCTCGCCATCCTTGAGGCCATGCGTGCCGGTCGCCCGGTGCTGGCCACGGCCACCCAGGGCCCGATCGAGATGTTGGCCGGTCAGCCGGCCCGCGTCGTGCCGGTCGGTGATGCCCAAACGCTGGGCCATGCGATGGCCGAGGAACTGGCCCGTCTGCGTCAGTTGCCGGCCGAGCAGCGCAGCGTGCGCTATGCCACCCAGGCCTATGACCGCAGCCATGCGGTGGCCAAGACGCTGGCCTTCTACCAGGACGTGATGCAGCACCGCGCTGCCCAGGCCGAGCCCATCGAGGACGAAGCGTTCGCCCGCTGACGCTGATGCTGAGGCGGCCGCGGACCGACTTCTGGCAGGTCGGCATCGTGCCGGCGCGTGTCGAGACGATCGACGCTGCCACACTACATGCTGCGCGAGCGCAGATCAGCTGGCTGCCGGATGCCGGGCCCTGGCGCTACCTGGCCGACCCCTTTGGCCTGGTGCGCGGTGATGCGCTGCATGTGTTTGTCGAGGCCTTCGACTACCGCAGCAAGCGCGCGACGATCGAGCGTCACGAGTTCGAGCTGCCGCGCGGATCGGAGTCGGCGCGTTGGCGTGGCCAGACCACCGTGCTGGACAAGCCTTTTCATCTGTCCTACCCGCTGGTCTTCGAGCACGAGGGCGAAACCTGGATGGTGCCCGAGAGCCACCAGGCAGGCGAGATCGCCCTCTACCGTGCCAGCGATGCGTCGCTCGATCACTGGGAGCGCGAGTGCGCGCTGCTGGGCGGCCTGCCCGGCGCAGACGCGACGCCGGTCGCGCACGGCGGGCGCTGGTGGATGTTCTACACCCTGGTCGGCCCGAACGCGCGCGACCAGCGCGAGCTGCATGTCGCGCACGCGCCCGCGCTGACCGGTCCGTGGACGCCGCTGGCCGGCAACCCGGTGCGCGTCGCCCGCGACGGTGCGCGGCCCGCCGGCCATGCCTTCGTCGGCACCGATGGCGTGCTGGTGCTGCCTGTGCAGGACAGTTCGGCCGGCTATGGCAGCGCCACCCGGTTGCTGCGCTTTCCGGTGTTGACGCCGGAGCAAGTCGTCATCGAGGCGGCAGCCGAGCGCCTCACCGGCGACCTGGTCAGCGACACCTACACCGCCGGCCTGCACACGCTATCGGGCTGCGGTGACTTCACGCTGATCGACGTCAAGCGCATCGACCGCTCGCGTGGCCGTCAGTGGCTGGACTTCAAGCGCCGGCTGCGGCGCCTGGCCGGCCGCTGAGCGGCCTCACTTCGGGAAGCGCTCCAGCAGCTTGCCGTCCGCGGGCAGGCCGTACTGCGCCATGTTGAGCTGCATCGCCAGCAGCGTGTAATAGCCATTGATCGCGGTCAGGTCGACCACGCCGGGCTTGCCAAAGCGCTTCTCGGCACGCGCGTAGCTGGCGTCGGACACCCGCTTGTTGCGGTGCAGCTCGATGCAGAAGTCGTAGACGATCTCCTCGTCCTCGCTCATGCCAAGCGGCCGGCGGCCGTCGGCGATCGCGTCGACGACGGCCGGCTTGATGCCGTTCTTCAGCGCGATCGGTGCGTGCACATACCACTCATAGTCCTGCGTCCATTCGCGCGCGGTGACCAGGATGGCCAGCTCGGACAAGGTGGTGCCGATGGACGGCTTGTAGCGCAGGTAGTCGCCCATCGAGCGCGCCAGCGTCATCACCTGCGGGCTGTACATCAGCGGCTCGAACGGGCCGAACACCGGCACCTCGCGGGCGGCCAGGAACTCGTCGGCGGCCTGTTGCTGCTCGGTTGTGTAGGCAGTGGGCGGTATGGTGGCCAGCCGGGCTTGCGCGAATGCGGCGCCGCTGGTCAGCAGGGCGCACAGGCCCAGCAGGGCGGGAAGGCGGGCAAGGCGGGTCATGGCGGTCTCCGTTGGGTGGTGCCGCGAGCTTGTGGCGGCCGCGTCAGGCTGAACAGCGGGAAGACACCAGTCCGGCGCCGTGCTAGCGTGCCGCGGCATGACGACACTCGCCGACCGCATCGACGCTGCTGCTGCCTCACTCGAAGCCCAGGTCATCGCCTGGCGGCGCGACCTGCATCAGCATCCCGAACTGGGCAACCGCGAGTTCCGCACGGCCGGGCTCGTCGCCGAGCATCTGCGCAGCCTTGGCTTCGACGAGGTGCGCACCGGCGTGGCCCACACCGGAGTGGTCGGTGTGCTGCGTGGCGGCAAGCCGGGCGGCGTCGTGGCGCTGCGGGCCGATATGGACGGGCTGCCCGTCACCGAACAGGTCGAACTGCCGTTCGCGTCCCGAGCGCGGGCGCTCTGGAACGGCGAGGAGGTGGGGGTGATGCATGCCTGCGGGCATGACTGCCATGTCGCGATCCTGATGGGCGTCGCCAGCCTGCTGGCCGGGCTGCGCGACGAGATCCCGGGCACGGTGAAGTTCATCTTCCAGCCGGCCGAGGAAATGCCACCCGAGGGCGAGGAGGGCGGGGCCGCGCTGATGATCAAGGAGGGTGCGCTGGAGGCGCCCACGCCGCAGGCCATCTTTGGCCTGCATGTCACGTCCAGGCTGCCGGTGGGCGTGGTTGGCTACCGGCCCGGGCCGACGATGGCGAGTTCGGACAAGCTGCACATCACGGTGCTCGGCAAGCAGACCCACGGTGCTGCGCCCTGGCTGGGCGTGGACCCCATCGTCACCTCGGCCCAGCTCATCCTCGGCCTGCAGACCATCGTCAGCCGCAGCGTGGACCTGAACCGCGAGCCGGCCGTCGTGACCATTGGCGCGATCAAGGGCGGGGTGCGCGAGAACATCATCCCGGACTCGGTCGAGATGCGCGGCACCATCCGCAGCTTCGACGAGGGCATGCGTGACGACATCCATGCCCGCGTCACCGAGCTGGCCGAGGGCATCTCGACCGCAGCCCGCGCAAGCTGCCGGGTCTGCATCACCAAGAACTACCCGGTCACCGTCAACGACCCGGCGCTCACCGCGCAGATGCTGCCGACGCTGACGCGTGTCGCGAACTCGGGCCCGCGGCCGATGGGCCTGGAGCTGGTGCCCAAGGTCACCGGCGCCGAGGACTTCTCGTTCTTCCAGCGCCTGATTCCGGGGCTGTTCTTCTTTGTCGGCGTCACGCCGCCGGAGATCGATCCAAGCCAGGCCTACGCCAACCATTCGCCGCGCTTCTTCGCCGACGAGCGCGGGCTGGAGGTGGGCGTGCGGGCGTTGGCGAGCCTGGCGGTCGACTACCTGCTCAGCAAGGCCAGCTGACGCCGCCAGGTGCGCGCAGCGCCGCCATCTTCAGGGGCCTGCCAAGCCCGTGCCGCGAGGGAGATCAGCTCGGCGCCAGGTTCAGGAAGAAGCGCGACAGCCAGCCGATTGCGTGTGCATCCGAGGTGGCGCCGCGGCCGCGCTGCTCGATGCGCACATTGGCCACCGAGGTCGACGGCACGGCATTGCCCTGGGCGATCGTGCGCGGATCGACCTGGCCGGAGAAGCGCAGCACGTCGACATTGTGGTTCACGCCGATCTGCTTCTCGCCGCTGATCAGCAGATGGCCGTTGGGCAGCACGGCGGTCACGACGGCGGTGATCGCGCCGGTGAACTCGTTGGTGTTCTGGTTGCTGCCTTTGCCCTTGTTGTTGTTGGCCGAGGTGCCGGCGGCGCTGGCCAGCCCGAAGGAGTTGGTGGACACGCCGGGCAGGGCCGTGACGCCGGCTGACAGGCTGCCGGTCTTGCTCAGCTCGCTGGTGCTGGTCTGGGTGGCAGAGACCTTCTCGACGATGTTGACGGTCAGGGTGTCGCCCACCAGCCGGGCACGGTGGTCTTCGAACAGCGGTCGGTAGGCGGCGGCCTGGTAGATGGCGCCATTGGTCGGCGCCAGCGGCACCGTCGCCGGCAGGTTGACGACCGGTGTCTGGCTCATCTCGACCCGCGGCTCGGGGTAGGGTGTGGCGCAGCCTGCGAGCAGGGCGCCGGCAACGAGGGCTGGCAGGGCAAAGTACTTCATGGTGGCGCTTCCTTGTGTCAGGCCGCGAGGCCGCGAGGGGCCTAGATCTGTGAGAGCTTTTGCAGCATCTGGTCGGAGGTCTGCACGGCCTTTGAATTCAGCTCGTAGGCGCGCTGGGTCTGGATCATCTGCACCAGTTCCTCGACCACGTTGACGTTGGAGGTCTCGACAAAACCCTGTTGCAGCGCGCCGAGCCCGTTGGCGTTGGGCGCGCCGGTGTTGGGCGTGCCGCTGGCCGCCGTCTCGGCGAACAGGTTCTGGCCCTTGGGGTCCAGGCCGGCCGGATTGACGAAGTTGGCGAGCTGGATCTGCCCGATGGTCTGCGTCGCCGCCTGGCCGGGCAGGGTCACGCTGACCGTGCCGTCGGCGCCGATGGTCAGGCTCTGCGCATTGGTCGGGATCGTGATGCCGGGCAACAGGGTGTAGCCGTTGCTGGTGACCATCTGGCCATTGGCGTTGAGCTGGAAGCTGCCGTCGCGCGTGTAGGCATTGGTGCCGTCGGGCAGCTGGATCTGGAAGAAGCCGTCGCCCTTGATCGCGAGGTCGAGGTTGTTGCTGGTCTGCTGAAGATTGCCCTGGCTGAAGATGCGCGCGGTGGCCACCGGCCGCACGCCCAGGCCCACCTGCAGGCCGGTGGGCAGCGTGGTCTGCTCGGTGCTGTTGGCGCCGGCCTGGCGCAGGTTCTGGTAGATCAGATCCTCGAACACCGCATGCGAGCGCTTGTAGCCATTGGTCGCGACGTTGGCGAGGTTGTGCGAGATGTTGTCCAGCTGGGTCTGCTGGGCCTGCATGCCGGTCTTGGCAATCCAGAGCGAGCGCATCATGGTGTGGGTCCTTCGTGAGCGGCTCAGGTGCTGCCGAGGAGCTTGGCCGATTGTTGGCCTTGGGTTTGGGCGATCTGCAGCAGCTTCATCTGCTGCTCGAACTGGCGGCTGGCCGAGATCATCGCGACCATGGTTTCGACCGGGCTGACGTTGGAGCCTTCCAGCGCGCCGTCCTGCAGCCGCGCGGTCGGATCGACCGGCAGATCGCCGTTGGGAGCGCGGAACAGGCCGTCGTCACCGCGGGACAGGGCCTGCGCGGTCTCGGGCGTGACGAGCTTGAGCCGGCCGATCGTGGTCGGCCGCTGGTTGGCGGCCTTGGCCGTGACGGTGCCGTCGCTGCCGATGGACAGCTGGCTGTTGGGCGGCACATTGATCGGGCCGCCATCGCCGAGCACGGGCATGCCATTGCGCATCACCAGCAGCCCCTCGCCGCTGACGTCGAGCGAGCCGGCGCGGGTGTAGGCCTCGGTGCCGTCGTTGGCCTGCACGGCGAGCCAGGCCTTGCCCTGCATGGCCACGTCGAGGTTGCGGCCGGTCGGCGTCAGCGGCCCGGGCTCGTCGTTGTAGCCGATGCTGGTCTCCAGCCCATAGGCCCGGGTGGACGCCCCGTCGCCGCGGACCGGCACCGCACGGAAGGCCTGCAGCTCGGCCCGGAAGCCGTTGGTCGTCACGTTGGCGAGGTTGTGCGACAGCACGTCCTGCCGCTGCATGGCCGCCTTGGCGCCGGCCATCGACAGGTAAATCATCCGATCCATGCGAACTCCTGGGCCCGGTGCGCGCGCCAGCGCCGCACCGCGTCGAGCGGCCGCACCGGCTGCGCCGGGCCACTGGCGGCGCCCCCGTGAAGGGAGGCTTGGAAAGCGCTTCGGGCGTGGCTCATCTCAGATTGACGATGGTCTGGAGCACCTGGTCCTGGGTCTTGATGGTCTGTGCGCTGGCCTGGTAGGCCCGCTGCGCGGTGACCATGTTCACCAGCTCCGCGGTGATGTCGACGTTGCTCTCTTCCAGCGCGCCGGACTGCAGCGCCCCCATGCTGCCGTCGCCCGGCACGCCGACGACGGCGTCACCCGACGCCACGGTCCGCACCCAGACATTGCCGCCCGTGGCCTGCAAGCCCTGCGGGTTGCGAAACCGCGCCAGTTCGATCTGGCCGGCCGGCTTGCTCTGCCCGTTGGAATAGCGGGCCTGGATGATGCCGTTGGTCGCGACCTGGATGCCGGTCAACTGGCCCGGCGCATAGCCGTCCTGGTTCAAGCTGGTGACCGCGAAGCTGCTGCCGTTCTCGGTCGCACCCTTTAGGTCGAACTGGATGTTTGGAATCGGCAGGGTGGTGACGCCGCTTGGGCTGGTGCTCGCCGGCACGTTCATCGTGATCGGCGCGCTCGGGCTGGTGGGCGAGCCGCCGGTGGGCGGGAAGGTGATGGTGGTGTAGGGCGTGGTCGGGTTGCCCTTGGCGTCCAACGGGATCGCGGCCCCGGACGAGTCGGTGGCAAACGGCGTGCCGTTGGCCGTGCCGTAGACGTTCCAGGTGTCGCTGCCGCTGGCCGCGGTGGCGGCCTTCTGGAAATAGAGGGTCACCGCCACTTCCTGACCCTTGGCGTCGTAGACGGTCAGCGAGGTCGCGTTGTTGTAGGTGGTGCTGTCTTTCAGGTCGATGCCGGTGCCCGTGCCGCCGCCTGGCGCCGTGGGCTTGAGGCGCGAGTCGAGGTTGAACTCGATCTTCACGCTGGTCGTCAGTGCGGGCGGGATGCCGCCGGTGGGCAGCAGCAAGGGCTGGGCGATGCCGGGCTGGATCACGCCGGCGCCGTTGGCCGGGTAGCCGAGCAGCTTGAGCTGGTTGTTGTTGACGATATAGCCGTCCTTGCTGACCTTGAACTGGCCGTTGCGGCTGTAGCGCGCCGGGTTCAGCCCGTCGCTGACCTGGAAGAAGCCGCCGCCGTTGATGGCCAGGTCCATCGGGTTTTCGGTGGCCGTGATATTGCCCTGCGAGAACTGCTGGGCGACCGACTGCAACTGGGTGCCGATACCGATCTGGTTCTGGCCTGCACCGTTCAGTGCGGCGGCATAGACGTCGGCGAATTCAGCCCGCGAGCCCTTGGAGCCATAGGTGCCGGAGTTGGCAATGTTGTTGCCGATCACGTCGAGGTTCTTTGACGCGGCGTTGAGCCCGGAGAGGCCTTGCTGGAAGCTCATGAGGAGTCCTTGCTGTCGTGCGGTGAGGGATCAGTTGACGGCCGACACGGCCGTGTAGTCGACGGCGCCCAGGCGGTCCAGCTTGAGCATGACGCTGCCGTTGCCGCTGTACACGGCGCTGACCTTGTCATAGGCGTAGGTGGTCGACTTGACCGGTGCCGAGCCGTTGGTGGCCGTGATGCGGTACTTCAGTTCGCTGCCTTCGGAGACCAGCGTGCCGGCCTTCCAGCTGAAGGTCTGGCGCCCCTGGGCCTGGGCGCCGAGCTGCTGCGTGTCGATGACGTTGCCGGCCGCGCCGAGGATCTCGAGCTTGACGTTCTGGGCCGCACCGTCGAGTTCGTAGCAGCCCTCGGCCGCGCCCTTGACGACCTGGATCTGGTTGCCCGGCACGCTGACCCCGCGGCCGACCAGCGAGACCGCCTGCAGCGCCTGCATCTGGCTGAGCTGCGAGCCCAGGCCATTGATGCTGGTGTTCACCGTCGACAGGCTGGTGACCTGCTGGATCTGCGCCATCTGGCTGGTCACCTGGGCGTTGTCCATCGGGTTGAGCGGATCCTGGTTGTTCATCTGAGCGACCAGCAGCTTCAGGAAGCGGTCCTGGGTGTCGGCGGCGTTCTTCGTGCTGGTCGCGCTGCGGCCGGTGGCGCTGCTGCTGCCGTTGAGTGCGGAGACGTCCATGGCTCAATCCATTTCCAAAGAGTGCGGCGCGGTAAACGTCCGCACGGTCGAGCGGCAGCGGCCGATCCGGCCTTGCCCGGCCGCAGGGGGCTGCCAGCGGCTGAGCTCGCGTCGCTCGCCAGGCACAAGCCGTCCGGCGGACGCCGGGTGTCCGGGCTCGCTCCCCTGGACGGCAGAGCGCAGAGCGGGTGCGCGGTGGGTCATGACTGGCCGAGTTGCAGGGTCTTGAGCAGCAGGCTCTTGGCCGTGCCCATGACTTCGATGTTGTTCTGGTAGGAGCGCGAGGCCGAGATCATGTTGACCATCTCCTCCACCGGGTTCACGTTGGAATAGGTCACATAGCCGTCGGCGTCGGCCTGCGGGTGCTTGGGATCGTGCACACGGCGCCCGGGCGTCTGGTCCTCGGTGATGCTGGACACGCGCACGCCGGCGTTGCCGCTGTCCTGGCCGGCGCCCATCAGCGTGGTCTGGAACACGACCTGGCGGGCCTTGTAGGCCTGGCCGTCCGGCCCCGCCACCGTGTCGGCATTGGCGAGGTTGCTGGCCACCACGTTCAGGCGCTGGCTCTGCGCGCTGACGGCGCTGCCGCTGACGCTGAAAATCTGGAACATCGACATGGTTCAGCCCTCCTGCCGCCGCATCAGCTCTGGTTGTGCGACTTCATCGCATCCAGCGTCGTGCGCACCGAACCGTTGATGAAGCGCAGCGTGGCCTCGTACTTCACCGTGTTGTCGGCAAAGCTGGCGCGCTCGCGGTCCATGTCCACGCCGTTGCTGTCGAGGCTGGTCTGGGCCTGCAGGGCATAGGCCTTGCCGCTTTCACCCCGGGCGCCCGCCAGGGGCGCGATGTGGCCGGCCTGGGTGGTGGCCAGCGCGCCGGGCGTGCCGATCTCACCGGTCGCCTCGCGCAGCGCCCGTGCAAAGTCGATCTCGCGGGCCTGGTAGCCCGGGGTGTCGGCATTGGCGATGTTGCTGGCAAGCAGGCGCTGGCGCTCCGCCCTCAGCGTGAGCGCCTGGGTCTGGAAGTTCAGCGTGTCGGTGAGTCGGTTCAGCATGTCGGGCCCCAAGGAGTTGTGCGGCCGGGGCGGCGCTTGCGTGGATTGTTCTGTCGCAGCGCCGCAAACATGAGCGGGATTAACGGTGCCAAAGCCGGTCAATTCCGACCCAGGGCGGCGGGCCGACATCCCTAGAGTGGCGGTCATGCTGCGCTGGATTGCGTCCCTGTCGCTCCTGCTGGCCACCACGCTGAGCGCCTGGGGGCAGACGGTGCTCGACCCTTCGCTGATCGAGCGCGTGCGTCAACTGGCCGAGACGGCCGCCCGCGCAACGGCGCCGCCCAACACCCGAGTCGCGGTCGAAATCGGCCAGCTCGACCCCCGGCTGCGGCTCTCTCCCTGCCTGCAGGTGCAGCCCTATCTGCCGCCCGGCATGGCCGTTTGGGGGCGCAGCCGCATCGGGTTGCGCTGCGTCGAGGGCCCGGTGCGCTGGAACGTCACGCTGCCGGTGCGCGTGGCGGTGTTCGGTCGCGCCGTGGTTGCGAATGCCTCCCTGCCCGCGGGCACCGTCCTGGCTCAAGATCAGCTGGCGCTGGCCGATATCGACATCGCTGCGGAAGCCGGGGCGGTCTTTACCGATCCCAAGCTGCTGCTGGGCCGGGCCTTGGCGCGCCCGCTTGCGGCCGCCGAGGCCGTGCGTGCGCCGGCGCTGAAGGCCCGGCAATGGTTTGCGGCCGGCGAAACCGTGCAGGTGCACGTGGCCGGCGAGGGTTTTGCCGTGGTCGCCGAGGCTCAGGCGCTCAGCGCGGGCATCGAGGGGCAGGAGGTCAGGGTCAGGTTCGAGAACGGTCGCCTCGCCAGCGGCCGGGCGGTCGGCGAGCGCCGGGTGGAGCTGTGGCTGTGAGCAATTCGCCACGGTGGCGCCGATCTGACCGGAAAAACCCGGTATTTCTGGCTCAAGAAGCGCCGCGCGAAGCCGATACAGGAGGAAACTCCCCGGCATCGCCCGCCTTTGGGGAGCGCCTGCACCTTGGAGAAGCCCATGAAGATCGGTAACAGCCACGACGGCATCACCAGCCCGCCCAAGGCTGAGCGCAGCGCCGCGCGCCCGCCCGAGGTTGCCGTCAAGGGCGCGAACGAGTCGGTTCAGCCGAGCGTCAAGGCCGTTTCACCGCCACCGAGCGCCAAGGTCGCGATCTCGAGCGCCGCCCAGGCCGCCGCGAGCTCCGCCGCCACCGAGGTCAGCTTCGACAGTGCCAAGGTCGGCCGCATCTCCCAGGCCATCAGCGAGGGCAAGTTCACGGTCAATGCGAACGCGATCGCGGACAAGCTGGTCGCAAATGCGCAAGAATTGCTCAAGGCTCGCGCCAACAAGCATTGACACTATGACCGCCACCGTCTCGCCCACCCCGCTCGGCTCCGAGCTTGAAGCCCCGCTGCTGGCCGTCGAAGCGGCGCTGAACCAGCTCGGCGACGCGCTGGCCCGCCGTGACGCGGCGGCCATCGAGCAGCATGCCGCCGAGTTGCATCAGCACCTCGCCAGCGCGGTGCAAAGCTTCGCGGAGGCGGCCCGCACCGGCAGCGTGCCGGCAGCATTGCGCAACCGCCTGGTGCGTGCTGGCGGCCTGCTCGCCGCCCAGCGTGAGGCGCTGGCCCGCGGCAATGCCTCGCTGGACCGCGCGCTCGACGTGCTGATCCCGAGCGAGCCCAGCGGTCTCTACGGTGCTGGCGGCAAGGCCGAGCGGCGCAGCCACGGCGGCGGCAGCTTCATCGCCTGAGCGCCCCAACTGTCCGAAGCTCCAGAGCCACCCGCCGGGTGGCTCTTTCATTTCCGGGCGTCGGCGGTGATCAGCGCGTGGCGGCCTGGCGCACCTTGTCGAGATAGGCGTGACCGTCGGGCGGCAGCCCGCTGCGCTGCGAGGCCCAGATCATCTCGCCCAGCGCCTCCATCGCAGTGTGGTGCGCTTCATGCCGCGAGTTGCGCTTGGCGGCCAGCAGGTCGATGGCCTGGCGGATGCCGGCCGGCTGGTCGATCGCATGCTGCTCGGTGATCGTCAGGTGCATGGACAGGTGCAGGAAGGGGTTGGTGCGGCCTTCCTCGACCGTGTAGACCTTCTCCAGTGCGCCGGCCTCGTCGGCCAGGTCGACGTGGTACTCCGGGTGCTCGGCGATCCAGTCGGCGGCCAGGGCCTCCATCGGAATCAGCGGCGCGCCCTCGCGCCATTTGCGGTAGGTGGCGCAGAAGAAGCGCCGGACTTCGAGCTGGGAGGGGGCGAACATGGGCCGATTGTCACCAGCTCAGCCGGGTTCAGTTGCGGACCGTGGCGTGCCACTGCACGTCATCGGGCCGCGGGCTGTCGGACGTGGCGGCGATCGGGGCGCCTGCGGTGTGCGCCAGCCGCGCCAGCAGCGCCTCGCCATCCAGGATACCGGCTGCGTACTCCGGCCTGACCTGCTGCAACCACGCGGTGCTGTCGTCGGCGGGCAGCATGCTCGCGGTGTCGCCTGCGGGCGTGCGGTAGCCGTGGCACCAGCGCAGCCCGGCGGGCAGCGCATCGAGGTGGCTCACCAGCAGGCCGTCCAGTGGCCCGCAGGCGGCCACGGCATGGCGCAGCAGCACGGCATCCGGGTGGCCGCGCCGGAAGCGCCCCTGAAAGCCGTCGTCGCCGTTGTGCGGCTCGGGCAGCCCGTCCAGCGCGGCGTCCTGCGTGGGGAAGGGGCCCGCGCCATGGCGGGTGAGGTAGCTGCGCAGGATGCCGTAGCGGCGCAGCGGCGTGCGCAGGCCGAGGTCCGCCAGCACTGCCTCGGCGGCCGCGGGCGTGGTGCGGCTCCAGGTGGTGTGAGGGTGGAAGCCGTGTTCTTCGTCCAGCAGCACGCCCTGTGCGCCTTCGAACACCACGCCACCCGGCGCGGCCAGCTGTGCGGCCAGCGCATCCGGCGTGCAGCCAGGGGCCCGGCGCCAGGCGTCGTGGGCCAGCGCGAGCCACGGCTCGGCCAGCTCGGGCCGCTGCAGCGTGGCCCAGTCGTCGGCCGCTGCGGCGCTGGGCGCGTGCGGCCACTGGGCTTGCAGCCACGCCTGCTGCTCGCGCAGCCGTGCCATCGCGCGGGCGGGGTGGGCGAGGTCGGCGTAGTGCAGGGTCAGGCCGGGCTGAGCCAGCGAGAGCGCCACGGTCTCGCCGAAGCCCACGCCGCAGCTGCCGTGGGCCGCGGTGCCGCGCGCATGTTCACGCAGGCGGCCGGCGGCCTGCAGGTAGGGCGTGGTCACGCGGCAGCGGGCATCGATCCGCAGCCGCTGCCAGGCGTCGGCCACGCCCACGCGCGCCAGCGCGGCGGCCTCGTGGTGCAGTGCGCCGGGGTGGACCACGACCGGCGCGGCCAGCACCGTGACGACCCCGGGCACGAAGCTGCCGGCGCCCCATTGCGAGAACGTGTGGTGCCGGCCGTCGGGCAGCACCACGTTGTGGCCGGCCTGGGCGCCGCCGTTGAAGCGCACGACGGTGTGCGCGCCGTGGCTGCGCACCCAGGCGTCGGTGAACCGGCCCTTGCCGGCGTCGCCAAAGCCGAGGTCGACCAGCGCGACGCAGGCCGGGGCCGCCACGCCTTCAGCCCAACAGCCGCTTCCACCAGCCGCCGGTGGCAGGGGCGGCTGCGGGCCGCGCACCCGGGCGCAGCGGCAGGCCCACCGTACCGGGGCGCAGCAGCGCGGCATAGGGCCGCAGGGCGCGCACGACGGCGCTGACACGGTCGCGTGCCAGGCCCTGGCTGGCCAGCGCGCGGGCCGCGGCGTCCAGGTCGGGCAGGCGGCCTTCGGTCAGGCCCACCAGGGCGGCCGCCACATAGCAGGTGTCGTCGGGCGACTCCATGCAGATCACATGGTCGCCGAGCAGGTCGCGCCAGCGGTCCTCGCAGCGCTGGCGGCGCTGCAGGTCGGGGATCAGGAAGAACAGGTGGTACTGCTCGGCCGCGGCGGCGATGGCCTCCTCGACCGGGATGTCCTCGTCAAGCTGGTCGCCCAGCAGCGTGCCCACCTGGTGGCGCGAGACGGCGGGGTAGGGCAGCTCGTCCCCGGTCATGAACATGTAGCCCCGGTGGCGGCGTTGGACCCAGCTGTCGGTGTCGGTGTGGCGCGCCAGCAGGTAGAACGCCAGCTCGTAGCTTTCCGAGCCGGTGCCGCCCCCGCCGCCCTCCAGGTAGCTCCAGGTCAGCCACTGGTCGATGAGCTCGGCGGTGGACTCGAACTGGCCCACCTGCAGCGGCGCGTTGTCGGAGGTGGCGTCGCCGATGGCCATGAACAGCACCTGCGGATCCTCGATCGCGCAGGCCTGCAGCAGGCGCATGAACTGCGGCAGGTCGCGCTGCGCCAGCGCGCGCGGGATGTCGCCCATCGAGCCGGTCACGTCGAGGGCGAACGCGATGGGCAGGGCGCGGGGGTGGTCGGCGCTGTCGCGCGACTCGCGCACGGTCAGGCCGCGCGGGTTCATCAGCGGGTGGCAGCCGGTCTGGCGGAACACCTCCTCCGCGCTGAGGCTGGCGCGGTCGGCCAGCAGCGCCGCGTGCGCGGCGTGTGAGTAGTTGCCGTGTCCCATGTGGGGTCTCCCTGGATGTGTGGTCAGGCGCGCTGCGGGTCGAAGGGCACGAAGCGCGGCGGGCCGAAGTCTGCCAGCGCCGCGGCGCTGAGCTGGCGGATCAGGCCGGCGGCGCCCTCGTGGCGGCACCGGTCTCGGTCCTCGCTGGCGCGCCGCAGCAGCGCGGCCAGCGCTGGCGGGCAGCGCGCAGGCAGGGCCGGGGCGCTGTCGCCCGGGCCCGCCAGGGCGGCGCGCACCGCCCAGGCGGACTGCTGCAGGTCCACGGCCGGGTCGCCGTGGCGGGTGGCGCGCCCCCAGCCGACGAGGTGCACGCCATGGTCCGTCGGGTGGATCAGCCAGTGCTCTGGCCGCAAGTCACCGTGGCACCAGCCGTGGCCGTGCAGGTACTCCAGCAGCTCCAGCACGCGGCGCCACAGCCAGACCGCATGCCGCGGGTCGGCCAGCCCCTCGGGGCGCAGCGCCAGCACGTCGGCCAGGCTGCCCCAAAAGCCAGGCCAGGCGCGCATCGCCAGGGCGGTGCCGGAGGCCGTGGCGCCCTGCGCCAGCAGTTGCGGCAGGCGCAGCGAGAAGTAGGCGCTGCCCGGGCCGCTCAGGCGCTGGATCTCCCGCAGCGTGTCGGCCTCGCGGGCCAGCCGGTCGGCCGCCTCGGCGGGCGCGCGCTTGATCACGCCACGCAGCCGGCCCGTGCCCTGGCGTTCGGCGAGCCAGGCCTCGGCGCGCTCGCCCTGGCCGAGCGGCGCCAGCAGCCGGTAGGTGCTGCCGGCCAGGCGCACCACGTCATCGCCCTGCAGCGGCGGATGGGCGCGCGCCCAGGCCGCGCGGAACGTGGCCCGCTCCACCCAGCGGGTGTTCAGCGTGACCTGGGCCTGGCAGTAGCTGCAGGTCACCGCGCGCCACAGCGCCTGCCGCGGCAGGCTGCCGCCGCATTGCGGGCAGCTGGGGCTGCTGAAGGCCGCGCTCATGCCAGCCGCTCCGCGAGCGCGGTCAGCGCCGCCAGCGCCCCGGCGCCCAGGCCCACGCCGAACGCCGGCGCGACGGCCGGCTCGCGCAGGTTGATGCGCACGATCTGCCCACGGTGGGTGGCGATGACGAGCTGGCTGAAATGGCGCACCGAGGGCACGGCCGTGCCCGCACCGATTTCCACCACGACCGGCCGCTCTGCGCGTGCCAGCCAGGTGGACAGCCGCGTTGCCTGGGCCTGGTAGCGCTCGCCCGCCCAGCCCCAGTCGCCGAACATCAGCAGGTTGGGCCGGGCCAGGCCGCCGCAGCCGGGGCAGGCCGGCAGCGGGCCGCGCCAGCGGCAAGCGGCATCATCGACCTCGGGCTGCAGCGCGTCGGCCGGCCACGGCGCCTGGCCGCAGCCGCGCAGGCATTGCAGCCAGTGCAGCGAGCCGTGGCATTCGTGCAGCGGCAGGTCGTTGAACCCGGCGCGCTGGAACTGCCCGTCGACATTGCTGGTGAACACGGCGCCGCCGTGCACCTTCCGGTCCGCCCATTGCCGCAGCAGCGCAAAGCCGGCATGCGGCACGGTGCGCCGGTACAGCGCCAGCCGGTGGCCGTAGAAGCCCCAGGCGAGTTCGGGGTCGCGCTCGAAGGTGAGCGGCGAGGCCACGGTCGTGAAGTCCAATCCCGCCCGCCCCAGGGCCGGGTAGGCGCGCCAGAAGCCCTCGCGGCCGCGGAAGTCTGGCAGGCCGGAGTCCACGCCCAGGCCGGCGCCGGCAGCGATCACGAGGGCATCGGCCTGGGCGATGAGTTCGGCCGCGGTGTCGAGGCCCTGCGGGTTCATGGCGCGGGGTCGGCGGGCGGCTTGTCCCAGCCGGCGCGCTGCGCCTTGCGGTGATGCTCCTCGGCCGCGCGCTCCGCGGCGATGAGCTGGTCGAACTGCTGCAGGCCGAGCTTGGCGGCGGCGATCAGCGCGCTCTCGTCGCGCCGCAGCGGCACCATCTGTTCCATCAGCTCCAGGTTGTGGCGCTTGAAGCGCAGGGCCTGGCGGCGCGCCGCATGGGGCTCCATGCCGGTCAGCTCCAGCACGCTGCGCGCACTCAGCAGGGCCGACTCGAAGGTCTCGCGCTCCACATGCGTGATGCCCAGCTCCCGCAGCCGGTAGTAGTGCTGCACATTGCGCGCCCGCGCCACGATGGCGAGCTGCGGGAAGTGCTCGCGCGCCAGCTCGGCCAGCTCCAGGCTTTGGGCCATGTCGTCGATGGCAATGACCAGTACCCGCGCGGTGGCGGCGCCGGCGCTCTTGAGCAGGTCCAGCCGGGTGGCGTCGCCGTAGTACACCGTCCAGCCGAAGCGGCGCAGGCTCTCGATGGCCTCGGCGTCCTGGTCGAGCACGGTGGCCTGCAGGCCGTTGGCGCGCAGCAGCCGGCCAACGACCTGGCCATAGCGGCCGCTGCCGGCAATGATGATGGGTGCCGGCGGCGGCGGTACCTCGTTGCGTTTCTTGGTGGCGCCAATGCGCGCGAGCTTGCGCGACATCAGCCGGTCGCCGCCGTTGAGCAGCAACGGTGTCAGCGCCAGCGACAGCGCCACCGCCGCCACCAGGGCCGAGTTCTGCGCCGCGTTGATCATGCCCTCGCCCTGTGCAAGCTGGAACACGACGAAGCCGAACTCGCCGCCCTGGGCCAGCAGGATGACGAAGGCCGGCCGCTCGACCAGCGGGATCTTCATCCAGGTGGCCATGGCCACCAGCACCGGGATCTTGCACAGCAGCAGCGCGGCCAGCAGGGTCAGCACGAAGCCCGGCTGCGCGGCGACGGCATGCAGGTCCAGCCCCATGCCGACCGCGATGAAGAACAGGCCGAGCAGCAGGCCCTTGAAGGGCTCCAGGTCGGTCTCCAGCTCGCGGCGGTATTCGCTTTCGGCCAGCAGCACGCCGGCCAGGAAGGCGCCCAGCGCCATCGACAGGCCCACCGCCTGCATCAGCGCGGCGGTGCCCAGCACCAGCAGCAGGGCCGCGGCGGTGAAGATCTCGGGCGTCTTGCTGCGGGCGATCCAGCGCAGCGCCGGGCGCAGCAGCAGCCGGCCGCCGAAGATGATGGTGACGATGGCGCCCACCGCCTTGGCCGCCGCCAGCCAGGTGCGGCCGTCGTTGTCGCCATGCCCGCCGCTGAGTGCCAGCACCGGCACCAGGGCCAGCACCGGGATGGCGGCGATGTCCTGCAGCAGCGCGACCGACAGGATGCTCTCGCCGGCCGTGGTGCGGCCAAGGTTGCGCTCGGCCAGCACCGCCAGCGCGACCGCCGTGGACGACATCGCCAGCCCGAGGCTGACGACCAGCGACAAACGCCACGGGTGGCCGGTGGCGATGCCCAGGGCCGTCAACACCGCCGTGCAACCCAGCAGCTGCACGCTGCCCCAGCCGAAGATCGGCCGGCGCATCGCCCACAGCCGCTTGGGCTCCAGCTCCAGGCCGACGAGGAAGAGCATCAGCACCACGCCGAGCTCGGCCACCTCGGGGATGGCGGTGGACTCCGGGATCAGCCCCAGCACCTCGGGGCCGATCAGCAGGCCGGCGACGAGGTAGCCGAGGATGGCGCCGAGCCGCAGGTAGCGGGCCAGCGGCACCGCCAGCACCGCCGCCGCGAGGAAGACCAGGGGCAGTTGCAGCCAGCTGCCGTGGCTCATGACGAGGCCCCCGCTTCGAATTCGGTGAAGAGCGGCGGCCGCTCGTCCAGGCCCACGGCCTCCTCGTCGCCCACTTCGGGCGCGGCGAGGGACTCGCACCAGTCGGGGTAGTGGGCCAGGCGCTTGGCGAACAGCTCGGCATGGGCCTGCACCTCGGCATCGGTCACGCGGTGGGCGCCGTGCAGGATCTGCGGCGGCAGGTAGTGCATGCCGCAGGTCTTGGCGGACTGCTGGTAGGGCAGCAGGAACTCAGCGATGTCGTGGTGGTTGTGGCCGCCGGGCGCGTAGGCCTGGGCCGTGCCGCCGGTGGAGGCCACCAGCCAGAAGTCCTTGCCATGCAGCGCCGTGCCGCCGGGGCCGTAGGCCCAGCCCAGGCGCAGCACCTCGTCGAACCAGAGCTTCTGCAGGGCCGGCATGCTGTACCAGTAGATCGGGTGCAGCAGCACGACCAGCTTGGCCGCCGCCAGCGCACGCTGTTCGGCCTCGACATGGATGTGGAAGTCCGGGTAGAGGCGGTAGAGGTCGCGCAGCTCGACGCGGTCCGCCGCGGGGCTCGTGCGCAGCGTGGTGAGCAGGCTGCGGGTCACGTGCGAGCGGGCGAGGTCCGGGTGGGCGGCGAGGACGAGGATGTCGCGGACGGTACGTTCAGGCATGGGCGGCTAGGGTAGCGTGCCTGGGCGTCAATTCACTCCTCGTCAGCCCCGATGCGCTATTTCGATACCCTTGCCGACCTCGAACGCCTGATCGGCCAGCCCCTGGGCCACAGCGACTGGATCACCGTCGACCAGGCCCGCGTGAACGCCTTTGCCGAGGCGACCGAAGACCGCCAGTGGATCCATGTCGACCCCGAGCGGGCGAAGGCCGGCCCGTTCGGCGGTCCTATCGCCCACGGCTTCCTGACCTTGTCGCTGATCCCTTACTTCTTCGAGACCGGCTTTGCGGTGCGCGAGACCCGCATGGTCGTGAACTACGGGCTCAACAAGGTGCGCTTCACGGCGCCGGTGCCGGTGGGCAGCCGGCTGCGCGCGGCCTTCAAGCTGCTGGCGCTGGACGATGTGGCCGGCGGCGCCAGGCAGCTGACGGTGGAGGTGGCCATCGAGGCCGAGGGCGCCGCCAAGCCGGTCTGCGTGGCGGAGAGCCTGGCGCGGCATTACCGCTGAGGCCTTGCTTCAGGCCGCGCTGTAGGCCAGCCGCACGTAGATCGGCGCAAACGCCTCGGCCTGGGTGATCTCCAGCAGCCGCTCGCGGGCCAGTTCGAGCATCGCGATGAAGGTGACGACCAGCACGGCCTGGCCGCGGCTCACGTCGAACAGGTCCTCGAACTCGACGAAGCGCTGGCCCTGCAGCCGGCGCAGCACCAGGCTCATGTGCTCACGCACCGACAGCTGCTCGCGACTGATCTTGTGGTGCTGGTTGAGCTTGGCGCGCTTGAGGATGTCCAGCCAGGCCTCTCGCAGGTCGTTGGCATTGACGTCGGGAAAGGTGGGGGTGAGCGACTGCTCGATGTGCACCTGGGCGCGCAGGAAGTCTCGGCCCAGCACGGGCAGCCGGTCCAGCCGCGCGGCGGCCAGCTTCATCTGCTCGTACTCCAGCAGCCGGCGCACCAGCTCGGCGCGAGGGTCCTCGGGCTCCTTGCCGTCGTCGGTCTTCTTCGGCGGCAGCAGCATGCGCGACTTGATCTCGATCAGCATCGCCGCCATCAGCAGGTACTCGCTGGCCAGCTCCAGGTTGTGCTGGCGGATCTGGTCGACGTAGCTCAGGTACTGGCGCGTGACGTCGGCCAGCGGGATGTCGAGGATGTTGAAGTTCTGCTTGCGGATCAGGTAGAGCAGCAGGTCCAGCGGGCCCTGGAAGGCCTCCAGGAAGACCTCCAGCGCATCCGGCGGGATGTAGAGGTCCAGCGGCAGCTGGAACAGCGGCTCACCGTACAGGCGAGCGACGGCCACCGTGTCGACCGCTTCGGGCAGATCCGATTCGACGGGGCTGGCGTCGTCAGCCAGGGCCGGCGTCACGGCTTACTTGTTCTCGGTCTGATAGACGTAGGGCTTCTGCGCGACGCGGGCCTGGTCGAAGCCGGCCTGGGCCTGGCGGTCCTGGGCCTTGTCCCACAGCAGGGCGCGGCCGGCGCGTTGCTCGGCCTCCAGCGTGGGGCGCTGGGCCTTGAGCTGCTCGATGAATTGGGTGACGTCGGACTTGTAGGGCTTCCAGAACAGCGGCATGACTTCGGGCCTCAAACACTAGGGCGCGGATTTTAAGTCGGCCAGCCCGGGCACGATGCCGGCCTCGCCCAGTTCGGCCGCGAGGCCGGCCCGCTCCAGCAGGCTCAGCGGCTGGGCGTTGACATGGGCCAGCACCAGGGCCACGCCGCGCCGCGCCAGCGCCCGGTGCAGGTCGCGCATCGCCTCGACGCCCGAGGTGTCCAGCATGATCAGGCGGTGCATCTCGAACACGACGGCCCGGGTGCCGGCGGGCAGCTGCTCGGGCAGCGGCTCGAGCTTGCCGACGGCGCCGAAGAACAGGCCGCCGTACAGCTCGTAGGCCACCACGCCGTCCGGCAAGGGCTGGTCGTCCACGCGCTGCAGCGTGAACAGCTGGCTCATGCGGTAGACGAAGAACAGGCAGGCCGCCACCAGGCCAACCTCCACGGCCACCGTGAGGTCGGCCACCACGGTGAGGGTGAAGGTGCCCAGCAGCAGGGTGCGGTAGGTCAGGTTGAAGCGGCGCAGCCGCGCGAACTCGTGCCAGTCGCCCATGTTCCAGGCCACGACGAGCAGGATGCCGGCCAAGGCGGCCAGCGGCACATGCACCGCCAGCGGCGCCGCCAGCAGCAGCACCAGCAGCAGCGCGGCGGCATGCACCATGCCGGCCACCGGGCTGGTGGCGCCGGCGCGGATGTTGGTGACGGTGCGGGCGATGGTGCCGGTGGCCGGCAGGCCGCCGAACAGCGGCGCAGCCAGGTTGGCGATGCCCTGGGCCATCAGCTCCTGGTTGGGGTCGTGGCGGGGCAGGTCAGGCGTGAGCTTGTCGGCCACGCGGGCGCACAGCAGCGATTCGATGGCGCCCAGCAGCGCCAGCGTCAGCGTCGGGATCACCAGCTGGCGCATGCCGGCCCAGTGCATGTCGGGCCAGGCGAGCGGCGGCAGGGCCCGCGGGATGCCGCCGAAGCGGCTGCCGATGGTCTCCAGCGGCAGGGCCAGCCCCGCGGTGGCAAGTGTGGCGCCGGCCAGAGCGATGACGGTGCCGGGCAGCAGCGCCATCGCCCGGCGCCAGCCGGTGAGCGGTAAGTCGGCCGCGATGTTCTTGGGCCAGAGCAGCACCACGGCCATGCAGGCGAGGGCCATCGCGGGTGCGGCCGGGTTCAGCGTGGCGGCGTGGTCGGCAATGGCCCCGATCTGGCCGAAGAAGTCGGCCGGCATCTGGGCGATCCGCAACCCGAGCAGGTCCTTCAGCTGGGCCAGCGCGATCAGCACCGCGATGCCGTTGGTGAAGCCGGTGACGATGGCGACCGGGATGTAGCGCACCAGGCCGCCGAGCTTGAGGGCGCCCATCGCGAACAGCAGCACGCCGGCGCCCATCGTCGCGATCAGCAGGTTGGCCAGTCCATGGCGCTGCAGGATGCCGTAGACCACGACGATGAAGGCGCCCGCCGGCCCGCCGATCTGCACGCTGGAGCCCCCGAGCAGCGAGATCAGGAAGCCGGCGACGATGGCCGTGGCCAGGCCCTGCTCGGGCCGCAGGCCCGAGGCGATGGCGAAGGCCAGCGCCAGCGGCAGCGCGACGATGCCGACCGTCAGGCCGGCGCCCAGGTCGGCGAACAGCTGCTCGCGGCGGTAGCCCCTCAGCAGCGCGAGGCTGCGGGGGCGGAAGGGGTGAAGCTGAGGCAGGGGCATGGGCTCTCCGGGCGGTGGCGTGACGCGGGGAACGTCCTGCCCGGAGGGCCGCAGTGGTAGCGCTCGGCGATGAAGCGGCGCCGGCGCGAAGGACCGAGGTGGGTCGTCATCGCTGCCCCGGCCCCGTCACTTCAGCGCACCCGCATGCCCGGTTGGGCGCCGGGGAAGGGCTCGAGCACAAAGATGCCCGGGTGAGCCTTTTCATCAGCGTGGCTGGCCGCCAGCACCATGCCCTCGCTGAGGCCGAACTTCATCTTGCGCGGCGCGAGATTGGCAACCATGACGGTCAGCTTGCCTTCGAGGTCTTCGGGCTGGTAGGCGCTCTTGATGCCGCTGAAGACGTTGCGCGTGCGGCCTTCGCCCACGTCCAGCGTCAGGCGCAGCAGCTTGTCCGAACCTTCGACGTGCTCGGCCTTGACGATCTTGGCGATGCGCAGGTCGACCTTGGCAAAGTCATCGATCTTGATTTCGTCGGCAATGTCTTCGCCACCCGGGATCACCTTGGGCGCGGGTGGCGCTTCGAACAGCTGCTCGACCTTGGCCAGGTCCACGCGCTGCATCAGGTGCTGGTAGGCGCCGATCTGGTGGCCGCCGAGCGCGCGGGCGCTATCGCTCCACTGCAGCGGCTCGACCTTCAGGAAGGCTTCGACCTGCTGGGCCAGCGCCGGCAGCACCGGCTTCAAGTAGATCGTCAGCAGCCGGAAGGCCTCGATGCAGACGCTGCAGACATCGTGCAGGGCCGCGTCCATGCCCTCCTGCTTGGCGAGTTCCCAGGGCTTGTGCTGGTCGACAAACTCGTTGACCTTGTCGGCCAGGGCCATGATCTCGCGCAGTGCCTTGCCGAACTCGCGGGTCTCGTAGAGCTCGGCGATGGTGCTGCTCTGCGCGCGCAGCGCATCCAGCAGCGCGCGACCTTCCACGCCGAGGTCGGCGCTCAGGCGGCCGTCGAAGCGCTTGGCCAGGAAGCCGGCGGCGCGCGACGCGATGTTGATGAACTTGCCGACCAGGTCGCTGTTGACGCGGGCGACGAAGTCCTCGGGGTTGAAGTCGATGTCCTCGACGCGGTTGTTCAGCTTGGCGGCGATGTAGTAGCGCAACCATTCGGCGTTCAGGCCCAGGCTCAGGTACTTCAGCGGGTCCAGCCCGGTGCCGCGGCTCTTGCTCATCTTCTCGCCGCCGTTGACGGTCATGAAGCCGTGCACGAAGACGTGGTTGGGTGTCTTGCGGCCGCTGAAGTGCAGCATGGCCGGCCAGAACAGCGTGTGGAAGTAGGTGATGTCCTTGCCGATGAAGTGGATCTGCTCGGTGGACGGGTCGTTCACGAAGGCGTCGAAGTCCTTGCCGATCTTGCCGAAGTAGTTCTTCAGCGAGGCCAGGTAGCCGATGGGCGCGTCCAGCCAGACGTAGAAGTACTTGCCCGGCGCGTCCGGGATCTCGATGCCGAAGTAGGGCGCGTCGCGGCTGATGTCCCAGTCGCTCAGGCGGTTGTTGCCGTCTTCATCGGGCTCGAACCATTCGCGGATCTTGTTCAGCACCTCGGGCTGCAGGCGGCCGGGCGTCTGGGTCCAGTCGGTCAGGAAGCTCACGCAGCGCGGGTCGCTGAGCTTGAAGAAGTAGTGCTCGCTGGTCTTGAGCACCGGCGTCGCGCCGGACAGCACCGAGTAGGGGTTCTTCAGCTCGGTGGGCGCGTAGACCGCGCCGCAGACCTCGCAGGAGTCGCCGTACTGGTCCTTGGCGCCGCACTTGGGGCATTCGCCCTTGATGAAGCGGTCCGGCAGGAACATCGACTTGTCGGGGTCGAAGAACTGCTCGATGGTCTTGGTCGAGATCAGCTCGTTGTGGCGCAGCGCGAGGTAGACGGCCTTGGAGAGTTCGTGGTTCTCGGGGCCGTCGGTGGAGTGCCAGTTGTCGAAGCTGATGTGAAAGCCGTCGAGGTACTGCTTGCGGCCGGCGGCGATGCCGGCGACGAAGTCCTGCGGTGTCTTGCCGGCCTTCTCGGCCGCGATCATGATCGGCGCGCCGTGGGCGTCGTCCGCGCAGACAAAGTGCACCTGCGAGCCCGCCATGCGCTGGTAGCGAACCCAGATGTCGGCCTGGGTGTACTCCATGATGTGGCCGATGTGGAAACCGGCGTTCGCATAGGGCAGGGCGGTGGTGACGAAAAGCTGGCGGGTCATGGAGACGTCAGAACGGACGAAAGCGGCGGATTTTAGGTTTGCGGTTCGGTCGGGCCAGCCTCGTCGGTTGGCGGTTCCGCGTCGTCGGGAGTCGCTTCGGCACTGCCGTCATCGGCGGGCTTGCCGTTCAGCTTGCGCTGGCGCTTTTCCTCGGCCTTGCGTTTTTTCGCGAGCTCGCGCTGGCGCTTCTCGTAGCTGTAGTTGGGCGTTGCCAAGGGCTGATCTCCTGGGGCGCCCGCAAGTCTGCGGGCGGTGCCCAATGTAACCCGCCCGTCCCGGCCAGATGAATCCACAGTTGGGAAGGAAAGCTACAGAACACCTCAAGGAAGGCGCCTAAGTCACTGATTCGTAAAGGTGCAGCAAGCTATCCACTGTCGCTGTGGAAAACTTTGTGGAGAACCCGGCTTGGTCGCCGCCAAGTCCTTGTTCAGTGCGGGCCCGCTTAGGTTGCTGAATTTTTGGGCAGTCCGGTCGTTTCTATATGAATCAACCACTTAGCGAGTTTCCGGGCGGCGTGGGCGGTGCGCATCGCTTCAGGGTCCAAAGCCCTTGACCACCGACGCAGATGGGGATAAGTCAAGCCACCTCGGGCGGATGTCACGCGTCTGCAGGACAGCTTCGCAGGCCTTGTCCCCGTCGGCTGTGGACAAATCTGTGGGCCGGCTGACGACAGCCGGCCTAAGTCATTGATCTGCCACAACGCAGCCTGGCCTGCACGCTTTTGTGGCGGCTTCCGTCGGCGGCCCGTCGGGCAGTCCCCATGCCTTCGGGTCGGAGGGCGCGGCTAAACTCGCGGCCTTTTGAACGGGCGGCAGCGGCGCAATGGCGGACACGACAAGGGAAGGCAGCGGGCGCACCAAGGGTGCTTCGCGTGCCGGCGCTTTCGAATTGAAGTCGCGGCGCTTCAGCCTGCTGGGCCTGGTGCTGCACAGCGCCGACATGGCCGAGATCAAGGACGCTTGGGCGCAGCGTGCAGGCTCGGGGGGCTTTGAACACGAGCCTGTCGTCATCGACCTGAGTCAGTTGCCGCGCGTGCCGGCCGCCGCGCTGGTCGACGGCCAGGCGCCGCTGGCGCTCGATTGCCCGGCGCCGGTTGATCTGCGCTCCATCGTCGCGCTGCTGCGCGCGAGCGAGCTCCAGCCGGTGGCGGTGGCCGGTGCGACCGCCGAGGAACTGGCCCTGGCGCGTGAACTGGGCCTGGCCGATGCTGCCGATGAGCCCCTGGCCGAGCGTGGGCCGCCGCCGGCCGCAGCCGCCGAGGTGGTGCGCGAGGTGGTGCGTGAGATCACGGTCGAGAAGATCGTCGAGAAGCCGGTTCCGGTGGCAACGCCGGCGCCAACCCTGGTCATCGACAAGCCGCTGCGCTCGGGCCAGCAGGTCTATGCCAAGGGCGGCGACCTGGTCGTGCTGGCCGTTGTGAGCCACGGTGCCGAGGTCATTGCCGACGGCAGCATCCACATCTATGCGCCGCTGCGTGGCAAGGCGATCGCCGGCGCGCGCGGCGACACCACGGCACGCATCTACACGCAAAGCCTGGAGGCCGAGCTGCTGGCCATCGCGGGCATCTACCGCACCGCCGAGAACCCGCTGCCACCCGAGGTGGCGGGCCAGCCGGCGCAAGTGCTGTTGCAAGGCGAAAAGCTGCTGCTGCAGCCTCTGAACACCTGATTTGATCGAAACGCAAGGAAGCATCCAGATGACCAAGATCGTCGTCGTCACCTCCGGCAAGGGCGGGGTCGGCAAGACCACCACCAGCGCGAGCTTTGCCACCGGCCTCGCGATGCGCGGCCACAAGACCTGCGTCATCGACTTCGACGTGGGCCTGCGCAACCTCGACCTGATCATGGGCGTTGAGCGCCGCGTGGTGTACGACCTGATCAATGTCATCAACGACGAGATCAAGCTGACGCAGGCCCTCATCAAGGACAAGCAGCTCGACAAGCTCTACATCCTGGCGGCCTCGCAGACCCGCGACAAGGACGCGCTCAAGCAGGAAGGCGTCGAGCGCGTGCTGAACGAACTGAAGGAGATGGAGTTTGACTACATCGTCTGCGATTCGCCGGCCGGCATCGAGACCGGCGCGCTGATGGCGATGCACTACGCCGACGAGGCGTTGGTGGTGACCAACCCCGAGGTCTCGTCGGTCCGCGACAGCGACCGCATCCTTGGCATGCTCAGCAGCAAGACCAAGCGCGCCATCGAAGGTGCCGAGCCCGTCAAGGAGCATCTGCTCATCACGCGCTACAACCCCAACCGCGTCGAAGGCGGCCAGATGCTGAGCCTGGACGACATCCACGAGATCCTGCGCACGCCGCTGATCGGCGTCATCCCCGAAAGCGAGAGCGTGCTGCAGGCGTCCAACCAGGGCACGCCGGCCATCCATCTCGCGGGCACCGATGTGGCCGAGGCCTACAAGGATGTGGTGGCGCGTTTTCTTGGCGAAGACAAGCCGATGCGCTTCACCGAGGCGGTGAAGCCGAGCTGGTTCAAGCGCGTCTTCGGGGCGAAGTGAAGGGAGCCGCACGATGGGATTCCTGAACTTCTTTCTCGGCGAAAAAAAGAGCTCGGCCAGCGTCGCCAAGGAAAGGCTGCAGCTCATCCTCGCGCACGAGCGCAACGGCCGCAGCTCCAGCCCCGACTACCTGCCCCAACTGCAGAAGGAGTTGGTGGCGGTCATCAGCAAATACGTGTCGATCAACCCGGACGACATCAAGGTCCACATGGAGCGCCAGGGCGACCTGGAGGTGCTCGAAGTGAAGATCGAGCTGCCCGAGGCCAAGTAAGCGGCAGCCCGCGGGCCGAGCGCCCGGCTGCCCCAGGCCGGCTTGCGCCGACCCAAGCGCTGTGGCGGCAGCCGCGCCTCTGTGTGCAGGACCGGTTGCGCCTGTTTGCGGCCCGCCCGGCAACACCAGGCAAGCGGCCGACTACTCGTGGGTGAACTGGTCGGAGTTCTTGCCCTTGAACTGCGCGTAGTAGCGCTTGATGGCGGCCATGTCGGCCTCCACGTCGCCCGTCGGCTTGAACAGCGGGCCCAGGCCCACCAGCTTGCGCGGGTAGTCCATATAGGCCATCACGATCGGCAGCTTGGCCGTCGCGGCGATCCAGTAGAAGCCGGTCTTCCAGTACACCGTCTTGCTGCGCGTGCCCTCGGGCGGCACGATCAGCTGCACTGGGCCGTCAGCGGCCAGCAGGGCCTCGGCCGAGGCCGCGACGAGGTTGTTGCTCTTGCTGCGGTCTACCGGGATGCCGCCCAGATAGCGCATCAGGCCGCCAAACGGGAACTTGAAGATCGAGGCCTTGCCCATCCAGTAGGGCGTGAGCCGCAGCGCGAACGCGGCAAACAAGGTGTAGGGCAGGTCCCAATTGCTGGTGTGGGGGGCGGCGATGAAGACGCTCTTGCGCGCCTCAGGCAGGAGTTCGCCCTGGACGGTCCAGCCGGCCAGCCGGAGCCAGGCCAGGGACACGCCGCGCAGCAGGCTGCTGACGCCGGGCGTTGTGAAAATGGTGCGATGCATGCCCGGATTGTCCGGTGTCACGGGACTGCCTCAAACTGAGGCAGCGCAAGAAACTCGCTGTTCTGCCAAGCACTTGGGCCCGCCGCCCGCAGCCTGTCCCCGCGGTTGTCCACAGCGGCTGTGGACGGCGTGAGCGGTGCTCAGGCCCAAGCCAGCGTCACATCACTGCGCGGCTCCGCCACGCAGGGCAGGATGAAGCCGTCGGCCTTCTCTTCGGCCGACAGGCCCGGCCACGGGATCCGGTGCTCGATGCGCCCCTCGACCAGCTTCGCGAGGCAGCTGCGGCAGCTGCCGTTGCGGCAGGACCAGGGGAAGGCGACGCCGGCGGCCAGGCCGGCCAGCAGCAGGGTCTGGTTCGCCGGGGCGGCGAAGCTTTCACCGCCGGGCAGCAGCGTCACGCGGAATGTCTCGCACATGACCGCCATCATGCCGTCTCGGCTCTAGCATCCGGCCGCCGGCCCGCAAGGCCGGCAGCGTTCTCAGGGCGGGGTGGAATTCCCCACCGGCGGTAGGCGTTCGATGGCTCGCCATCGAGTGCGAGCCCGCGAGCGCCTGGGCCACAGCGTGGCCCAGGGTCAGCAGACCTGGTGCAAAGCCAGGGCCGACGGTCACAGTCCGGATGAAAGAGATCGCGTCGTGTCGCCGCACTCGTCTTGGCGAGGTGCGGCGCTGCTGCGTTCGCTTGCCCTGATTCTGGAAACCCGTCTTTCAAGAGGACACCATGAATCAGCCCCTCCTTCCCAGCTTCAAGCTGTCCCGCCTGCCGCGGGTGGCCATCCTGGCCGCCAGCTGGCACAAGGACATCGTCGGCGTGGCCGTGTCGGCCATCCGCCATGAATTCGACCGATGTCGAATCCCACCCGAGCAGGTCAGCGTGATCGAGGTGCCCGGCGCCTTCGAAATCCCGCTGCATGCCCAGCGCCTGGCGCGCAGCGGCCGCTTTGATGCCGTCATTGCCTGCGGCCTCGTCGTGGACGGCGGCATCTACCGACATGACTTCGTCGGCCAGACCGTCATCCAGGCGCTGATGGACGTGCAGCTGGCCACCGATGTGCCGGTGTTCTCCTGCGTGCTGACGCCGCATCACTTCCACGAGCATGGCGAGCACAAGCGCTTCTTCGCCGAGCACTTCTCGACCAAGGGTGTCGAGGTGGCGCGCGCCTGTCTCGCGACAATAGCGAGCCTGGACCAGCTGAACGCGCTGGCCGCCTGACCTCGCCCCCGGCGCGGCGCCTTCGCAGGCGCCGCGCCTCGTTGAACCGACCGCATGCTTGCCGCCCGCTACCTCGCCGGCTATCCCCCCGATCTCATCCAACAGGCCGAGCAGCTGCGCCTGGACGGCCGGCTGGCCGAGCACCTCGCACGCCGCCTGCCCGAGGCCCACGCGGTGCGCAGCGACTCGGCACTGTTCGATTACGTGAACGAACTCAAGGCCCGCCATCTGCGCAATGCGGCGCCGCTGAACTTCGTCGGCTTCGACGCCAAGCTGCGCGTGCTGCAGCAGGCCCTGGGTACCCACACCCGCCGCACCCAGGTGCAGGGCGCGCGGCTGAAGATGCGCCGCGAGATCCGCGTCGCCACGCTGTTCAAGGACGCGCCGGCCGCGCTGCTGCGCATGATCGTCGTGCACGAGCTGGCCCACCTGCGCGAGCTGGAGCACAACAAGGCCTTCTACGCGCTGTGCCAGCACATGGAGCCCGACTACTTCCAGCTTGAGTTCGACCTGCGCCTGTACCTGATGCTGCAGGAGGACGCGAAGTGATCCTGCTGGCGCCCATGGAGGGCTTGCTCGACCATATCCTGCGCGACGTGCTCACCCGTGTGGGCGGCGTGGACCGTTGCGTCAGCGAGTTCATCCGCGTTACCGACCAGCTGCTACCGCCGCGCGTGTTCACCCGCATCGTGCCGGAGCTCAAGACCGGTGGCCGCACCGCCGCCGGCGTGCCGGTGCATCCGCAACTGCTGGGCTCGGACGTCCACTGCCTGGCCGAGAACGCGGCCCGCCTGGCGACCTTGAAACCCGAGGGGATCGATCTGAACTTCGGCTGCCCGGCCAAGTGCGTGAACCGCCACCGCGGCGGTGCGGTGCTGCTCGACGAGCCGGAGTTGATTCACGCCATCGTGGCCGCCGTGCGCCGCGCGGTGCCGGCCGAGGTGATGGTGTCCGCCAAGATGCGCCTGGGTTACATGGACACCAGCAAGACCCTGGACGTGGCTCGCGCCATCCATGCCGCCGGCGCGCAGGAGATCGTCGTGCATGCCCGCACCAAGGCCGACGGCTACAAGCCGCCGGCCTACTGGGAGCGCGTCGCCGAGGTGCGCGAGGCCGTGCCGCTCACGGTCATTGCCAATGGCGAGATCTGGACCGTCGAGCATGCCGCGCTGGCGCGCCAACGCAGCGGTTGCGAGCACCTGATGCTGGGCCGCGGCATGGTGGCCGACCCGTTCCTGGCCCGGCGCGTGGCGGGCGATTGCGCCGGCCCGCGGCCCTGGGCCGAGCTGCTGCCGCTGATGCGCCTCTTCTTCGACCAGGTCCGCGCGACGGTCGCGCCCCGGCACCAGGGCGGGCGGCTCAAGCAGTGGTTGCACTATCTGCGCCGCGCCTACCCGCAGGCTCAAGACGCCTATGCCGAGCTGCGTACCGTCAACGCGGCGGATGAGCTGGCCCGACGGCTTTTCGGCGCACCGGGTTGAGCCAGGCTCAGAAGGGCTCCCAGGCAAGCTCGCCTTCGGGCCGGGCGGCACGGGGCGCAGCGAACCCGGCCGACCGGCGCGTGGGAGCCGGCTTGGCGCGTTGAACCGCGGCAGGCGGCTCCACACTCGGTGTCGCGGCGGCGTCGACCTGGAACCGGGCGACCGCACCGGCCAGGGCCTGGGCCTGTTGAGCCAGGCTGACCGCAGCGGCCGCGCTTTCCTCCACCAGGGCCGCGTTCTGTTGCGTGACCTGGTCCATCTGCGTGACGGCGTCATTCACTTGCTCGATGCCCCGGCTTTGTTCGCTGGCGGTGCCGGCAATCTCCGCGATCAGGCCGGTGACCCGGTTGACCTGCTCGACGATGTCGCGCACCGCCTCGCCGGCCTCGGTGACCTGGCGGCTCCCCGTCTCGACCTTGTCGACGCTGGTACCAATCAGGGCCTTGATCTCCTTGGCGGCTTCGGCGCTGCGCTGGGCCAACACGCGCACCTCGCTGGCGACCACGGCGAAGCCGCGCCCCTGCTCGCCGGCGCGCGCGGCCTCCACCGCGGCGTTCAGCGCGAGGATGTTGGTCTGGAAGGCGATGCCGTCGATGACGCCGATGATGTCCACGATCCTGCGGCTGGCGGCGGTGATTTCGTCCATCGTGGTGACGACCTGACCGACGACCTGGCCGCCATACACCGCGGCCGCGCTGGCATTGGCGGCCAGGTTGCTGGCAGCGCGCGCGGTTTCGGCGCTCTGCCGCACGGTGGCGGTCAGCTCCTCCATCGAGCTGGCGGTTTCCTGCAGACTCGACGCCTGCTGCTCGGTGCGGCTGGAGAGGTCTTGGTTGCCGGCAGCGATCTGCGTTGAGGCGGTGGTGACCGAATCGACGCCCGAGCGCACGGTCGCGACCACGCGCCGCAACGAGCCGATCGTTTCCGCGAGGGCGGCCTGCAGCTGGCCGAGTTCGTCACCCCGGGTCACGCCAACGTGCACGGTCAGGTCACCGCCAGCCACGGTCCTCAGGTCGGCCACCACGGCGGCGACAGGGCCGGTCACTGAGCGCGTCACCAGCAGGCCTGCCGCCATCGCGACGGCCAGGCCCAGCAGCGTGGTGATGACCGTCAGATGGGTGGCGCTGTCGACGGTCGTCATCGTGCCTTTGCCCGCCTGCTCCATGAGCCTTTCCTGGTACGCGACCATTTGGTCCAGTTGCTTCATGTAGTCGAGCTGGCGTGGCCGCAGCGTACCGAGCAGTGCGAGCTTGGCTGCGGCGATGTCGTCGCTCTGGACCCGCCCGAGGAAGTCGGTCTGCGCCGCGAGGTAGGCCTTGCGCTCCTCCTGCAACTTGTCGAACAGCGCCCGCCCGTCCACGGTGGCGACGCGACGCTCGAGTTCGTCGTACTTGGCCGTCAGGCGCTCGCGCGAGGCCATCAAGGACTTGATCTCCTCGTCCCGCTGCGCGCGCGAGTCCATGATCACCAGGTTGCGTGTGATGCGGGCTTGCAGGTTGATGTCGGCGCCGATCTCGTTGACCAGCTTGACCTTGACGTACAGGTCGTTGAGCACTTGGTCCATGTCGGCGCGCACGCCCGAGAGGCTGTAGCCGGCAATCAGCGCCATGCCTGTCATCAGCAGGGCGACGAGGGCAAAAGCCGACCCGAGCCGGGTGCCGATGCGCAGGTTTTTCAGGGCGTTCATGGGATCTCCGATGAAGACTGGGTCGGGCGCCAGCCCGAGCGGGCATGGTGAGAGGAGGTCGATGTTCTTGGTTTGTCCAGTTCAAATGTTAAAATGATAAAAACGATGAATCAAGTGCTGAACAAGATCGCCGCGAATTAATCGAGACAAAAGTCGCGAGCTTTTTTGCCTTCATCCGACTTAATCGATAAAAACGATACTCAAAGTCGGGGATATTTGTCCTGTTGTCGAAAAAACAAAGCCGCCCGGGCGTCTTGCGCCGGGGCGGCCGTGAGGGCGAGGCGGGCGGGGGTCAGCCTGGCTGCTTGGTGATGCGCAGATAGGGTTTGGGTGCCTTCCAGCCGGCCGGGAATAGCGTCTTGGCGTCTTCGTCCGACACCGAGCCGGCGATGATGACGTCCTCGCCCTGCTTCCAGTTCACCGGCGTCGCGACCTTGTGCTTGGCGGTGAGCTGGATGCTGTCGAGCACGCGCAGGATCTCGTCGAAGTTGCGACCCGTCGTCATCGGGTAGGTCAGGATCAGCTTGATGCGCTTGTCCGGGCCGACGATGAAGACCGAGCGCACCGTGGCATTGGTCGCGGCCGTGCGGCCCTCGGAACTGCCTTCGGTGTCGGCCGGCAGCATGTTGTAGAGCTTGGCGACGTGCAGGTCATGGTCGCCGATCATCGGGTACTTGGGCAGGTAGCCCTGGGTCTCCTCGATGTCTGCGGCCCAGCGGTGGTGGTTGTCCACCGGGTCGACCGACAGGCCGATCAGCTTGGCGCCGCGGCGGGTGAACTCGGGCTCGATCTTGGCCATGTAGCCCAGTTCGGTCGTGCACACCGGCGTGAAGTCCTTGGGGTGGGAGAACAGGATGGCCCACTGGTCGCCGATCCACTCATGGAAGCGGATCTCGCCCTGGGTCGTCTGGGCGGTGAAGTCGGGGGCGATATCGTTGATGCGCAGGGACATGGGACTCTCCTTGTGGACGGGGGATGCGCTTGGATCATAGGAACTCTGTCCGTGCATCGCGGGCATAGGCTTGCTCGGAAAACGACTATGTGCAGCGAAGCGACGCTCCGGCGGCGGCGATGAAGCACCTGCGCCCGCCTGCCGCGGCGACGCCACAATGCCCGCCCGGTGACCCGCCGTGCGCCGGGCCGCAGCAAGCACAGGGGGACGCCATCGCGCCATCTGCAACGCCGAGCCAAGTCCGACCGCTGCTCGATGACTTTGTCCGCCGGGGCGGGGCGCCGGGCCTGCAGTACGTCGCCGTCGACGGCCGGGGCCTGATGCATGCCGAGGCGGTCGGGCTCGCCGCGGTTGTCGGCAGTCGCCGGATGCGGGCCGACACGGCGCAGCTCGCCTATTCGATGAGCAAGACCCTCACCGCGGCGGCCGTCATGAAGCTGGCCGAGCAGGGCCTGATCGGGATCGATGCGCCGGTCACGCGTTTCCTGCCCTGGCAGCCCTACGGAACGGCGATCACCGTGCGGCAGTTGCTCACGCACACCGGCGGCCTGCCGAATCCGCTGCCGCTGCGCTGGGTGCATCCTACGGCGCGCCACGCGGGCTTCGATGCGCGGGCGGCGTTACGGCGCGCGGTGACAGCGCACCCGCAGCCGTCATCGCCGCCCGGCATGCGTTTCGCCTATTCGAACCTCGGCTACTGGCTGCTCGGCGAGGTGGTCGAGCAGGCGGCCGGCCAGGCTTTCACGTGCTATCTCCGTGATCAGATCCTGGCGCCCCTCGGCATCGAGCCGGCCCTGCTGGGCTTCGAGGCGGCCGACGAGGGAGCGCAGGCGAGCGGCCATCTCGAACGCTGGTCGGTGTTGGGCGCGCTGGCGCCGTGGCTGGTCGACCCGGCACTGCTCGGACCCCGCACCGGCCGCTGGCTCACCATCCGCGCCCACTACCCGGACGGCGCCGCGTTCGGCGGCCTCGTCGGCTGCGCAACGGGCTTCGCACCGTGGCTGCAGGACCTGTTGCGCGACGAGCCCCGCCTGTGGCGCCGTGAAACCCGCGATCTCTTCATGGCGCCGCAGCACGATGCCCGCGGCCGGCCCCTGCCGATGACGCTGGGCTGGCATCTGGAAGACGGGGCTGCGGGGCGGGTGTTGTTCAAGGAGGGCGGCGGCTGCGGCTTCCACGGCCTGATGCGCGTCTATCCCGCGGCCGGCTTCGCGAGCATCGTGATGACGAATGCGACCTCAAGCCCGGTGCGCCGTCTGCTTGACCGGGTCGACCGGCTCGTCAACGACGGCGCTCGGCACTGATGACCGTGGCGCCCGGCCGAAATTCTCCCGATAGGCCCGCGGCGCCAGCCCCAGCCGGGCCTGGAAGTGATGCCGCAGCGCCTGCACGCTGCCAAAGCCGGCCTCGGCCGCGACCCGCTCGATGGGCAGGCTGCTCGCCTCCAGCAGCCGCTGCGCCTCGGCCACGCGCTCGGCGATCAGCCAGTCGCCCGGCGGCTGACCGGTCGCCTCGCTGAAGCGGCGCAGCAGCGTGCGCGGGCTCATCGCCGCCGCGCCGGCCATGCGGTCCAGCGTCCACGGCGCGGCCAGGTCGGCACGCACCCGTTCCATCAGCCCGGCGAGTCGGTTCACGCGGTCGCGCGGCACGGGCCGCTCGATGAACTGGGCCTGGCCGCCGCCGCGGTGGGGTGGCATCACAAGGCGGCGCGCCACGCTGTTGGCGGCTTCCACGCCGAAGTCCTGACGCACCAGATGCAGCATCAAATCGATGCCCGCCGCGCTGCCGGCCGACGTGAACACGCGGTCCGCCCCGACATAGAGCACGCCGGCATCGACCTCGATGGCCGGGTGGCGCTCGCGCAGCCGGTCGGCGTAGCGCCAGTGCGTGGCCGCACGGCGGCCGTCGAGCAGGCCGGTGGCGGCCAGCACAAAGGCGCCCGAGCAGATCGACGCGAGGCGTGCGCCGCGCTGCCAGGCCTGCCGGAGCCGGCGGGCGAGGGCGTCGGGCACCGGCACATCGGCGCCCTTCCAGCCCGCCATCACGATGAGGTCGGCCTGCTCCAGCAACCCGGGGTCGCCCGCGCTGGTCACGGTCAGCCCACCCTGGGCGCGCAGCGGGCCGGGGTCGATGGGCACGCTGGCGAAGCGGTACCAGCCCGGGCCCATCTCGGGCCGCGCCAGGGCGAAGACCTCGGCCACGATGGCGAACTCGAAGATGGCCATGCCGTCGTAGACCGGCGCCACCACGAGCGGCCCCGTGGTGCTTGGCGTGATCTTGTCGATCTTGGTCATTGGCGCCAATTGTCGCGGACGGTGCGCGCGCCGACCATGGGACACCTGTTCATGGAGCCCAACATGCCATCAGCCGTCACCGCCGTCCCCGCCGCCCCTGCCGCCGAAGCCGAAGCCCACTTCGCCGCCGAGTTCCGGTTCGAAACCGATTGCTGGGATGTGCACGACGCCCTCGCCAGCGGCGCGCCCGACTTCGTGCTGCTGGACGTGCGCTCGCCCGCGCTGTATGCGCGCGGCCATGTGCCCGGCGCCCTCCACTTCCCGCACGGCAAGCTGGTCGAAAGCAAGCTGGCCGAATGGCCGCTGGACACGCTGTTCGTGACCTACTGCGCCGGCCCGCATTGCAACGGTGCGGCCCGCGGTGCGCTGCGGCTCGCGAAGCTGGGCCGTCCGGTGAAGATCATGGCCGGCGGCATCACCGGCTGGCTGGACGAGGGCTTCGCGCTCGCACAGGGCCCGCTGAGCGCCTGACGCGGCCGCGCGCGGCGCCGGCTGGGTGGCCGGCCGGCTAGCATGCCGGCATGAACACTTGCTTTCTGCGCACGCCCCTGGCCGTGCTGGCGCTGTCGCTGCTGGGCGGCGCAGCCGCCGCCGCCGATCTCAGCCTCGAACGCATCCATGCCGATCCACCGCTCGCCGGCCGGTTGCCGCGCCAGGCCGAGGTTTCGCCCGGTGGCCAGTGGGTCAGCTTTCTGCGGCCCTCGCAGGCCGACAGCGAGGTGCTGGAGCTCTGGGCCCAGCCCAGTGACGGCGGCGAGCCGCGCAAGCTCGTGGCCGCGGCCGATCTGCTGGGCGGCGCCGAGCAACGGCTCAGCGAGGCCGAAAAAATGGCGCTGGAGCGCCGGCGCATCAGCCAGCGCGGCATCACCGGCTACCAGTGGTGCGGCAGCGACGACCGCGCGCTGCTCTTCCCGCTGTCCGGCGACCTCTATCTGGTGCGGCTGACGGCCGGTGGCCCGCAGGCCCAAAAGCTCGCCCTGCCGCCGGGCTCGCCCAAGCTGGAGGCGCGCTGCAACCCCAACGGCAAGTCACTGGCCTATGTGCAGGATGGCAACCTCTTTTCGCTGCCGCTGACCGACGGGGCCAAGCCAACGCCGCTGACCCGCGACGGCAGCGCCACCGTCAGCTGGGGGTTGGCCGAATTCGCCGCCGCCGAGGAACTGGCGCGTCAGCGCGGCTATTGGTGGTCCAAGGACGGCCGCTCGCTGCTGGCCCTGCGGGTGGATGAGTCCGGTGTGGCCGTCAAGACCCGTGCCCAGATCTTTGCCGACCGCACCGCGCTGACGGAACAGCGCTATCCGGCTGCCGGCGAGGCCAATGCCAGGCTGGCGGCCTTCGTGATCGACGCCAGCACCGGTGCCCAGCGCGAGCTGCCGCTGCCGGCTGGCACCGAGTACATCGCCCGTGCCGGCTGGTTCGCCGACGGCACACCCTGGCTGCAGTCGTTCACGCGCGACCAGACCCGGCTGACGCTGACCGAGTACAAGCCGGGCGCCGCGCCGCATGACATCACCGTCGAGACCGACCCCGCCTGGGTCGAGGTGCATGACGACCTGATCGAGACGCCGCGTGGCCTGCTCTGGTCAAGTGAGGCCTCGGGCCGGCGCCAGCTGCTGCTGATCGACCGCCGCAGCGGCGCGCGCACGCCGCTGACCCAGCAGCCCGAGCCGGTGGCGCATGCGATCTGTGCCGATGCGCAGCAGGTGGTGTTCGCCGCCGCCGGCGATGTCGGCAAGGCCCAGGAGCTCTACGCCCAGCCCTTGGCCGGAGGCCCGGCCCGGCTGCTGCCCGGTGCCGGCAGCCGCCAGTGGCGGGATGCCAAGGCAGACAGCGGCTGCACCCGGCTGCTGGTGACACGCTCGGCCTGGGGCTTGCCGCCGCGGCTGGAGCTGCGCCGCCTCGGTCAGGACGCTGCGATCGCGCTGGCCGGCGACCCGCCCTCGCAGGATCTTCCGGCCTACACCAACACGCCGCTCGCGCTGGCGCTGACGGCGGCTGACGGCCGCACGCCGCTGAATGCCTTTTTCTTCCCGGCGCAGCAGCGCCGCGACGGCAAGCAACAGCCGGTGATCGTGATGGCCTACGGCGGCCCCGGCGCGTCGACGGTCAGCTGGGCCTGGGGCCGTGACATGCCCCGGATCGCCTACTGGCAGCAGCGCGGCTATGGCGTGCTGACGCTGGACACGCGCGGCATGCAGCACCGCGACCGTGAGTTCACGCGCGCCCACCACCGTGCCTTCGGCAAGAACGAGGTGGCCGACCTGTTCGCCGCGGTGCGCGAGCTGCCCCGCCGCGTGCCCGGCGTCGACCCGGCACGCATCGGCTTCTTCGGCTGGAGCTACGGCGGCTTCCTCGCCGCCCGCGCGGTGCTGGATGCGGACACCCCGTTTGCGGCCTCGGTCGCCGTCGCCCCGGTCACCGACTGGACGCTGTACGACACCGTCTACACCGAGCGCTACCTCGGCATGCCGGACGGCGGCAAGGCCGAGACCTATGCCCGTGCCCACCTGCCGTCGCGTGCGGCGCTGCTGAACCGGCCGCTGCTGCTGGTGCATGGCACGGCAGATGACAACGTGCTGTTCGAGCACACGCTGCGCCTGGTCGAAGCCCTGCAGACCGCGGGCAAGACCTTCGACCTGCAGATCTACCCGGGCAAGGCGCATGGCATCGCCGGTCGGGCGGCGCAGCTGCATCTCTACCGCACCATGGACGCCTTTTTCGACCAGCATCTGCAGCCGTCGCGTTGAACGCGCGGCTGCGGTATCGGCAGCTCGTGCTCCGCCGCAGCGCCGTGGAGCGAGCGGCGGGCCGGCGGCCCTAGGATAGTCAGATGTCGTTGCGGTCGCGAACGGCGCAGCCAGCAGCCCTGCGGAGGCACTCATGCAGTTTCATCGGCTCCAAGTAGCCACCAAGTTGTGGTTGTTCATCGGCCTGATGGTGACCGGCATCGTGCTGGTGGCAGCGCTCGGGCTGGCGCGAAGTTCGCGCATTCTCGGTGAGGGACGCGCCCGGCTTGAGATGTCGTCGGAACTGCTGCAGGTGGCGTCGCAATGGAAGGGGCTGACCCAGACCAATTCCGTGCGCAACCATGCACTGATGCTCAGCAGCGACCCGGCGCTGGCGGCGGCCTTCAAGGCGGACATCGACAAGACCACCGCAGAGATCGGCGAGCTGCAGAAGCGGCTGGAGGCGCTGCCGCTGTCAGACGCAGACCGGGAGCAGCTCAAGAAGATCGCGGCCCTGCGCAGCCAGGTGATCGATATCCGCAAGCGGGCGCGGGCCGCACGCGATGCCGGCAAGGCCGAGGAGGCCCAGTCCCTGCTCGAGACCAGCTACCTGCCCACGATGAAGAGCTATCTGGAGGCGCAGGACGAGCTGGTGCAGACGCAAAAGCGCCGCATCGCCGAAGACCAGGCCAGCACCGAGAGCCAACGGGTCGCCAACCTGACCTGGATGCTGGTCGGCTTGGGCGTCATCGTCGCAGCCATCCTGGCCGGCACCGCCGCGCTGGTGAGGTCCATCCGCGACCCGCTGCGCGAGGCCGACGCGCTGGCCGCCCGCATCGCTGCCGGCGACCTCAGCGGCGAAATCCGCACCGACCGCAGCGACGAGTTCGGCAGCCTGCTGCGCTCGCTCGGCAGGATGAGCGAGTCGCTGGCGCGCATGGTCGGTCAGGTGCGCGGCAGCACCGACAGCATCGCCACCGGCAGCACCGAGATCGCCACCGGCAACAACGACCTGGCCCAGCGTACCGAACAGACGTCGAGCGACCTGCAGGCCACGGCGTCCGAGATGGACCAGCTGACCCGGACCGTGCAGCAGAGCGCCGAGAACGCGCGCCAGGCCAGCGCGCTGGCGGCCAATGCCTCGCTGGTGGCCGAGCGCGGCGGCCAGGTGGTGCGCCAGGTGGTGACCACGATGGAGGACATCAACAGCAGCAGCCGCAAGATCGGCGACATCATCGGCGTCATCGACGGCATTGCCTTCCAGACCAATATCCTCGCCCTCAACGCCGCGGTCGAGGCCGCCCGCGCCGGGGAGCAGGGCCGCGGCTTCGCCGTGGTGGCTTCCGAGGTGCGCAGCCTGGCCCAGCGCAGCGCCGATGCGGCCAAGGAGATCAAGACGCTGATCGGCAGCTCCGTCGACAAGGTCGAGTCCGGCACACGCCTGGTCTCCGAGGCCGGCAGCACCATGGACGACATCGTGCAGTCGGTTCGCCGTGTGACGGACATGATTGCCGAGATCACCGCGACGGCCGCCGGCCAGAGCGCGGGCATCGCCAGCGTCAACCAGGCGGTCACCAAGCTGGACCAGATGACCCAGCAGAACGCGGCGCTGGTCGAGCAGAGCGCCGCTGCCGCCGAGAGCCTGCGCGAGCAGGCAGCGCAACTGGCGCAGGCCGTGTCGGCCTTCCGCATCCGATGAGGTGCATGCGGGAGCCATGAGCAGCCGCCTCGTCTACTCCACCGACTTCGGACGCGCCTGCGCGGGCTGTGGCAAGCCCGCTGCGCAATGCGTCTGCAAGGCCAAGGCGAGGCCTGCGGGCGACGGCATCGTGCACGTGCGCCGCGAGACGGCGGGCCGCAAGGGCAAGGGTGTGACCACCATCCTGGGCCTGCCGCTGGACGATGCGGCGCTGGCCACGCTGGCCAAGCAGCTCAAGGCCGCCTGCGGCAGCGGCGGCACTGTCAAGGACGGCGTCGTCGAGATCCAGGGCGACCACCTCGACAAGGTGTTGGCCTGGCTCAAGGCGCGGCCCGAGGGCTGGACCGTCAAGCGCGCCGGCGGTTGACGGGAAAATTTACGAACTCTGGTGAGTTCCGTGAAAACCTGATGTCGCACCGTCATCCGGGACCGCTACATTCGCGGCCGTCAAATGGGAGGACGGAAGATGAAAAAGACTCTGCGTGCACTGCTTGCCTGTGCACTCGCATGTGCGTCCACTCTGGCCGCGGCTGCGGCCGAAGCAGAAAAGCACTTTGCGCCGGGCTTCGTCGCACTTCCGCAGGCGGCCAAGCTGGTCGTCATGCCCGTGGATGTGGAGCTCTATTCCCTCTCCGCAGGCGGCGTGCCCGAGCCCAAGGCAGACTGGACGGCCAGCGCGCAGAAGCACATGAAGGCCGAATTGGTGCGGCGCACGCAGTCGCTCGGCCTGACGGCCCAACTCATGGACGACAAGGCGGCCGACGAATTCGCTGAGCCGATGGCCCTGCACGCCGCCGTAGCGCGCTCAATCGCGCTGCACCATGCCACCGGCGGCGCGTGGTCGCTGCCGACCAAGGGTGGCAAGCTGGATTGGAGCTTCGACGATGCGTTGCGCGACCTTCAGGCCAGGAGCGGCGCCGACTACGGCCTGTTCATCTGGGTGCGCGACAGCTATGCCAGCGCCGAGCGCAAGCTGGCCATGGTCGGCCTGGCCCTGCTGGGCGTCGGCCTGACCGGGGGCATGCAGATGGGCTATGCGTCCCTGGTCGACCTGAACAGCGGCAAGGTGCTGTGGTTCAACCGGCTGGCCCGCGGCAGTGGCGACCTGCGCGAAGCGAAGGAAGCCGCCGAATCTATTGACGTGCTGCTGACGGGTTTCCCCAAGCCGCAATGAAGCGCCGTGCGCTGATCGGCTGTGCTCAGTGCCTGGCCCTGTCCGGCCTGCTCGGCCCGGCCGCGAGCCGCGCGCAGGGCAGTTGGCTCGCTCCGCCGCGCTTCGAGCGCCCCGACGTGGCCACCGACGAGGGCGGCCTGTGGGCCATGATGGACCGCGAGGAGACGAGGCTGCGCCGCAGCCCCTTCCTGGTGCGCGATGCGGCCCTGCAGAAATACCTGCAGGACATGGCCTGCAAGCTGGCCGGCAGCCACTGCCCCGACGTGCGCGTCTATCCGGTGCGCACCCCGTTCTTCAACGCCAGCATGGCGCCCAACGGCATGATGCAGGTCTGGACCGGCCTGCTGCTGCGCGTGGACAACGAGGCCCAGCTGGCCGCCGTCATTGGCCATGAGATCGGCCACTACATGCAGCGCCACACGCTGGAGCGCCTGCGGGACGTGAAGTCGCGCTCGGCCTTCGGCATGTTCTTGGGTATGTTCGGCCTGGTCGGCCTGGTGGGCCAAATGGCGACGCTGGCCGGTGCTTTCGGCTTCTCCCGCGACCAGGAGCGTCAGGCCGACCAGATCGGCCTGGCCTTGATGCGCCAGGCTGGCTACGACACCCACGAGGCGCCCAAGGTCTGGGACAACCTGCGGCTGGAACTGGCGGCAGTGCATGGAGGCGACCCTAGCCTTCGCAACCCCTTGTTCGCCAGCCACCCGGGTTCCGCGGAGCGTGGTGAGAAGTTGCGCGAATTGTCCGCCGGCGACGAGGCGGGCTATGTCGGCGAGGCCGAGCACCGCCGCGCGTTGCTCGGCCTTCAGGCGCAGATGCTGGAAGACGAGCTCAAGCGCGGCCAGACCGGCGAAACGCTGGCCTTGCTGGGCCGCCTCATTGAACGTCAACCCGAGCGTGCCGACCTGCTTTACAGCCGCGGCGAGGCACGGCGCCTGCGTGCGGCAGACGGCGACCTGGATCAGGCGCTGGCCGACTTCCAGCGAGCCATCGCTGTGGGCAGCGAACCAGCAGAGGTCTACCGCTCGCTCGGTTATTTGCTTCGCAGCCGTGACGATGCCGAACATGCCCGTGAAGCCTTCGGGCGCTATGTCGAAAAGGCGCCGGCCGCGCCTGACGTGGCGTTGATCAAGAGTTTTCTGTGAGGAGGAACCCCATGAAAAAGAACATCCGTGCCCGTCTGGCGATGCTGGCTTTCAGCCTGCTGCTGGCGGCCTGTGCCGCACCCGTCACTCGCGTGGAGGTTGGCGAAGTGACCGTCGGCAAGCGCATGGCCGTCAAGGTCGATGCTGCCTGGAACCAGTTCGGCGGCGGGCTGACGGCCGGCATCCCGACCTGGACGATGGAAGGCATCACCATCGATGCGCTGCGCTTCTACACGGACGTCAAAGATGGCCAGACTTTCGGCCCGGCCAATCCGCCCAAGGGGCGCCAGCCGCTGATCTTCAAGGCCGCCATGCAGCCGGCCGACATCGTGGCGCTTTTCCAGTCCTTGCAGACCCAGGATGGCTCCAGCTTCACGCTGGACAAGCTGGAGCCGACGGAGTTCCTCGGCGGCACGGGCTTCCGTTTTGAATATTCGACGATCCGCAAGGTCGACGAAGTCCCGCTCAAGGGCGTGGCCTATGGGCGCGTGAGGGATGGCGAACTTTTTCTGGTCAGCTACAGCGCCCCGCGCCTGGTCTTCTTCCCGCGCTATCAGTCGCGGGTGGAGAGCCTGATTCGGAGCGTCAGCCTACGGGGCTGAGCACTTACTGCGCTCGCTGCCGGGCCTTCTCGCGGGCCATGTAGTTGGCCTCAGCCTGGACGCGTTCGCGCTGAACGCGGGCCTCGCGCGTCTCCCAGTCGCCGCAGTGGAAATACGAGCCGCCGAACAGCCAGCCGATCAGGCTGGAGTTGTCCATCGCGAGACCTTCGCCGGCGGTGCACACCATGGCGGCCTTGGAGCTGCTTTGCTCGGCGAGCGCCTCCTGCACCAGCATCGACCGGGACATCAGCACCGCGGCGGGCATGCCCACCGCCAGCAGCACGCCCCCGATCACCACGCCCTTGGCCCAGCGCGGCAGGTTGTCTGAAGCGGGCGCGGCGGCCACGGCCGACCGCGCGGGCGCTGCCGTCTGGGCGGTGGATGGGCCCGGCCGCGTCAGCGGCAGCGTGGCGGGGAACGTGGCCGCCTCGCTCGCCGTGCCGGTGCGGCGGCTGCTGCCCGCGCCGCTCAGCAGGCGGGGCTGGGCGGGTGCGTTCGTGGTGGGAGCAGGCGCGTCCGGCATGGCGTTCTCAGAAGGGCACGGGCATGCTAGGAGTGGCCTGTCGGACCATGCTGTGACCAATTGAAAGTGCCTGCGGCAGCCGGCGATGCTTCGTGCGGTATGTCACAGGTGGGTCCGGTGCCCAAGCGCCTTCGGCCGGGCCGCGACAATCGGGCGATGACCGACACCGCCTTCGACCGCCTGCCCCTGAGCCCCGCCCTGCTGGCCAACCTGGGCCAGCTCGGCTATGCACGGATGACCCCGATCCAGGCCGCCAGCCTGCCGCTGGCCTTGGCCGGCCGCGACGTCATCGGTGAGGCCCAGACCGGCTCGGGCAAGACGGCCGCTTTTGCGCTGGCGCTGCTGCACCGGCTGAACGTCGAGGTCAAGCGTGTGCAGGCCCTGGTGCTGTGTCCGACCCGCGAGCTGGCCGATCAGGTCACGCAGGAGATCCGCCGCCTCGCGCGCGCGGCCGACAACATCAAGGTGCTGAGCCTGTGCGGCGGCAGCCCGTTCAAGCCCCAGGCCGAGAGCCTGTCCTTCGGCGCCCACATCGCCGTCGGCACGCCGGGCCGGCTGCTGGACCACCTGGAGCGCGGCACGCTGGACCTGTCGGCCCTGAACACGCTGGTGCTGGATGAGGCCGACCGCATGCTGGACATGGGCTTTGTCGACGACATCAAGGCGATTGCCAAGCGCACGCCGGCCCAGCGGCAGACGCTGCTGTTCTCGGCGACCTTTCCCGATGGCGTGCAGGAGCTGGCGCAGAAGTTCATGCGCGACCCGCAGACCGTGAAGGTCGCCGGCGCGACGAGCGCCGCGGCGTCCACCATCCGCCAGATCGCTTTCGAGGTGAGCGACGCGCAGCGGCTGGACGCCGTGCCCCGGCTGCTGCGCGCCTTCCGGCCCGAATCGACTATCGCTTTTTGCAACACCAAGCAGCAGTGCCGCGACCTGGAGGCCGTGCTGGCGGCGCAGGGCTTCATCGCGTTGGCGCTGCACGGTGACCTGGAACAGCGCGACCGCGACCAGGTGCTGATCCAGTTCGCCAACCGCAGCGCCTCGGTGCTGGTGGCCACCGACGTGGCCGCGCGGGGCCTGGACATCGCCAACCTGGCCTGCGTGATCAATGTGGACATCAGCGCCGACGTCGAGCAGCACGTGCACCGCATCGGCCGCACCGGCCGCGCCGGCGCCGATGGCCTGGCGCTGAGCCTCGCGAGCCTGGACGAGATGGGCCGTGTCGGTCGCATTGAGCAGCTGCAGGGTGAGGAGTTCAGCTGGCAATCGCTTGACAGCCTGCAGGACGCGCCCGGCGCCCCGCTGCTGCCGGCCATGGACACGCTGCAGATCCTCGGCGGCCGCAAGGAAAAGATCCGCCCGGGCGACATCCTCGGCGCGCTGACCGGCGAGGCCGGCTTCACCGCCGCGCAGATAGGCAAGATCAACGTGACCGACTTCCACAGCTATGTGGCGGTGGAGCGCGGCATCGCGCGCGAGGCGGTGCAGCGGCTGTCGGCGGGCAAGCTCAAGGGCCGCAAGGTCAAGGTGCGGCGGCTGGCCGACCTGGAGTGATCCGTCTCGCGGGGGTTGCGCGGTTTGTCACGCCGGCCCGCGTTCACGGGAGTTCAGGCCCGGCGGCGCGACCTATTCACGCGAGGGCGGCGCGCCTGGCGCCTAGTCTGCACTTCAGACGAGGTGCTCCATGAACTCACGCCCCATGCCCCTGAGTGACGACTATGAGCTGCGGTTTGAATCCCTGTTCCAGGCCGGCCGGGCGCTGGCCTTTCCCTGCGATGCGCACGGCGGTGTGCGCCTGGACGGGCTGAGCGAGCGGGCCAGGCAGAACTACCTGTTCGCCCGAGCGGTCGTGGGCCGCGAGTTCGCCAGCCCGATCGTGCTGCGCAGCGGCGGTGCGCGCGATTGATGCGCGCCATGCACCGCTGAATTGCACGAGGCCGGCTGTTCCCGCTCACGGTTTTGCTGCAAATTTCAGCATCCGGATGCCCGTCAAGGAGAGCCTGCATGCCCACCACCGCCGCATTGACCTCGACCGACCGCGAGACCCTGGTGCCGCGCGAATCGCGTGCCGGCGCCAGGCCCGGGCGCACGACCTCGGCGATGCTGCGCTGGTTCCGCGGCCAGGAGCAGCTCACGGCCACGCCGGCGCCGAGCCGCGAGGCGCGCCGGCTCGCGGCCTTGTCGCAGTACGACATCCTCGACACCGAAGCCGAATCACAGTTCGACCTGATCGTGCGTCTGGCCAGCGAGCTGACCGGCAGCCCGGTTGCCGTGCTCAATCTCGTCGCCTCCGACCGGGTCTGGACCAAGGCGGGCGTTGGCCTGCCGAGCGGGCAGGCTCAGGCGCGCGACCAGGCCTATTGCAGCCTGGTCATCGACAGTGCCGAAAGCCTGCATGTCGTCGACCTGCGGGCCGACCCACGCACCCGCGAGCTTCCGCTCAGCGCCGAGCAGGGCTACATCATGTACAGCGGCGTGCCGCTGTGTGCGTCCTGCGGCCAGCCCATCGGCACATTGGCCGTGCTGGACACCATTCCGCGCCGGCTGACCGACCGGCAGATCGAATGGCTGGAACAACTGGCACAGCAGGCCATGGCCCTGCTGGAGTTGCGCCGCAAGCAGCGCGAGCTGCAACAGGCCCAGGCCGAGCTGCAGCGGCTGGCCAACACCGACGCCTTGACCGGGCTGCTGAACCGCCGCGCCTGGGACGAGGCCCTGGTGCTGGAGCAGGAGCGGCTGCAGCGTTGGGGCGAGGGCCATGCCGTCATTGCGCTGGACCTGGACCACTTCAAGCGGATCAATGACACCGATGGCCATGCCGCCGGTGATGCCGTGCTCCAGGCCGTCGGCGGCCTGCTGGCCAAGAGCTTTCGCAAGCTGGATTCGGTGGCCCGTGTCGGCGGGGAGGAGTTTGCCGTGCTGCTGCCCCACACGCCGGCCGCCGCGGCGGCCGTGCTGGCCGAGGAGCTGCGCGCCGCGATCGAAGCGCTGCGCATCCCGTTCGGCGCCCGCGAGCTGCGGGTCACGGCCAGTGTCGGGGTCGCCCACAGCAGCGAGGCGGCAAGCGCCCAGGCCTTGGCGGATGCGCGCAGCTATGCCGCCAAGCGCAGCGGACGCAACCGCGTCGTCAGCGCCGGCGACGGCGTGGCAAGGCTCGCCGCCTGAGCGGCGCGGTCACTTCGCGAAGCTGTCCTTGAGCCCGGTGATCTTGTTGAACACCGGCCTGTCGGCCCGGTGGTCGATGCGGTCCGTCACGAAGTAGCCGTGGCGTTCGAACTGCCAGCGCTGGTCGGCTGCGGCACCCGCCAGTGAAGGCTCGACAAAGCCCTGCACGATGCGCAGCGAATTCGGGTTGACGAACTCCAGGAAGTCGCGGCCACCGGCGTCGGGCTGGGGCTCGCTGAACAGTCGCTCGTAGAGGCGCACCTCGGCGGCGACGGCCTCATGCGCACCCACCCAGCCGATGGTGCCCTTGACCTTGACCGCATCGGCGCCCGGCGTGCCGCTCTTGGTGTCGGGCACGACCGTGGCGAGCACGGCGGTGACCTGGCCGGTCGCGTCCTTCTCGGCGCCGGTGCATTCGATGACGAAGCCGGCCTTGAGGCGCACCTTGTTGCCCGGGCTGAGGCTGCCGTCAGGCTGCCGTTGTGGCGGGTACAGCCGGAAGTAGCCCTTGGGCGGCACCTCCACGAAGTCCTCGGCCTCGATCCACAGCTCGGGACCGAGCGAGAACCGGCGCACCCCCAGCTCCGGCTTGTGCGGGTGGGCGGCGGTCTCGCAGGGTTCGCGGTGGTCGGTGGAGCCAAACACCTCGGCGTAGTTCGTCAGCTTGAGCTTGAGCGGCTGCAGCACCGCGAAGGCGCGCGGCGCCTGCGGCTCCAGGTCGGCACGCAGGGCCTGGTCCAGCACCGTGTCGTCGATCCAGGCGTTCTGCTTGCTGGCACCGGTGGCCTCGACCATCGCGCGGATGCTCTCGGGCGTGAAGCCGCGGCGGCGCAGGCCGACCAGCGTCGGCATGCGCGGGTCGTCCCAGCCGCTGACATGGCCTTCTTCGACGAGCTGGCGCAGCTTGCGCTTGCTGGTGACGACATAGTTCAGGTTGAGCCGGCCGAATTCGATCTGCTGCGGCAGCGGGCGGGCCAGCAGGCCGAGGTCGGCCAGGTGGTTCAGCAGCCAGTCGTAGAACGGCCGCTGGTCCTCGAACTCCAGCGTGCAGATGCTGTGGGTGATGCGCTCCAGCGCGTCCTCGATCGGATGCGCGAAGGTGTACATCGGGTAGATGCACCATGTCCTGCCGGTCGCGTGGTGTTCCGCATGCTTGATGCGGTAGAGCGTCGGGTCGCGCAGGTTGATGTTGGGCGAGGCCATGTCGACTTTGGCGCGCAGCACCATGGCGCCGTCGGCATGCTGGCCGTCGCGCATCTCGCGCAAGCGCGCGAGGTGCTCGGCCGGCGTGCGGTCGCGGAAGGGGCTGTTGACGCCGGGCTTGCCGAAATCGCCGCGGTTCTCACGCATCTGTTCCGGCGTCTGCTCGTCGACATAGGCCAGGCCGGCCTCGACCAGTGCCTCGGCCGCCCGGTACATGAAGTCGAAATAGCTGCTGGCCTCGTAGAGGTGGTCGCCCCAGCTCCAGCCCAGCCACTGCACCATCTCCTTGATGGCGTTGACGTACTCCAGCTCCTCCTTCTCGGGGTTGGTGTCGTCGAAGCGCAGATGGCAGGCGCCGCCGTAGTCGCGTGCCAGGCCGAAGTTCAGGCAGATGCTCTTGGCATGGCCGATGTGCAGATAGCCATTGGGCTCAGGCGGGAAGCGGGTGCGGATGCGCGCGGGGTCGAGCGGCCCGGCCGCGTGGTGGGCGGCGTCACCGGGCGAGCCCGCAAAGTGGCGGCCGGCAAAGGCGCCGGTGTCGAGATCGTGCTCGATCCGCTGGCGCAGGAAGTTGGACGCCGGGGCGGCCGCAGGGGAGTTGGGGTTCATCGGGGGGTCTGAAAGCGACAGCCGGGCCCAGGGGAGCCCGGCCCGGCAGGAATGCGGGGATTTTACGAAGGGGAGGGCCGCGCGCCGGCCGGCGGTCAGTGGCCGCGGCCGCCGAGCTTGAAGACGCCGACGACCGCGTGCATGCGCTGGGCCTGGCCACGCAGGCTGTCGGCCGCAGCGGCGGCCTGCTCCACCAGGGCGGCGTTCTGCTGCGTGACCCGGTCGAGCTGGGCGATCGCTTCACTGACCTGGCCGATGCCGGTGGTCTGTTCCTGGGTCGCCGCGCCGATCTCGGTGATCAGGTCGGCCACGCGCTTCACCTGCGAGACGATCTCGGTCATGGTTTCGCCGGCCTCGCCGACCAGGCGTGAGCCGGCGTCCACGTTGTCCACGCTCTGGCCGATCAGGGTCTTGATCTCGCGGGCGGCCTGGGCGCTGCGCTGGGCCAGGGCGCGCACTTCGCCGGCCACCACGGCAAAGCCGCGGCCCTGTTCGCCGGCGCGCGCCGCCTCGACCGCTGCATTCAACGCCAGGATGTTGGTCTGGAAGGCGATGCCGTCGATGGTGCCGATGATGTCGGCGATCTGTTTCGAACTCTGGCTGATGTCGCCCATGGTCGCGATGACGCCCTGCACCACCTCGCCGCCCCGCGATGCCACGCTGCTGGCGGACGCCGCGAGCTGGGTGGCCGTCTGGGCGGTGTCGGCGTTCTGGCGCACCGTGGCGTTCATCTCCTCCATCGACGCCGCCGTCTGCTCAAGGTTGGCGGCCTGCTCCTCGGTGCGTTGCGACAGGTCGGTATTGCCGCTGGCGATCTCGCCGGCACCGGTCAGGATGGAGTCGGCACCGCTGCGCACCTGGGTGACGATCTGCACCAAGCCATCGCGCATGCCAGCCAGTGCGGCCAACAACTCGGCGATCTCGTCGCGGCCCTCGGCGCGGATGTCGGCGCTCAGGTCGCCGCCGGCGACGGCCTGGGCGAAGCCGACCGCCTGACGCACCGGCGCCGTGATCGAGCGGGTGATCAGCCAGGCCATGCCCAGGCCCAGCAGCAGCGCGGCCGCGGCCAGCGCGACGCACAGGCTGACGGCCGACGATCGCGTGGCCTGGCCCTGCTGGTACTCCGCGGCCGCGACATCTACCTGCAGCTTGACGAGCTCGTCCGCGAGTTCGCGCGTCTTGGTGGCCAGCGGCAGGGTCTTCTCTTCGTAGATCTGCATGGCACTGCTCATGCCGCCGGTCGACAGGGCAGCACTCACCGGCAGCAGGCCTTCGGCGATGTAGGCCTTGCGCGTCGCGACATAGCGCTCGGCCAGTGCCCGTTCATCGGCCGTGAGCTGGGTGGCCAGGTAGAGCTCGATCAGTTCATTGCCGCGTTTGAGGTTGATGTTGAGCTCGTCGCTGCGCCGCTTGATCTCGTCGAAGCCCGGTGCCCGCAGCATCTCGACGATCAGGAGCCGGTTGCGGCTGGCGAGGTTGTTCAGCTCGCCCAGCTGCGCCAGCGGCACGGTGCGGTCTTTGTAGACCGTCTCCAGCCCAGCGGCGACGCGGTAGATGCCATGCACGCCGACCGCGAACACAACCAGCATCAAGGCCAGCACGATCGCAAAGGCCAGCGCCAGTCGGTTGCCGATGCGCAACTGCTTCAAGGAATCCATGGTGCCTCCTGAATGTCGTTCTTCATCACGAATCGGGCGCAGTCTGCCCCAAGCCCGAGCGGGCGTCGACCGTGCAAACCTGCGCTGGCCGGCACGTGGCCACCGGCGTCCGGCCCGCGAACCATCAGCGTCGTCGGCTCGCGCTGCCGCCCAGGATGGAGCCGAGCACGCCGCGGACGATCTCGCGCCCGACGGCCGAGCCCAGGCTTCGCACCGCCGAGCGGGCTGCGGCTTCGGCCAGGCCCGGGTGGTGTCCGCCGCGCGGGCCGGTGCTGCCGAACAGCATGTCCTTGAGCCCGTCCAGCATGCCGCCGCCCGCCTCGCTGGGGCCCGGCGCGGCGGGGCCGGCCGGCGCCGCGGCCGTCGTGCCCTTGCCCGTCAGCTTTTCGTAGGCGGACTCGCGGTCGAGCTGCTTTTCATAGACGCCCGCCACCAGCGAGCCGGCGATCAAGGCCTGGCGCTGAGCCGGCGAGATGGGGCCGATCTGGCTGCCCGGCGGCAGCACGTAGACGCGCTCGGTGATGCTGGGCCGGCCATGGTCGTCGAGCAGGCTGACCAGGGCCTCGCCGACGGCCAGCTCGGTGATGGCGCTGGCAATGTCCAGCCCCGGCTTGGCCCGCATCGTCTCGGCCGCGGCCTTGACGGCCTTCTGGTCGCGCGGCGTGAACGCGCGCAGCGCATGCTGCACCCGGTTGCCGAGCTGGCCGAGCACGGCGTCCGGAATGTCCAGCGGGTTCTGCGTCACGAAGTAGACACCGACGCCCTTGGAGCGCACCAGGCGCACGACCAGCTCGATGCGTTCGACGAGCGCATCCGGCGCATCCTTGAACAGCAGATGGGCCTCGTCGAAGAAGAACACCAGCTTCGGCTTGTCCAGGTCGCCCACTTCGGGCAGCGTCTCGAACAGCTCGGACAGCATCCACAGCAGGAAGCTCGCGTACAGCCGCGGCGCGTTCATCAACTTGTCGGCGGCGAGGATGTTGATGACGCCCAAGCCACCATCGGTCTGCATGAAATCGGCGATGTTGAGCATGGGCTCGCCGAAGAAGCGGTCACCACCCTGGGCTTCGATCTGCAGCAGGCCGCGCTGGATCGCGCCGATGCTGGCCGCCGAGACGTTGCCGTATTGCGTCGTGAACTGGCTCGCGTTGTCGCCGACATATTGCAGCGTGGCACGCAGGTCCTTCAGGTCCAGCAGCAGCAGGCCCTGGTCGTCGGCGATCTTGAACACCAGTTGCAGCACGCCGGCCTGGGTCTCGTTGAGCGCCAGCATGCGGCTCAGCAGCAGCGGGCCCATGTCGGACACGGTGGCGCGCACCGGATGGCCCTGCTCGCCGAACACGTCCCAGAGCGTGGTGGGGCAGGCGATGGACTCGGGCGGCTCCAGCCCACGGTCCTTCAGGGTGGCCAGCAGCTTCTCGCCCGGTTTGCCCGGCTGGCTGATGCCGGTCAGGTCGCCCTTCACGTCGGCCATGAAGACCGGCACGCCAAGGCGCGAGAAACGCTCCGCCAGGGTTTGCAGGCTGATGGTCTTGCCGGTGCCGGTCGCGCCGGTGATCAGGCCGTGGCGGTTGGCCAGTGCGGGCAGCAACCGGCACTCGATGTCGCCATGGCGGGCCAGCAGGATCGGGTCGGTCATGGACGCTCCTCTAAAATCTTGTCTCTGCCAACGATAAATCAGGCCGCTGCCGAGTCAGCCGCCGGGAGCCACAGCTTATGGCCGGACATTCCAAATGGGCCAATATTCAGCACCGCAAAGGCCGCCAGGACGAGAAGCGCGGCAAGATCTGGACCCGCATCATTCGTGAAATCACCGTCGCTGCCCGGCAGGGCGGCCCCGAGATCAAGGACAACCCGCGGCTGCGGCTGGCGGTCGACAAGGCCAAGGCCGCCAACATGCCGGCCGACCGCATCAAGTACAACATCGACAAGGCCAGCGGCAACATCGACGGGCTGACCTACGAGGAAATCCGCTACGAGGGCTATGGCATCGGCGGCGCCGCCATCATGATCGACACGATGACGGACAACCGCGTCCGCACCGTGGCCGAGGTGCGCCACGCGTTCAGCAAGTACGGCGGCAACATGGGCACCGACGGATCGGTGGCCTTCCAGTTCAAGCATGTGGGCCAGCTGCTGTTCGCGCCCGGCACGTCGGAGGACAAGGTCATGGAAGTCGCGCTGGACGCGGGCGCCGAGGACGTGATCACCGGCGATGACGGCGCGATCGAAGTGCTGACCTCGCCGGCGGACTACGAGGTCGTCAAGGCCGCACTGGAGGCGGCCGGCCTGGCGCCCGAGCTGGCCGAGGTGACGATGCGCCCCGAGAACACCATCGAGCTGACCGGCGAAGACGCCGAGCGCATGCAAAAGCTGCTGGACGTCATCGAAGACCTCGACGACACCCAGGCCGTCTATCACAACGCCGAGTTGAATTGATGCGAGTCCTCGTCATCGGCAACGGCGGCCGTGAACATGCCCTGGCCTGGAAGCTGGCACAGAGCGAGCGGGTCAGCCAGGTCTTCGTCGCGCCAGGCAACGGCGGCACCGCGCGGGATGAGCGGCTGCGCAACGTGGCCATCGCGCCGACGGACGTCAAGGCGCTGGCCGATTTCGCCGCCGAGCACAAGATCGCATTGACCGTGGTCGGCCCGGAAGCGGCGCTGGCGGCGGGCGTGGTCGACGAGTTCCGCGCGCGCGGGCTGCGCATCTTCGGCCCGACCCAGGCCGCCGCCCAGCTTGAAAGCTCCAAGGCCTTCGCCAAGGACTTCATGAAGCGCCACGGCATCCCGACCGCGGCCTACGAGACCTTCTCCGACCCGGCAGCGGCCCATGCCTACGTCGACGGCCGCGGTGCGCCCATCGTCATCAAGGCCGACGGCCTGGCGGCGGGCAAGGGCGTCGTCGTCGCGATCACCCTGGACCAGGCCCACGAGGCGATCTCGTGGATCCTCGAAGACAACAAGCTCGGCGTGACCCACAACGCCGGCGGCGCGCGCGTCGTCATCGAGGACTTCCTCGCCGGCGAGGAGGCCAGCTTCATCGTCGTCTGCGACGGCAAGCAGGTCGTGCCGATGGCCACCAGCCAGGACCACAAGCGCCTGCTGGACGGCGACGCCGGCCCCAACACCGGGGGCATGGGCGCCTATTCGCCGGCGCCCGTCGTCACGCCCAACGTGCATGCCAAGGTCATGCACGAGATCATCCAGCCGACCATCGCCGGCATGGCCCGCGACGGGCATCCCTTCACCGGCTTCCTGTACGCCGGGCTGATGATCGACGAGCATGGCCAGCCGCGCACCGTCGAGTTCAACACCCGCATGGGCGACCCCGAGACCCAGCCCATCATGATGCGGCTCAAGAGCGACCTCTTCGAGCTGTTGATGCACGCGACCGACGGCACGCTGGACCAGGTCGAGCCGCAATGGGACCGCCGCGTCGCGCTGGGCGTCGTGCTCGCGGCCGAGGGTTACCCGCTGACGCCCCGCAAGGGCGATGCGATCAGCGGCCTGCCCGCCGACGAGGACGAGGCCATGGTCTTCCATGCCGGCACCGCTGCGGTGGACGGCAAGCTCGTCACCAGCGGCGGGCGCGTGCTGTGCGTGACGGCGCTGGGCGAATCGGCCCGCACCGCGGCGCAGCGTGCCTATGAGCTGGCGGCCGGCATCCAGTTCGACGGCCGCCAGTACCGCAGCGACATCGGCCACCGGGCCATCAAGCGTTGACCACCCGCCCCGCCGTCCTGTCCGGGCCGCTGCAGCCCCACGGCCACCCGAGCCGCGTGGCGCGCGCGCTGCTGGGCCTGTGCGGCTGGAGCGTCGAGGCGCCCGGCCTGCCGGGCGGGCAGGGCGTCATCCTGGTGTACCCGCACACCTCCAACTGGGACTTCGTGATCGGCGTGCTGGCCAAATGGGCGCTCGGCCTGGAGCTGCGCTTCTGGGGCAAGGACAGCCTGTTCCGCGTGCCGCTGCTCGGGCGCTGGGTGCGCTACCTCGGCGGCGTCGCGGTGGACCGCAGCAGCCCGCACGGCCTGGTGGCCGACACCGTCGCGCAGATGCGTGCGGCGGCGGCCCGCGGTGAACACTTCTGGCTGGCGGTCGCCCCGGAAGGCACCCGGTCGCTGGCCACCGGTTGGCGCACCGGCGCCTACCAGGTCGCCGTGCAGGCCGGCGTGCCGGTCGGCCTGTGCTATCTCGACTTTCAGCGGCGTGTGGTGTCGTTGAGCCGCTTCGTGCGCCTGACCGGCCATGTGCAGGCCGATTTCGCAGCCTTTGCCGACTATCTGGGCTCGCGCGTGGGCAAACGCCCCGCGCTGGCCAGCCCCATTCAACCCAAGCCGCCACGCCATGGACTCGACCGCCGTTCGTGACTACCTGCTCGGCCTGCAGCAGCGCATCGTCAGCGCGCTGGAGGCCGTCGATGGCAATGCCTTCCTGTCCGATGGCTGGAGCCGCGAGCCCGGCGGCCGGCTGGAGGGCGACGGCCTGTCGCGGCTGATCGAGGGCGGGGCGGTGTTCGAACGCGGCGGCGTCAACTTCTCGCACGTCAAGGGCCGGGTGCTGCCGCCGTCGGCCACGCAGCACCGGCCCGAGCTGGCCGGCGCGCCTTTCGAAGCCTTGGGCGTGTCGCTGGTGCTGCACCCGCACAACCCCTTCGTGCCGACGGTGCACATGAATGTGCGCATGTTCGCCGCGCTGCCGGCCGCCGCGCCGGCGGTGACATGGTTCGGTGGTGGCATGGACCTGACGCCCTACTACGGCTACGAGCGCGATGCCCAGCATTTCCATCGCGTCTGCCGCGACGCGCTCGCGCCGCACGGCCCCGAGCTGTACCCGCGCTTCAAGGCCTGGTGCGACGAGTATTTCTTCCTGAAGCACCGCAACGAGCCGCGCGGCATCGGCGGCATCTTCTTCGACGACTTCGCCGAGAGCGGCTTCGATTCGGGCTTCGCGCTGATCCGGTCGGTGGGCGACGCCTTCACGGCGGCCTACCTGCCCATCGTCGAGCGCCGCCAGGGCTATGCCTATGGCGAGCGCGAGCGTGACTTCCAGGCCTACCGGCGCGGCCGCTATGTCGAGTTCAACCTCGTGTTCGACCGCGGCACGCTGTTCGGCCTGCAATCCGGCGGCCGCACCGAATCCATCCTGATGTCGATGCCGCCGCAGGTGCAGTGGCGCTACAACTGGGCGCCCGAGCCGGGCACGCCCGAGGCAAGGCTCTACACCGACTTCCTGCGCCCGCGCGACTGGGCCGATGAGGCAGCGACGGCGCTCTGGCTGTGAAGATTGCGCTCTTCGGCGGCAGCTTCGACCCGCCTCATCGGGGCCACCTGGCCTTTGCCCAGCGCGCGCTGGAGGCGCTGGGGCCCGATCGTCTGCTCTGGCTGCCCGCCGGCCGGCAGTGGCAAAAGCCCGACCAGGTCATGGCGGCCGGTGGGCACCGGGTGCAGATGCTCAAGCGGCTGACGGCCGGTGAGCCGCGCTTTGTCGTCGATGAACGCGAGCTGCACCGGCGCGGCCCGAGTTTCACGGCCGACACGCTGCGCGAGTTCGCCAACGAGCACCCCGGCGCGGAGCTGATGTTCCTCATTGGCCAGGACCAATACGCGCGGCTGCCCACCTGGTACCGCGCCGAGGCGGTGGTGGCGCTCGCCACGCTGGTCGTCGTGCCGCGGGCGGGCGCTGCGGTCGTCACGCCGCCCGGCTTGCCGCCGCACCGCCTGCAGGTGCTGGATCTGCCGGACACGCCGATTTCATCCACCGCCGTGCGCGAGGCCATTGCGTGCGGTGCCGACATCAGCCCCATGGTGGGCGCCGAGGTCGCGAGCTATATTGCCGCGCACCGCCTTTACGAGAAGAAGCTCTGAATGGACATTCGCAAGCTGCAACGCGCCATCGTCGATGGTCTGGAAGACGTCAAGGCCCAGAACATCGTCGTGTTCAACACCGAGCACCTGTCGCCGCTGTTCGAGCGCGTGATCATCGCGTCCGGCACCAGCAACCGTCAGACCAAGGCGCTCGCGTCCAGCGTGCGCGAAACGGTCAAGGGCCGCGGCATGGCCGTGATGCGCACCGAGGGCGAGGACAACGGTGAATGGATCATCGTCGACTGCGGTGCGGCCGTGGTTCACGTGATGCAGCCCGCCATCCGCGACTACTACCACCTTGAAGAGATCTGGGGTGACAAGCCGGTCAAGCTCAAGCTGGGCAGCGGCGAGGTCAAACTGGTGAAGGCATCGGAAGATGCGGCACCGGCCAAGAAGGCCGCGTCGGTGAACAAGGCCGCGGCCGACAAGGCGCCCGCCGCCAAGAAGGCGGCCCCGGTGAAGAAGGCTGCGCCGGCCAAGAAGGGCGTCAGCCGCGTGGTCGGCAGCAAGACGCCGGCCGCCAAGACCGTCAAGGTCGGCGCGCCCAAGCCCGCGGCCAAGAAAGTGGCTGCCAAGGCCGCCCCGGCCAAGAAGGCGCCCGCTGCCAAGAAGGCTCCCGCGACCAAGAAGGTCGTTGCGAAGAAGGCCCCGGCCAAGACCGCTGCCAAGGCCGTGCCGGCCAAGAAGGCGGCGCCCAAGAAGAAGTCCTGATGCGCCTGCTGCTGGTGGCCGTGGGCCAGCGCCAGCCGGCCTGGGCCGATGCGGCCTACGAGGACTTTGCCAAGCGCTTCCCGCCCGAGCTGCGGCTTGAACTGAAGGCGGTCAAGGCCGAGACGCGCGGCAGCAAGACCGCCGAGCAGCTGATGGCCGCCGAGGCGGCGCGCATCGAAGCGGCCTTGCCCAAGGGCGTGCGCCGCATCATCCTGGACGAACGCGGCGAGCGCCGCACCTCGGTGCAGCTGGCGGAGCGGCTGAAGCTGTGGATGGGCGAGGGCCGCGATGCCGCCCTCATCATCGGCGGCCCCGATGGGCTGCATCCGGAGCTCAAAGCCACGGCCGACGAAACCCTGCGCCTGTCCGACCTGACCCTGCCCCACGCCTTCGCCCGTGTGCTGCTGGCCGAGGGCCTGTACCGGGCCTGGACCGTGACCACGGGCCACCCCTATCACCGCGAATGACCGGCCTTCTCTACCTCGCCTCGCAGAGCCCACGCCGCCGCCAGTTGCTGGATCAGATCGGTGTGCGGCATGAGCTGCTGCTGCCTGGCGCCGACGAGGACGCCGAGGGCCTGGAGGCCGTGCAGCCCGGCGAGCCGCCCGAGGCCTACTGCGCCCGCGTGACGGCGGCCAAGCTGGACGCCGCGCTGGCCCGGCGCGTGGCGCGGGGCCTGCCGCAAGCGCCCATCCTGTGCGCCGACACGACGGTGGCGGTCGACGACCTCATTCTCGGCAAGCCGGTCGACGAGGCCGATGCGGCGCGCATGCTGGCGCTGATGTCGGGCCGCACCCACCGCGTCATCACGGCGGTCGCGGTGGGCGACACCGCGCAACAGGCCTCGGCGATGAGCGTGTCGCAGGTCGAGTTCGCAGCGCTGTCGGCGGCGCAGATCGAGCGCTACATCGCGAGCCGGGAGCCCTTCGGCAAGGCCGGGGCTTATGCGATCCAGAGCCAGGCGGCGGCCTGGATCGTGCACATTGCGGGCAGCTACTCCGGCATCATGGGGTTGCCCCTCTTTGAGACCGCCCGTCTGTTGGAGAAATTCGGTTTCGAGTTCTGACCGCTGCGCGCCAGCTCGCGCGCAAGGGTCAGCATTCAAGGGTTCGTGATGGAAGACATCCTGATCAACTGGTCGCCGCAGGAGACGCGCGTGGCCGTGGTCGAGAACGGGGCGGTGCAGGAGCTGCACCTCGAGCGCACCCTGGAGCGGGGCCTGGTCGGCAACGTCTACCTCGGCAAGGTGGTTCGCGTGCTGCCCGGCATGCAGAGCGCCTTCATCGACATCGGCCTGGAGCGTGCGGCCTTCCTGCATGTGGCCGATCTGCACAGCGCCTCGCAGTTCGGCCATGGCCGCCACCAGGGCCACGATGCGCCGCCGACGCCGATCGAGCGACTGGTCTTCGAAGGGCAGGCGCTGACGGTCCAGGTCATCAAGGACCCGATCGGCACCAAGGGCGCGCGGCTGTCCAGCCAGATCAGCATCGCCGGTCGCATGCTGGTCTATCTGCCGCAGGATGAGCACATCGGCATCAGCCAGAAGATCGGCTCGCCCGAGACGCGTGAGGCGCTGCGCGCCCGCATGCAGGCGCTCGTCGGCACCAAGGAGCAGGGCGGCGGCGGCGGCTTCATCCTGCGCACCAATGCCGAGGACGCGAGCGACGACGAACTCGCCGCCGACATCGCCTATCTGCGCAAGACCTGGCAGCAGATCCGCGAGAAGGCCCTCACCACGCCGCCGGCCAGCCTGCTGCACCAGGATCTCAGCCTGGTTGAGCGCGTGCTGCGCGACCTGGCCAACGAGCGCACCGGCCATATCCGCATCGACTCGCGCATGCAGTACGAGGTGCTGCGCCAGTTCGGCGAGACCTTCATGCCGGCCGCCACGGCCAAGCTGGAGCACTACCGCGGCGAGCGGCCGATCTTCGACCTGTGCAATGTCGACGCCGAGATCGCCCGTGCGCTGGCGCGCAAGGTGGAATTGAAGTCCGGCGGCTCGCTGGTGTTCGACCAGACCGAGGCGATGACCACCATCGACGTCAACACCGGCGGCTTCGTCGGCGCGAAGAATTTCGACGACACCATCTTCAAGACCAACCTCGAAGCCGCGGGCGCCATCGCGAGGCAACTGCGCCTGCGCAACCTGGGCGGCATCATCATCGTCGACTTCATCGACATGACCCGCGAGGAGCACCGCACCGCGGTGCTGGCCGAGTTCAGGAAGCAGCTCAGCCGCGACCGCACCAAGGTCACGGTCGGCGGCTTCACCCAGCTCGGTCTGGTCGAGATGACGCGCAAGCGCACCCGCGAATCGCTGGCGCGCATGCTCTGCGAACCCTGCCCAACCTGCGAGGGCCGCGGCCAGGTCAAGACGGCACGCTCGGTCTGCTATGACATCCTGCGCGAGATCCTGCGCGAGGCTCGGCAGTTCTCGCCGAAGGAGTTCCGCGTCGTGGCGGCGGCCAATGTGGTGGAGATGCTGCTCGACGAGGAGAGCGCCCATCTTGCCGGCCTGTCGGACTTCATCGGCAAGCCGATCTCGCTGACGGCCGAGCCGACCAACCAGACCGAGCATTACGACATCGTGCTGCTCTGATCGGCGGGCGGTCCGCATGCCGCGCGGTCCACGCTGAGCCGGCGCGCCGCTGCGGCAGAATCCCGGGCCATGCTTGTACCCGTTTCTCGCCGTTGGGGCCTCGCGGCCCTGGTTGTGCTGGGCGCCGCTCTCGGCACCGGCCCCGCACTCGCGCAAGTGCGCATCGACATCGCCGGCGTTGGCGGCTCCCGCGTGCCGCTGGCCATCGTTGACTTCCGCGATGAGTCCAAGTCGCCACAGCCGATCGCGGCCATCGTCCGCGCGGACCTGGAGCGCAGTGGCCAGTTCCGCAGCGTCGACGCGCCGGGCGGCTTGAGCGAGACCAGCAGCCCGGTCTGGCCCGATTGGCGGGCCCGCCAGGCCGATGCCCTGGTCGCCGGCTCGGTTGCCAAGCTCGCCGATGGCCGGCTGGACATCCGCTTCAAGCTCTGGGATGTCGTCAAGGGCACGGAGCTCGTCGGTCAGGCCCAGGCCGTGCTGCCGGACGATGCCCGGCTGGCGGCCCACCGCATCGCCGACGTCATCTACGAAAAGCTCACCGGTGACAGGGGTGTCTTCGCGACTCGCATGGCCTATGTCACCAAGGCCGGGCCGCGCTACAGCCTTGTCGTGGCCGATGCGGACGGCGAGGGCGCCAAGGTGGCGCTGACCAGTCCCGAGCCGATCATCTCGCCGGCCTGGGCGCCCAATGGCCGGGAGCTGGCCTATGTGAGCTTCGAGAGCCGCAAGGCCACGGTGCGCATCCAGGACGTGCAGACCGGCGAGCGCCGCGTGCTGGCCGACTTCAAGGGCACCAACAGCGCACCGGCCTGGTCGCCGGACGGGCAGCAGCTGGCCCTCAGCCTGTCGCGCGAAGGCGGCACCCAGCTCTTCGTGATCAACCGCGACGGCTCCGGCCTGCGCCGCCTCACGCAAAGCAGCGCCATCGACACCGAGGCCTGCTACACGCCGGACGGCAGCAAGATCTATTTCGTCAGCGACCGCGGCGGCGGCCCGCAGATCTACCGCATGCCCGCCGGCGGCGGCGCTGCCGAGCGCGTGACCTTCAACGGCAACTACAACATCAGCCCGGCCATCAGCCCTGATGGCCGCACGATGGCCTACATCACCCGCATCAACGGCAACTTCCGCCTCAGTGTGATGGACCTGGCGACCGGCCAGTCCCAGCAGATCAGCGAGACCAAAGATGACGAGAGCCCGGCCTTCTCGCCGAACGGCAGGCTCATCGTCTACGCGACCCGTGCGGGTGGCAAAGAGGTGCTGATGACGACGACGCTGGACGGCAAGATCAAGACGCCTCTGCTCGTCACGCTGGCCGAGGTGCGCGAGCCGACCTGGGGCCCGTTTACACGTCCGTAACTCGTTGGCCCGCACCATGTTGGACAATGCCTTGCCCGCGCCGTCGCGGGTGCTGACCTGATCACCCGCCCCCGTCTGAAGTGGAGAACACTCGAATGAAGCTGACCTATGCGCTTACCCTGATCGCCGCCGCGGCCCTGGCTGGCTGTGGTTCGACCGTGAAGCTGGACGAACCCAAGACGGTGCCCGTCGAGACGCGTGAGGCGCCCAAGCCGACGCCCGCCCAGGGCACGGCCGAGCCGGTTGCGCAATCCAAGGTGGCCACTGTCGACCTGAACGCTCAGTACAACGAGCAGGTCAAGGACAAGCGCGTGGTGTATTTCGACTTCGACAGTGACGTCGTCAAGGAAGAATTCCGCCCGCTGGTCGATCTGCATGCCAAGCGCCTGAACAACAACCGCAAGATCGCGTTGAACCTGGAAGGCCATACCGATGAACGCGGTGGTCGCGAGTACAACCTGGCCCTCGGCCAGCGCCGTGCCGAGGCCGTGGCGAAGTCGCTGACGCTGCTCGGCGTCCAGGCAGCCCAGGTCGAGGCCGTGAGCTTCGGCAAGGAGCGCCCGGCCGTGCAGGGCAGCACCGAGGAAGCCTGGGCCAAGAACCGCCGCGTCGAGCTCAAGGACAAGTGATGCGCGTTCTGCGTTTGACGCTCGTGGCGCTCGCCGCGGGCGTGGCCTTGGCCCAGCCTGCGCGTGCCGGGCTGTTCGAGGACGACGAGGCCCGCAAGGCCATCCTCGAGCTGCGTGGCAAGGTGCAGGCCAATGAAGACCTCGCCAACAAGCGTGCCGAGCAACTCAACACGCTGATCCAGGATCAGATCCAGCCGCTGCGGCGCAGCGTGCTGGACCTGAACGCGCAGATCGACGCGCTGCGCGCCGAGATCGCCAAGCTGCGCGGCACCAACGAGCAACTCGCGCGTGACCTGGCCGACACCCAGCGCAAGCTGACCGATCAGGCGCAGTCCGTTGATGCCCGGCTCAAACCGCTGGAGCCGCAGCGGGTCAGTCTCGATGGGCGCGAGTTCCAGGTCGGGCCCGAGGAGCGCAGCCAGTACGACGCCGCCATCGGCCTCGTGCGCCGCGGCGATTTCGCCGAGGCCGTGGCCGCGTTGAACGCCTTCCTGAAGCGCTACACCGCCAGCGGCTACACCGACTCGGTCCGCTTCTGGCTTGGCAATGCCCAGTACGGCAAGCGCGACTACAAGGACGCGATTGCGACCTTCAAGGCCTTCATCGCCGGCAACCCGGACCATCCGCGCGCCGCTGAGGCCCTGCTGGCGCTGGCCAACTGCCAGATCGAGTTGAAGGACAACAAGTCCGCGCGGCGCAGCCTCGAAGACCTGATCAAGGCCTACCCCGGGACCGAAGCGGCTCAGGCGGGCAAAGAGCGGCTGGCCGCGCTGAAGTGATGTCCGCGGATCAGCTCGAGGCTGATCTGGAGCGGCGCTTCGGAGGCCTGCGCCGCCTGCACGGCGATGCGGCCTATCAGCGGCTGCGTGCCGCGCGCTTCGCGGTCGTGGGTCTGGGTGGCGTCGGCTCGTGGGCAGTCGAAGCGCTGGCTCGCAGTGGCACGGCCGAGCTGACGCTGATCGACCTCGATCAGGTTGCCGAATCCAATATCAACCGTCAGGTCCAGGCCCTGGGGTCGACGGTCGGCATGGCCAAGGCCGAGGCGCTGCGCCAGCGCATCGCCGACATCCACCCCGGCTGTGCGGTGCGGGTCATCGAGGAGTTCGTCGAACCCGACAACTGGCCCGCCCTGATCGGCAGCGCCGATTTCGACGGTCTGATCGACTGCTGCGATCAGGTGCGCGCCAAGGCCGCGCTGGCGGCCTGGGCGCGAGATCGGCGCTTGCCTTTCGTGACTGTCGGTGCGGCGGGCGGCAAGCGCGAGCCACATCGGGTGCAGATCGACGACCTCAGCGGCACGACCCACGACCCCCTGCTTGCGTCGCTGCGGCAGCGCTTGCGCAAACAGCACGGCGCACCTCGCAGCGGTGCCATCGGTGTCGCTTGCGTCTACTCACGCGAGGCCGTGCATCTGCCTCGGCAAGGGGAGGGCGGGTCCTGTGACGTCGACGGCAGCCTAAATTGCCATGGCTATGGCTCCAGTGTCGCGGTCACGGCGACGTTCGGCCTCTGTGCCGCGGCAGAGTTGCAGCGGCTGTACCTGGCCGGCAGCGCCGCGTGATGGCGTTCTGATGAAAATTCTTGCCGTGCATCAGAAAACCTGCCTATAATGGCAGGCTCTGCTTGACGCGGGATGTTAGCTCAGTCGGTAGAGCAGCGGACTTTTAATCCGTTGGTCGCAGGTTCGAATCCTGCACATCCCACCAAGATTTCAGCGGGTGATTCGAAGGAATCGGCGCTACAATCATAGGCTCAGCCGGGCGTCAGCCAAGCTGAATTGGGGCTCTTAGCTCAGTTGGTAGAGCAGCGGACTCTTAATCCGTTGGTCGTAGGTTCGAATCCTACAGGGCCCACCAGTTTTTCATTTGAATCAAGCACTCAGCGCCGACCTGGCCTGAGTGCTTTTTTCTTGCCTGTGTGTCGGCGGACCCGCTGTGCGCTCGGCGCTCGTCATCTCGGCACACGCACGCGCGCCCGCGCCGAGCGCCGCGATCAACGGCCGTTGGTTTGATGCCCATGGCGCCGCCAGCTTACTAATCGCTCAAGGGCGTCGAAAGCGAGTTGCACCAGCACCGCCAGCAGCGCCGCCGGCAGCGCGCCGGCCAGCATCAAGTGGCTGTCGTTGACCGCCAGGCCGGAAACGATGCGCTCGCCCAACCCGCCAGCGCCGACGAAGGCCGCGACGGTGGCCGTGCCCACGCTGGTGACGGCAGCGGTCTTCACACCAGCCATCAGGGTGGGCAGGGCCAGCGGCAACTCGATGCAACGCAGGGTCTGCCTGCGGGTCAGTCCGAGCGCCTGGGCCGCTTGCGTGAGCCCGACCGGGACGGCGCGCAGGCCCGCATGGGTGTTGCGCACGATCGGCAGCAGGCCATAGACGACCAGGGCCAGCAGCGCCGGCACAAAGCCGATGCGGCCGACGACGGCGATCAGGAAGGCCAGCAGCGCCAGCGAGGGCAGGGTCTGCAGCAGGCCCGTGACGGCCATCAGCGGGCCGGCCAGGCGTGGCAGGCGGTGGGCGGCAATGCCCAGCGGCACCGCCAGCGTGACGGCCAGCAGCAACGAGGCCGAGACCAGGGCCACATGCTGGAGCAATAGCGTGAACAGGTCTGGCGCGAGCAGCCGCGCCATCAGGCCAGGGGACGAAGGCGGGGCCGGCGTGGGCTGGCCAACGAAGCCGCGGGCGACCTCGGCAAAGGACTTGCCCTCCAGCTCGGCCGCCGCATTGAGCCGGATCATCCCAGCCTCCGACAGCCGTCCGGCCAGGCCTTGCAAGGGCCGCTCGTCCACGGTCGCTCGCATCAGCAGCACAGCGTCATAGCGCGGGAAGAAGTTCCGGTCGTCCACCAGCACGCGCACCGGCTGGCGCGCGAGCTGGGCATCGGTCGTGTAGACGTCGATCAGGTCGACCTGGCCGGCGGCCAGGGCCTGGTAGGCGAGACCGTGGTCCAGGCCGGCACCCGCAGCCAGACGCAAGCCGTAGGCGCGCTGCAGGGCCGGCCAGCCGTCGGCGCGCGCAATGAACTCATGCGACAGGCCCGGCTTCAGTGTCGGGGCCTTGCCGGCCAGCTCAGAAATCGTCGCGATGCCGAGGCGGGCCGCGTCGCTTTCACGCATGGCCAGCGCATAGCCGTTGTTGAAGCCCAGCGGCACCGCGGCCTTCAAGCCCATGGGCGCGAGCCAGACATTGATCTGCGTCAGCGGCGCCTGCGCGTCGGCAGCGGCCTCACGCTTGAGCAGCTCGCGCACGATGGTGCCGGTGTATTCGGGGTAGAGGTCAATCTGGCCGTCGCGCAGGGCAGCGGCGAGGATGGCGGTGTTGCCCAGACCCTGGCGATGCTCGGCGGCCAGACCCTGTGCGTTCAGCGTCTGGGTGACGATCTCGCCGAGCAGATAGCTTTCGGTGAAGCGTTTGGAGCCGACAGCCAGCGGCGCTGCTTGTGCCGTCATCACCGCTGCCATCATCGCCGCCATCACCGCCGCAAGCAGCGGCAGCGCCGCTGCCCAGCGCCAGGAGCGCGCCATGCGCGCAAAACACCGGGGCCAGGCCTGCCACCGGTTGGGCTCATGAGGTGCGGCGCTGGAGTGGGCAGTCATGTCCTGCATGCTAGAGGCGCTGGCGGATGCCGGGCCCGCTTGCAACAGCCTGTCAACTCGTGGAAAGCGTGACGTCGCGGCGAGCTTGCGCCTGCCTAGAGTTGCTGCAGCTTTCAACGACACCGACACATGAACGACCGCAACCTGGTCCGCGGCCTTGTGCTCGCGGCGCTTGCGCTGGGCTTCGGCCTGGGCGCGCTTCGCTACCCGATCCACGATTTCGCCCATGCGGGCCCGGGCCTGTTCCCGCTGCTGGTCAGCAGCCTGCTGGGCATCGTCGCGCTGGTCACGATCCTGCGCTCCCGCTTCGTCGCGCCGGTGCCGCTCGCGTTCAACCCGCGCAACATCGGGCTGCTGCTGGCCGCGCTGTGCAGCTTCGCCCTTGTCAGCAAGCTGCTGCACAACATGATCGCCGGCATCGTGTTGATGACCTTCATCGCGGGCTTTGCCGCGTCAACGCGGTCCTGGCGGCGCGACCTCAAGGTCGCTGCCTGCCTGGTGGCGATTGCCTTCGGTTTCCAGAAGCTGCTGGGCCTGAACCTGCCGCTGTACTGAGGGCCAGGCCATGGACATCCTCAGCAACCTCGCCTTCGGCTTCAGCCACGCGCTGACGCTGCAGAACCTGATGTTCTGCGCCATCGGCTGCACCGTGGGCACGTTGGTCGGCCTGCTACCCGGCCTCGGGCCGCTCGCCACCATCAGCCTGCTGCTGCCGCTGACCTACTCCATCCCGACCGGCGGCGCCCTCATCATGCTGGCCGGCATCTACTACGGCGCTCAGTACGGCGACAGCGTCAGCGCGATCACGATGAAGATCCCGCACGCCAGCTCCATCGTGGCCTGCATCGACGGCTACCAGATGACGCTCAAGGGCAAGACCGGCCTGGCGCTGTTCACGGCCGGCATTTCCAGCTTCATTGGCGGTACCGTCGCCATCGTCGTGCTCGCCAGCCTGGCGCCGACACTGGGCGAGGTGGCCCTGCTGTTCGGGCCCGCCGACTATTGCTCGCTGATCCTGCTCGGCTTCTTCTGCGTCAGCTTCGTCACCACGGGCAGCCTGCTCAATGGCCTGGCCATGTGCCTGGTGGGCGTGCTGCTCGGCTCGATCGGCACCGATGTGATCTCGGGCCAGCAGCGCTACACCTTCGACCTGCCGTTTCTGATGGACGGCATTGGCCTGGTCAGCGTGGCGCTGGGCTGCTTCGGCATCGCCGAGATCACGAAGAACCTTGATGCGCGGGAGGAGCGTTCGCCCTTCAACGGCAAGATCCACCTGATGCCCACCTGGCCCGAGTTCAAACGCATCATTCCCAGCGCCTTGCGGGGCAGCGCGGTTGGCTCCTTCCTCGGCATTCTGCCCGGCGGCGGGCCGGTGATCGCGCAGTTCGCGGCCTATGCGCTGGACAAAAAAGTCAGCAAGTTCAAGGACGAAATCGGCAGCGGCGCGATCGAGGGCGTGGCCGGGCAGGCCGCGGCCGACGAGGCCGCCGCGCGCACCAGCTTCATCCCGCTGATGAGCATCGGCATCCCGGAGAACCCGGTCATGGCGCTGATGATGGCGGCCTTCATCATCAAGGGCATCCAGCCCGGGCCCAACATGATCTCCGGCCACCCGGATCTGTTCTGGGGCCTGGTGGCCAGCATGTGGGTCGGCAACGTGTTTCTCGTCGTGCTGAATGTGCCGCTGGTGCGCTACTGGCTGTCGGTCTTCAAGATCCCGTACAACGTGCTCTTCCCGGCGATCCTGTTCTTTTGCTGCATCGGCACCTTCAGCGTCAACAGCAACCTGGACGACATCTTCACGACGGCCGCCTTCGGCCTGCTGGGCTATGTCTTCATGCGCCTGGACCTGGATGCGGCGCCGTTGATGCTGGGCTTCATCCTCGGGCCCATGCAGGAGGAGTATTTCCGCCGTGCGCTGTTGCTGAGCCGCGGCAGCTTCTCGACCTTCGTGACCCGGCCGATCAGCGCCACGCTGCTGGCGCTGATCGCGCTCTTCGTTGTGTGGCAGCTGGTGGCCTTCTTCCGGGCGCGAAGGCGACAGCCACAGGCCGCGGCGGCGCCAAGAGCCCAGCGCAGCTGAAGTCGGGCGCTGAGATCAGGCTTCGCCGCGCAGCCGGGCCGCCAGCACGCCATAGTGGGCGTCGACCTGCGCGGGTTGCGCATCGTCCAGGTGCGCGCGCAGCACGCGCCGCAGCGTCTCCGGTTGCGGCGTCAGAGGCCCGGCGAAACGCACCCCGTCATCGTCGGCGATCAGCAGCGTCGGAAAGGTCTCGATGTCGAGCTCGCCGACCAGATCGGCTTCATCCTCGATGTCGATCCAGCGCCGCTGCAGCCCCGCCTGCGGCAGCTCGTCACAGACGGACTCAAAGGTTTGTTGGTAGGACTCGCAGGTGCGGCACCAGGCGGCACACAGGCAGGCGACAAGAACGGTCATGGCCTGCATGGTGCCATGCGCGCAGGCAGCGCGGTGCAGGCCTCCAGCTCAGGCCGGCGGCGGGTTCATCAGGCTCTCGAGAATTTCGATGCGGTGGCGATGCGGCGTGGTGATGGCGTAGAAGCGCTCCTGCAAGGCTGTCGACTGACCCACGCTCACCAGCACGCCGCTGCGCAGCTCGTCCTGGACCACCACCTCGGGCAGCAGGGTCAGCCAGCCACTGTCCCGCGCGATCAGGCGCAGCATGGCCATGTCGTCCACCTCGGCGCGCAGCCGAGGCGTGATGCCGGCGGAGGCGCACAGCGCATCGAACTGCGCGCGCAGCGCGTGCCGGGCGCCGGGCAGCGCGAGGTCGACGCCGTCCAGGTCTTCCGGGATGCGCAGGCTGTTTGACGGCCAGCGCCCTGCCGGCCCCACCACCGAGATCGATTGGCTGCCGAGGAAGCGGCTGTGCAACGGCCGGTCGGGGTTGGACGGCACGGTTTCATTGCTCAGCACCACATCGAGCTGGTGCTGCACCAGCCGGCTGATCAAGCCCTCCAGCAGGCCCGACTCCAGCGTCAGCACGACGGTCGAGTCGGCCAGCAGGGGCCGGATCCAGTTCTCCTGGTAGTTGCGCGACAGCGTCGCCACGCTGCCGACGCGCAGGCGCGTGACACCGGCAGAGCGCCCCTGCAGCCGGCCCAGCATCTCTTGGCCAAGACCAAAGATGTTGTCGGCATAGGCCAGCACCAGATGGCCGCTGTCGGTCAGCACCAGGCGCCGGCCTTCGCGGGAGAACAGCTCCTCGCCGATGCGCTGCTCCAGCTGGCGGATCTGCGCCGACACCGCGGACTGCGAGGTGTGCAGCTCTTCCGCTGCTCGGGTCAGATGTCCGAGCTTGGCCACCCGCCAGAAATAGAACAGGTGGTGGAAGTTCAGTTGGTCCAGCTTCATTGTTCTGTAAATGGTATTTTTTCGTTCTTATCAATGTAATTTACAGAACAGATACCGGCAAGCATGATGCGCGGCATCGAATTCAAGGAAGCCCTGCCCATGGAACTCCACCCGTTGATGAAGACCGTTGCCGTGTTGGCGCCGATCGCGGCGATGCTGCCGCTGGCCTTGGGGATCGCTTTCCGCCGAGTCTCGACCGACACCCTGTGGCGCCTGTTTCAGGCGCTGTCGGGCATGGCGCTCGCCACCGCGGCAGTGCTGGCCTGGGCCGGGCCTGCCGGCATCGTGTTGCCAGCTGGCCTCCAGGCGTCGGCGCTTGGCCTGGTGCTGGCCCTGCTGGTGCAGTTGCTCGGCACCGTGATCGGCAGCTTCTCGTCGCGCTATCTGCAGGGCGAGCCGGGCCAGCGCCGCTTCATTGCGGCGCTGGCAGCGACGCTCGCGGCGGTCCAGCTGTTGCTGCTGGCCGACCATTGGGTGGTGCTGATCGCCGCTTGGGCCGGGGTGGGCGTGGCGCTGCAGCATCTGCTGTGCTTCTACCCGGACCGACCCTTTGCCCGCCTGGCCGCGCACAAGAAGCGCATGGCAGACCGTCTGGCGGATGCCCTGTTGCTCGCCGCTGCGGCCCTGGCCTGGCATGAGGTCGGCACCGGTTCCTTGTCGGCCCTCTGGGCCCACCTGGCCCAGGCCGGGCTGTCCACTGGCCTGCAGCTCAGCGCCGTGGCCTTGGTGCTCGCGGTGATCCTGCGTACGGCGGTGTTGCCGGTGCATGGCTGGCTGATCCAGGTCATGGAAGCGCCCACGCCGGTATCGGCCCTGTTGCACGCCGGTGTGGTCAATCTGGGCGGTTTCGTGTTGATCCGCTTCGCGCCGCTGCTCGAACAGGCCGGCATCGCCCGCGCGCTGCTGCTGGTGTTCGGCCTCGGCACGGCGGTGCTGGCCGGCATGGTGATGCTGACCCGCATCAGCATCAAGGTGCGGCTGGCCTGGTCCACCGTGGCGCAGATGGGCTTCATGCTGCTGGAGTGCGGCCTCGGTCTGTACACGCTGGCGGCCCTGCACCTGGTCGGCCACTCGCTCTACAAGGCCCATGTCTTCCTGTCGGCCTCGACCGTGGTGCGCCAGACCCGCCTGCAGTCCCTGCACGGCGCCAGCGCGCCGCTCGCGGCCAGCCTGGTGCTGGCGCCGGTGCTGACGGTCGCGGCCGTGCTGGCCGTGCTGTCGCTGTCGGGCCTGGCGGCCTGGCCCTGGTGGTGGAGCGCGGTGATGGGCCTGGCCTGGGCGCCGCTGCTGTGGTTGCCGCGTGGGCCGGTGTCGGCCGGTGCGCGAGCTGTGCAGTTGCTGCTCGGCCTGTTGATGGTGGTCGGCCTGACTGCTGCCGCGCTGCTGGCCCATGCCCTGCCGCTGGCCATCCAAGATGCGCCCCACCACGGGCTCGGCCTGGCCGCACTGCTGGCGCTGCTGACGCTCTATCTGTGCCTGGCCCTGCTGCAGTCGAGGCCCCAGTGGCTGTCGCGTTGGCGGCGCTGGAGTTATGCCGGTTTCTATGTGGACGAGGCCTACACCCGCTTGGCCCTGCAGCTCTGGCCCGCCCGCTGGACGACTGGATCGCAGCCGCCCTCGCCGCCTCAGGCTGCCGCTCCCCGCGTCGCCGACGCCCGCTGATGCACCGAATGACGGAGAACCCATGATGATCGACACCACCAGCCCATCCGCCCGCGCGTCGCTGCCCGATCCCGACGCCCTGAACCGGCAGATCGAACAGGCCTGCCATCAGGCCTGCGAGTCGATCGCTCCGGCCTGGCCGCTGGACCGCGCGATCGCGGTCAACCCGCACTGGTCACGCATCGGCATGCCGCTGCGGCGCGTGGCTGCCCGCATGGCGGTGCTGGGCGGCATCCAGGTTTTTCCGCCGCGTGAGCGTCAGTTGCAGGCCTGGCGCGATGGCCGCATCAGCACCGCCGATCTGGAGCAGGCGCTGCGCCAGCTGCCGGCCGCCGTGGCCAGCGGCCTGAGTGCCGGCCAGTGCGTGAACGCGCTGCAGGCGGCTGCGGCGATCGAGCGCCTACCGCTGCTGATCGACCTGCTGGACAACGATCCGCAACGCCTGTCGCGCCTGTCCTGGCGCGAGGCGATCACGCACCAGGTCAGTCAGACCTGCGCGGCCTATTTCGACGAGCACCAGGCCGACTGGCAGCCCGAGCGCACCCAAGGCCTCTATGCCTTCTGGCGCGAGACCCTGCAGCACGACCATGGCATCGGCCTGCTGATGGGCCTGCCCCGGATCGGCCGCGCCGTCGATGCGCTGCCGGCGACGGCCCGCGATGCCGAGCAATGGGTGATGCGGCGTCTGGGCTTGCCGCAGCCGGTCTGGGCCGACTACCTGGAGGCCGTGCTGCTGACCGTGAACGGTTGGGCCTCGTGGTGCGCCTATCTGGGCTGGCAGGCCAAGCTCGAGGGCGGCGAGGACGCGCACCTGCGCGAGCTGCTCGCGATCCGCCTGGCCTGGGGAGTGCTGCTGCTGGAGTGCAAGGGCGATGCCACCGCCGAGGCGGCCTTCGCTGAGCTGCAGCTGGCCTGGGGCCGGGCACCGGCGGTGCTGGCTGCTGCCGAACAGCCGCTGTTGATCGACGAGGTCTGGCAGCTCGCGCTGGAGCTGGGCTATCAACGCGACCTCGCCCAGCGGCTGCTGGCCGCGCCGGCGCAGGCGCAAGCGCCGCAGGTCGAGGTGCAGGCGGCCTTCTGCATCGATGTGCGCAGCGAGCCGCTGCGGCGCGCGCTGGAAGCGGTGCAGCCCAGCGTGCAGACGCTGGGCTTCGCGGGCTTCTTCGGCCTGCCGGTGGCTTACACGCCGCTCGCCACCCAGGCGCGCCGCCCGCAGCTGCCGGGCCTGCTCGCGCCCGCCGTCGAGGTGGTCGACAGCCTGCTGCCGAGCGCCGAGGCGTCGCAGCAGCCGGACGCGAACCTGCAGGCCCAGGCCACCGGCGCTCGGCTGGGCCGGCTGGCCCTGCACGAGCAGTGGCGGGCCGCAAGCCGCTGGCCCGGTGCGGCCTTCTCCTTCGTCGAGGCCGCGGGCCTTGGCTATCTGGCCAAGCTGGTGGACGGCTTGCGGCCGGGCCGGCAGGAACGCGCCCGCGACGACCTGCATGGCCTGCCGACACGCTACCGCGCCGTCTGCCGGCCCAAGCTCGCCGGCCTGGACCTGCCGGCCCGGGTTGACTTGGCCGCCCGCGTCCTGCATGCGATGGGCCTGGAGCAGCAGCTCGCACCGCTGGTGCTGCTGGTCGGGCACGGCAGCCAGTCGGCCAACAACGCGCATGCGGCGGCGCTGGACTGCGGCGCCTGCTGCGGCCAGACCGGCGAGGTGAATGCGCGCAGCCTGGCGTTGTTGCTCAACGAGGCGGCCGTACGCGAGGGCCTGCGCGCCCGTGGTGTCGCCATCCCGGAGTCGACCGCCTTCGTCGCGGCCCTGCACAACACGACCACCGACGAGATCGAGGCCTTCGACCTCGACCTGCTGCCCAGCGATGCGCGGGCCCGCTGGGAGGCCTTGCAGCCGACCATCGCCCGGGCCGGCGACCGCGTGCGCCGCGAACGGGCGCCGCGGCTGCAGCTCGACCCTCAGGCCGGCGAGGCGGCGCTGTTCGAGCAGCTGCGCCGCCGCGCCAACGACGCCGCCCAGACCCGGCCGGAGTGGGGCCTGGCCGGCAATGCGGCCTTCGTGATCGCGCCGCGCCAGCGCAGCCGCGGCGTGGTGCTGGGCGGTCGCAGCTTCCTGCACGACTACGACGCCGGCCAGGATGCCGACGGCAGCGTGCTGGAACTGCTGATGACCGCGCCCATGCTGGTCACGCACTGGATCAACTGGCAATACCACGCGTCGACCTGCGACCCGCAGCGCCTGGGCAGCGGCAACAAGGTGCTGCACAACGTCGTCGGCGGCACCCTTGGTGTGTTCGAGGGCAATGGCGGCGATCTGCGCATCGGCCTGTCGCACCAGTCGCTCAACGACGGGTCGCGCTGGGTGCACGAGCCGCTGCGGCTGACCGTCGTGATCGACGCGCCGCGCGCCGCCATCGATGCCGTCATTGCCAAGCATGCGGTCGTGCGGCAACTGCTGGATAACGACTGGCTGCATCTGTGGCGCTTCGAGGCCGCGGGCTTCGAGCGTCATGTGCAGGGCCAGTGGCAGCCGGTGAACTGGTCCGGCGCGCCGGAAGCGCAGCCCCTGGCGGCCTGAACCGGCGGCGCGCGCGCCGCGCCCATCGCCGAAGCAGGCGGCCGAACGCCGCTCAATTGCGACGTTCGGCCGGCCGACCTTAGACCCAAGATGCCGGGCAGTACGGGCTTCCTGGATCTACCGTGGTTTCCAGCTTACATAAAGCGGCGGCGCTGAACACGCTGCACGCGCAGGGCCGAGTCGGCACACCTTCGTCCGGCGGATCGGCCGCCAAATCCACCTCGGCATCGTCGACATCGGCATCGACCGCGACCAAGACCGCTGCGGCGCGGCAGCATCCGGCCGGCGAGCTGTCCGCCACCGCGCTGCAGCGTGCGGCCGGCATGGCGAAGAATGCCGCGGCCGCTCAGGGCCTGGAGCGTGGCCAGAAGACCCTCGCTGCCGACCTGCGCACGGCGCTCGGCAAGGCCGGTGTCAAGCTGGGTGCGGCGGTCGAGTTCTCGGTCAGCAGCAGCGGGGCCGTGGAGGTGCGGGGCAGTGAGGCCGACAAGGCGGCGGTGCAGCGCTTTCTGAAGTCCGACACCCGCCAGCCCAGCTTCGCCAGCCGGATCGCCACCCAGGCCCAGGACGCGCTGAAGCTGTCGTCGACCATCCAGCAGAGCGCGGCCATCTCGCAGGCGGCCCAGCTTTCCAAGACCTCTGGCGGCGTGGTCTCGCTTTACAGCTCGCTGATGCAGTCGGCCGGCACGGCCCACGTGGTGTTTTCGGTGTCGGCGGCGTCGAGTTCGCTGAGCTTCCCAGGGTCGCTCGCGACCAAAGCCTGAGCGGCGCCGCGGCGGCTCAGGCCGCCGGCGGGTGGCCGATGACGTGGCGCAGCACCCGCTCCTCCAGCTCCGTGAACGCGGGCGTCGTGCGCGAGCGCGGGCGGGGCAGGGCCACGCTGGCGTCGAGGGCGATGCCGCCGCGGTCGATCAGCAGCACGCGGTCGGCCAGGGCCACGGCCTCGGCGACATCGTGCGTCACCAGCAGGGCCGTGAAGCCGTGGCTGCGCCAAAGGTCTTCGATCAAGCGGTGCATTTCGAGGCGGGTCAGCGCGTCCAGTGCGCCGAGGGGTTCGTCCAGCAGCAGCAGCCGTGGCCGGTGCACCAGGGCGCGGGCCAAGGCGACGCGCTGGCGCTGACCGCCGGAGAGCGTGGCCGGCCAGTCGCCGCCGCGGCCGGCCAGGCCAACCTGGCCCAGGGCCTCCATCGCGCGGTGCTGGGCATCGGGTCCGGTCAGGCCCAGGGCCACGTTGTCCACCACCCGCTTCCAGGGCAGCAGGCGCGCGTCCTGGAACATCAGGCGGCGCTCGTCGGCCGCGCCGGCTTCGACGAGGCCGGCGCTGGGCGTGTCCAGCCCGGCGATCAGGCGCAGCAGCGTGCTCTTGCCGCAGCCGCTGCGGCCGACCAGCGCGACGAACTCGCCGGGCGCGACGTTCAGGTCCAGGTCCTTCAGCACATGGCGGGCGCCGAAGGACTTGGCCACGCCGCGCAGCGACAGCGCCAGGCCGCGTGGGTCGTCGCGCGCGGCCGGAGCTGCGTCGAGCACCGGATCAAGCGGCTGCACGGGGGTGTCGAACTCGGTCAGCCACATCTCAGGAGGCCTCCGCCGCATAACCCTTGTGCCAGGGCAACCAGGCTCGCTCCAGCGCACGCGCGACCACATCCGCCAGCTTGCCCAGCAGCGCGTACAGCAGGATGCCAACCAGCACGATGTCGGTCTGCAGGAACTCGCGGGCGTTCATCGTCAGGTAGCCGATGCCGGCCTGGGCCGACAGCGTCTCGGCCACGATCAGCAGCACCCACATCAGGCCGAGCGAGAAGCGCAGGCCCACG
>RXJV01000162.1 GCA_003963075.1 Burkholderiales bacterium
AGTTCAGCTTCAGCGGCATGGAGTTCGTGACCAAGCTGGTCGAGGGCAAGTTCCCCGACTACAACCGCGTCATCCCCAAGAACCACAAGTTCAAGCTCACGCTGGGTCGCGCGCCGCTGCTGGCCAGCCTGCAGCGCGCCGCCATCCTGACCAGCGAGAAGTTCAAGGCCGTGCGCCTGACCTTCGAGCCCGGCCTGCTGTCCATCGCGTCCAGCAACGCCGAGCAGGAAGAGGCCAAGGAAGAGATCGAGATCGACTACGCCGGCGACAAGATCGAGACCGGCTTCAACGTCACCTACCTGATGGACGCCCTGGCCAACATGAGCCAGGACATGGTCTGCATCGACCTGAACGACAGCGCCTCCAGCGCGCTGATCACCATCCCCGACACGACGGGTTTCAAGTACGTCGTCATGCCAATGAGGATCTAGCGATCCTCATCGGCATTGCATGCCCTGAATGTTTTGCACCCCCCAGCCCCCCGCCAAGCGGGGGGCTCTAGTTTGAGTTTGGAGGGCCGCATCGCGGCCTTGGAAAGTCCCCGATGAGTGATGTCAACAGCAGCCCCGAACACCCGGACGGCCTGAACGCCAACCAGCAAGCCGCCGCCGCGGCCGAGGCCAAGTCGGGCGCGGTCTACGACGCCAACTCCATCCAGATCCTCGAAGGCCTGGAAGCCGTGCGCAAGCGCCCCGGCATGTACATCGGCGACACCTCCGACGGCACCGGCCTGCACCACCTCGTGTTCGAGGTCGTCGACAACTCCATCGACGAGGCCCTGGCCGGCCATTGCGACGACATCGTCGTCACCATCCACACCGACAACTCCATCTCCGTCATCGACAACGGCCGCGGCATCCCCACCGGCGTCAAGATGGACGACAAACACGAGCCCAAGCGCTCCGCCGCCGAGATCGCGCTGACCGAGCTGCACGCCGGCGGCAAGTTCAACCAGAACTCGTACAAGGTCTCTGGCGGCCTGCACGGCGTGGGCGTGAGCTGCGTAAACGGCCTGAGCAAGTTCCTGCGCCTCACGGTGCGCCAGAACGGCAAGGTGCACTTCCTGGAGTTCGCCAAGGGCGTGCCGCAAAACGGCGAAAGCGTCATGGTCGACGGCGTCGAGACGCGCCCCATGAAGGTCATCGGCGAGACCGACAAGCGCGGCACCGAGGTGCACTTCCTGCCCGACACCGAGATCTTCAAAGAGAACAACGACTACCACTACGACATCCTCGCCAAGCGCCTGCGCGAGCTGTCCTTCCTGAACAACGGCGTCAAGATCCGCCTCGTCGACGAGCGCACGAACAAGGAAGACAACTTCGCCTACGCCGGCGGCGTGAAGGGCTTCGTCGAGTTCATCAACAAGGGCAAGACCACCCTGCACCCGAACATCTTCCACGCCGTGGGCGACAAGATGAGCGACCAGGGCACCAACATCGGCGTCGAAGTGGCGATGCAGTGGAACGACGGCTTCAACGAGAACGTCCTCTGCTTCACCAACAACATCCCGCAGCGCGACGGCGGCACCCACCTCACCGGCCTGCGCGCCGCGATGACCCGCGTCATCAACAAGTACATCGACGACAACGAGCTGGCCAAGAAGGCCAAGGTCGAAGTCGCGGGTGACGACATGCGCGAAGGCCTGGCCTGCGTGGTGAGCGTGAAGGTGCCCGAGCCCAAGTTCAGCTCGCAGACCAAGGACAAGCTCGTCAGCTCCGAAGTGCGTGCGCCGGTGGAAGACATCGTCAGCCGCCTGCTGACCGACTACCTGCTCGAGAACCCGCTGGATGCCAAGACCATCTGCGGCAAGATCCTCGACGCCGCCCGCGCCCGCGAGGCCGCCCGCAAGGCCCGCGAGATGACGCGCCGCAAGGGCGTGCTCGATGGCCTGGGCCTGCCCGGCAAGCTGGCCGACTGCCAGGAAAAAGACCCGTCGCTCTGCGAGATCTACATCGTCGAGGGCGACTCCGCCGGCGGCTCTGCCAAGCAGGGCCGCGACCGGAAGTTCCAGGCCATCCTGCCGCTGCGCGGCAAGATCCTGAACGTCGAGAAGGCGCGCTATGAAAAGCTGCTGACGAGCAACGAAATCATCACGCTCATCACGGCCCTGGGCACCGGCATCGGCCGCGGCGCCGGCAGCGACGACTTCAACCCCGACAAGCTCCGCTACCACCGCATCATCATCATGACCGACGCGGACGTGGACGGCGCTCACATCCGCACCCTGCTGCTCACCTTCTTCTACCGCCAGATGCCCGAGCTCGTCGAGCGCGGCCACATCTACATCGCGCAGCCGCCGCTCTACAAGGTCAAGGTCGGCAAGCACGAGCAATACCTCAAGGACGGCCACGAGTTCGACGCCTTCCTGCTCAAGGTCGCGCTGCAGGATGCCAGCCTCGACACCGGCACCGGCACCACCCTGGTGGGCGAGTCCCTCGACGCGCTGGCCCGCAAATACGTCACCGCCCAGAGCGTCATCGAGCGCCTGTCCAACTGGATGGACGGCGAGGCCCTGCACGTGCTGGCCAACGGCCTGCCGTTGAAGGTCGACACCCGCGAAGACGCCGACGCCAGCGCCGCCGCGCTCAAGGCCGCGCTGCACAGCGCCGAGGTCACCGTCGAGACCGACCCGCGCACCGACAAGCTCTTCCTGAAGATCGCCCGCATGCACCACGGCAATGTGCGCGCCAGCGTCATCAGCGCCGACTTCGTGCACGGCGCCGACTACGAAGTGCTGGCCGACGCCGGCCTGAGCTTCCAGGGCCTCATCAAGCCCGGCGCCATCGTGCGCAAGGGCGAGGGCGACAAGGCCAAGGAAGCCAAGGTCGACGACTTCCGCGCCGCCATGGCCTGGCTGATGAGCCAGGCCGAAGGCAGCGTCGGCCGCCAGCGCTACAAGGGCCTGGGCGAGATGAACCCCGAGCAGCTCTGGGAAACGACCATGGACCCCACCGTCCGCCGCCTGCTGCGCGTGCAGATCGAAGACGCCATCGAGGCGGACAAGGTCTTCACGATGCTGATGGGCGACGAGGTGGAGCCCCGTCGTGATTTCATTGAAACCAACGCCTTGCGCGCTGGGAACATCGACGTTTGATCCCCGGATGACGGCCGGGCAACGCGGCAGCGTGCCCGATCGTGTCGAAAACCTCGGGTGATTTCGACACGTCCGCCAATCGCGTCGATCAAGCCTCCCTGATTCGACACGACGTTCGGTGACAGGCTACATCGCGCTCGACCAAGTCTCGGACAAGGTCTCCGCCTGCTTCAGCACTAGCTCCACCGCCTGGAGCTGCTGGTCTGGTGGGTACTTCCACTTCTGAAGGCAACGCCGCACCAGGATGCGCAGCTTGGCTCGAACGCTTTCGCGCACCTGCCAATCCACGGTCGTGCTTGCACGCAGCTTCTCGGTGATCTCTACGGCGATCTTTTTCAAGATCTCATCACCTAGCTCACGCACCGCGCTCTCGTTGTTGGCCAAGGCGTCATAGAACGCCACCTCGTCGGGACCGAGTCCGAGTGCGGCCTCTCGTTCCAGCGTGGCCTGAAACTCCTTGGCCATCTGAATCAACTCTTCAATGACCTGGGCCGTCTCGATGGCCCGGTTGTGGTACTTGCGCAGCGTTTCCAGCAGCCGGTCGCCGTACTTTCGCTCCTGAACCACGTTGTTGCGGGCTCGCGCTTTGATCTCGTCGCGCAGCAGCTTTTCCAGCAGTTCCACAGCCAGGTTGCGACTCTCCATTCGTCGCACATCTTCCAGAAACTCGTCGGACAACAAACCGATGTTCGGCTTGTCCAGCCCCGCCAGTGCGAAGACATCCGCCACGCCGTCGGCAATGATGGCGTTGTCCAGGATCTGCTTGAGTGCGCTGTTCTTCTCCGCGTCGCTACGCTTCTTGTCCACCGTCGTGAACTTCGCGATGGCCGCCTTGATTGCGGAGAAGAACGCGATCTCCTTGCGCAGTGCAGCCGCCTCGTCCAGCGTGCCGCACAACGAGAACGCCTTCGCCACCGCCACCATCGTGTCCAGGAAGCGCGTCTTGCCATCCTTCAAACCGAGGATGTGATTCGCCGCCGGGACCAGCAGCGGCAGCGCCTGCGTCTCGAACGCGCTGTAGTCAAAGCCGTGCATCAGGCCGCGCACCACATCGAGCTTCTCAAGCAAGACCGCCAACGCCTCGGCCGCCCCGTGCGTGGGGTCGCCCTTGCCCTTCGCTTCCGTGTAGTCCTTCAGCGCGGCTTTCAGCTCGTTGGCAATGCCGATGTAGTCCACCACCAAGCCACCCGGCTTGTTCTTGAACACCCGGTTCACCCGAGCGATGGCCTGCATCAGGTTGTGCCCCTTCATGGGCTTGTCGATGTACATGGTGTGGCAGCACGGCGCGTCAAAGCCCGTCAGCCACATGTCCCGCACGATCACCAGCTTGAGCGAGTCGCGCGCATCCTTGAAGCGCGCCTCCAGCCGCTTCTTCACCTGCTTGCTGTACAGATGCGGCTGCAGCAGTGCTTTGTCAGCGGCTGATCCCGTCATCACGATCTTGATCGCGCCTTGCTCCGGGTCGGTGCTGTGCCAATCAGGGCGCAAGGGCGGGTTGTCTTTATCGCCAATGCAGATGGCGTTGTAGAGCTGCACGCAAATGTCCCGGCTCATGCAAACGATCATGGCCTTGCCATCCACCACCGAGACCCGCGCCTCGAAGTGCTGGACCAGATCGCGGGCCACCTGCTGCAGGCGCGGCTGCGAACCCACCAGCTTCTCCAGCGCGGCCCATTCGCTCTTGGTCTTCTCGCGGTGGGCGATGTCCTCTTCGTCCTCGACGACCTCGTCCACCTGGTCGTTCAACGCATCAATCTCGGCCTGGTTCACATCCAGCTTGGCCAGTCGGCTCTCGTAGAAGATCGGCACCGTCGCGCCATCGTCCACCGCGTCCTGGATGTCGTAGATGCTGACGTAGCCACCGAACACGGCCCGCGTGTCCTTGTCCTCCAGGGCGATCGGCGTGCCGGTGAAGCCGATGAAGGTCGCGTTCTTGAGCGCATCCCGCAAATGCTTGGCGTAGCCGAACACGTACTTGCCCGTCTTGGTGTCCAGCCGCCCCTTGGTGCCGTACTGGCTGCGGTGCGCCTCGTCTGAAATCACGACGATGTTGGTGCGGCTAGAGAGCAGCGGGTGCGCCTCCTCCCCGTCCAGCAGGGCGAACTTCTGCACCGTGGTGAAGATGATGCCGCCGGCTTCGCGCGAGGCCAGCATCTCGCGCAGCTCGTCGCGGTCGCCCGCCTGCACCGGCGTTGTCTTGAGCAGGTCACTGGCCGCGCTGAATGTGGCGAACAGCTGGCCGTCCAGGTCGTTGCGGTCCGTCACCACCACCAGCGTCGGGTTCTTCATCTCGGGCTGTTGCAGCAGCTTGCCGGCATAGCAGGCCATCGTGATGCTCTTGCCCGACCCCTGCGTGTGCCACACCACCCCTGCCTTGCGCGAGCCCGGCCTGACCTCCTTGCCGTAGGTGGCCCGCTCCTCGTGCACCTCCAGCAAGCCCTTGTCCGGGGTCTGCGCGGCAATCACCGTGGCGCGCACCGCCTCGCGCACGGCGTGGAACTGGTGGTAGCCCGCAATCTTCTTGGTGAGGGTGTCGCCGTCCTGCTCAAACAGCACGAAGTGCCGCACAAAGTCCAGGAACAGCTCAGGCTTGAAGAAGCCTCGCACCACCGTTTCCAGCTCCATTTGCAGGCGCGGCCGGTCGTCTTCGTTGGCGATGGTGCGCCAGGGCAGCATGCGCTCGGCGTTGGCCGTGAGCGAGCCCACCCGCGCCGTCCAGCCATCGCTCACCACCAGGGCGGCGTTGCTGTTGAACAGGTCGCCGATCTCGTCCTTGTAGGTCTGCAACTGGTTGAAGGCATCCCACACATCGGTCTGCTCGTTGGCGGGGTTCTTCAGCTCCACCACGGCCAGCGGCAGGCCATTCACGAACGCGACCACATCCGGCCGGCGCGGCTGCTTGGTACCCGTGATGGTGAACTGGTTCACCACCAAAAAGTCGTTGTTACTCGGCTGCGCAAAGTCGATGAAGCGCACCAAGTCGGTCTTCTTCTCGTCGCCCAGCGCAAAGTCCACCATCACGCCGTTCAGCAGCAGGCGGTGCACGCTGCGGTTGCGCACCACCATCTGCGGGTCGCTCAACCGTTGCAGCGCGTGCGCCGCCTGCTCCAGCGCGGCGGCCGGCAGTTGCGGGTTGATGCGGGCCAGCGCGCCCAGCAGGCGCTCACGCAGCACCACCTGCCGATAGTCGGTGCGCTCTGGGCTGCTGCTGTCCGGGGCAATGTCCGGCCCATGCGCAAAGCGCCAGCCCGTCTCCTGGAACCAGGCTAGGCAGAACTCTTCGAGTTGTTGTTCATTCAGCATGTCGGCCTCCCTTGGCCACACTGCACCGCCTAGGCGCCCAGCCGGTTTGCGATGAAATAAGAAACTCTCGGCAAATCAATGACTTGCCTGCACCTGGCTCCCCGAGCCGGGCTGCCGATGAAATGGCCACTACGCCCATGCCGGGATGTAGCGCGCATAGCGCCGCGAGTCGGGCGCGTTGGGGTCCATCTTCACCAGCCCCTGCTCCAGCGTCGCCGTGATGATCTGCGACACCGTGTTGCTGCTGCCCTCGGGCAGGCCAAAACGCTCCCGCAGCGACTGGTTGGTCATCTGCTTGCGCAGCACGTACTGCAACACGCAATGCTGGTAGCAGGCCCGCACCCTGTCCCCGCCGTTCATGTCGCGGAAGGCACGCGGCCCGTGGATCACGACGATCGTGCGCCGGTGGCTGGTCAAGAACTCCGGCGCAGGCAGCTGCATCAACTCCGCAGCCTCGATCACCCGATCAATGCCGCTGCTCTTCTCCTCGCAAATGCCAAAGCGCCGCATCAGGTCCGCCAGCCGCTCGTTGCGGGACTGGTAGCCGTCGATGAATCGCTCCACCGGCACGATGGGCTCGCCCGGGTTGGAGATCTCCACGCGGTTGCTGAACACCTCCACCACCGGCGAGGCGCCGCCCAGGTCGAAATCCTGGTGGATCAGCGCATTGGCCAGCAGCTCTCGCACTACCACCTCGGGCAGCAGCTTGACCTCCTTGCGGATGGCCCCCTCGATCACCTCGTTCTGCGGCAGTTTGCCCATCACGTACTGCACCAGGCCGGCAAAGCCCACGGCGTAGCCCTTCTCGCCGGTGACGTCAGAGACGGTCTTCATCTTGGACTCGCCCGCGTACACGATCACCCGCGCCGCCTTGCGGCTGATGTCCGGGAACTGCCGCATGTTCTTGGCCAGCAGCACCGCGCCGATGCGCAGGATGTTGAAGCCCGCCGCGCTGCGCTCAATCAGGCGCTCGTCCAGCAGGCGGGCCAGCACGCCCGTCTGGTCGGTCGGGTAGGGCAGGCGCAGGAGGTCGAAAAACGCCTGCGTGTCCAGCCACTGCACCACATCCTGGGCAGACACATCCTTCAGCGTCGGGGCCTCCAGCCAGCCCGGCTGCCCTTCGGCAAAGATCTTGCGCAGCTGGTCCTCGCTCATCGGCACCAGCTCTTCGCCCGAGCGCATCAGGTAAGCACCTTCGTGGTGGTAGGCCGTGCCTTTGGGGCGCCCCGGGATGCTGAACACCAGCACCCGTCCATCCGGGTGGGCCACCGCCTCCACATCCACCCGAAAGCCCAACCAATGGAACAGCTTCTCGGCGATGTCCTGCGTGTCCGGGAAGGCCTGGCTGCCCACCACCGGGCGCGGCGGCTTGTCGGCAATGCCCAGCACCAAGTGCCCGCCGCCCTCGTTGGCGATGGCCACGCAGTAGCGGCACAGCTTGCGCGTGTCGTACTGGGTGGCGGCCTCCTTGAATTCGAGGTTCTGGGTTTCAGAAGCGCTTGCGCGCCAGAGGTCGATCTGTGCCGGCGAGATGCTCATGCAAACACCACCTGTCTGCGTGCCACGGCGATGGCGAGCTTAAGAAGCTGTTCCAGCAGGCCGTGATCCGGCTTGCCGTCAGCGCCCGCAGGCGTCTCGTACCACAGCGGCCGAATCTTCAGCTGCAGCAGCCGGGCTTCCTTGCGGGCGCGCTCGTGCGGCGTGGCTGGCTCATTGAGCAGGGCGAAGTGATCCGGGATCTCAAAGGCCCCTTCCTCCACCACCGACTTGAACAGATCCAGCGTCTTGTCCTGCTCCAGGCTGCAACCCAGAAACAGCAGCGAGTGGCTGATGAAGATCTGGCGCAGTGCTCGGGGCAATTGCTTCTGGAAAGCCAGCGGCTCACCCCCTTCGCCGCCATAGGCCGCTTGGTACTGCGCCTGCGTGAACACATGCGTGTTGGCCTGCCCAGCATCACCATGCAACTTCAGGATGCAACGTTCGCCTCGCAGCAGCCGCTGCACGAAGTTGTTGCCAGCCTGCGTGCCATGCATATAGCCATCCAAGGGCTGGCCCTTTGCCCGAAACAGGTCTTCGATGACGGTGTCGAAATTGGTGGTGACGATGCAGCCGTTGGCAAGTTCGGGCAACAGCGTGACGGGCCCGGTGATCGCGCCGCGCTGGCGAAACTCGGTCTTGATGAAATGCTGCACCTGCTGGGCCGCAGCCTCATGCAGCACCTGGGCTGCTTGCAGATAGTCGTACGCTGCCATCAGCGGCTCGATGTTCTGGACACCCAGGCCATCCAGCTTTTGCGCGATCTTGCGCAGCGCCTCGCCCCACATCGGATACCCGCAGGGCCTGGACAAGCCGGCGCCGACGAACGGGGCGATGCGCCTGGAGCGGATGGCATCGACAAGATCAAGGAAGACGGCTTGTTGATCGGAGCGTTTGATGAAGGCCGTCGCCGTTTCATGCTGATCGACCTCCCGCTGCCCTTGCCAGTGGTCCAGCTCATCCAGATAGGCGTCGCGTTCCACCCAGTACAGCGCATCGCTGACCTTGACCAGGTATTCATGCTCAGGGTCGCGCAGGCTCTTGAACGACAGCGGCTCGGCCTCGTCCAGCACCGCGTTGAACTCCCCGTTCGACGAGTACGCGGCCTGCAAGGCCTCTTCGACCTTGTCGACGATGAGCTTGTTGTCGCGGAGCTTTTGGATATCCATCAGGCGGCCCCGGCGGATTCGGCGAGCGCTTCGACGGACAGCTCGCCGGAGAGGAGTTTGGGGAGGAGGGTATCCCGCGCCTTTGCCAGCTCTCGTGACTGCAGCCGAAGCGAAACGATTTCATCCAGCAACGGCGAGATAAGCTTGGATGCTTGAGTTAGGAACTCTGTCGGTGGTGTGGCAGTTCGTGCGTCTGAAAGATGCTTGCGCTGAATATGCCCCATGGTCGTCGCCTTATTTGCTGCAATCTCGCGAAACTCAGGCAAGTGATACTTCGTCGCCCACAAGTAGAACCACTTTGGCACGATGGACGAAGTGACCTTGAAAAGGTGCTGATTGAGCGCGCCTCTTCCCCCGGTCCAGACATCAACTTCCAATGATCCTGACCAAGAAAACAGCACATCACCGTCGCACACGACGTATTCCAGCTTGAGGTCGGATACTGCTTTATCTGCACCTTCGGTATGCCCAGCGCGCAATTGGGCAATTTTGATCACAGGCAAGAAGTCAGTTGCACTCTTTGGCGGAAATTTCTGCAGTGCTAGGCCATTCAGATAGTTGGCCACCGAATCAAGTGACTGCGCTTCCCACCCCCTCGGAACTTTCCCCAACTCCGACTCTTCCATCTCATCCGGGAACAGCGCGGCCGTGGCGGCGAGTTGTTCGAATGCTTCAGGCGGCAGCGCGTCAAGTTCAACCTCAGATTTTCCGCTGATGGCGCGCATCGCGGCGCGCAGCGGGTCGCGGCCTTCGGTGAGGGCGGCGATCTTGGCTTTGACCGGATCGAAATCGACAAACCACGATTTGAAGATGGCTTGCGCCATGGCTTCGAGGGTTTGGTTGATGCGGCGGTTGAGGTCGATTTTGTCGTCTATCGACTTCAATGCGGTAGCAATCAATTTCTCAGATTCACCCAGTCTCGGGATTTCTATCTTCTCAAGAACTGGAATTCTTATATTGCTGACTGTCGAGCCGGTTCCTTCATTCCAGCGAACTTGTTCTTGAACCGCCGGGGACTGCAGCGCGTAGAGCAGGTAGTCGGCATTGACGCCGGACTTCGGGCGCAACAACACCTGTCGCTGCCCGAGGCAGCAAATTAGGCCCTCGGGAATTTTGCAGACCTCGCCCATAGGCGCTTCACGGGTAATGACGATGTCCCCTGGGCGTGGAGCCAAGCGACGCACACGTTGTTTGAAGTGCTCTTCGTCCGTAAAGCTTGGCGCAGACAAGTCGAGTCGGCCGTTTTTGATGTTCTGATTTCGCAAAACAACGAAGCCTGAATCTGTCCATACGGGAGTGGAGTGAGGGCAGTCAACTACAGCCTCACACATGGATGCCAGCGGTTCAGTCCTCAAACGCATACCCCAACCCCGCCAAGTTCTTCTTGATCTCCCCCTCCAGCTCGGCACTCTCCGAAAACTGCTCCGCCAACTGCGCCGTCAGCCGCGCCATCTTGTCGGCAAAGGCTTCGCCGTCTTCCGCCTGCTCCTCGGCGCCCACATAGCGCCCCGGCGTCAGCACATGCTCGTGCTTGCGGATGTCGGCCAGCGAGGCTGAGTAGCAAAAGCCCGGCAAGTCCTCATAACCCTCGCCCTGCTGCCAGGCATGGAAGGTGTCGGCCACTCGCCGGATGTCGTCCCCCGTGAAGTCACGCAGCACCCGGTCCTTCATATAGCCCAGCTGCCGGGCGTCGATGAACAGGAACTGCCCGCGCCGGTCGCGCTTCTTCTTGTCGAGGTTGAAGCCGTTGGCCTTGTCGCGGGTCAGGAGCCAGATGCAGGCCGGGATCTGCGTGTTGGTGAACAGCTGGCCGGGCAGGGCCACCATGCATTCCACGTAGTCGCGCTCCACCAGCTGCTTGCGGATTTCGCCTTCGTTGTTGGTGTTGCTACTCATGGAGCCATTGGCCAGCAGCAGGGCCATGCTGCCGGCGGGGGCCAGGTGCGCCAGCATGTGCTGCAGCCACGCGAAGTTGGCATTGCCCTGAGGCGGCGTGCAGCCCGGCAGCCAGCGCCAGTCGTTCTCCAGCTTGGCGTTCCACCACTCCTTCATGTTGAAGGGCGGGTTGGCCATCACGTAGTCGGCGCGAAGGTCGGGGTGCAGGTCGTTCAACAGCGTGTCGCCCGGCTGGCCGCCGAAGTTGAAGTCCAGGCCCCGAATGGCCATGTTCATGGCGGCGAGCTTCCAGGTGGTGGGGTTGCTCTCCTGGCCGTAGACGCTGATCTGGCCGGTCTTGCCGTTGGCGACCTTGCCGCCGTGCTGGGCGATGAACTCCTCGCTCTGCACGAAGAAGCCGCCCGAGCCCATGGCCGGGTCGTACACCCGGCCCTTGAAGGGCTGCAGCATCTCCACGATCAGCGTGACGATGGCCTTGGGCGTGTAGTACTGGCCGCCCTTTTTGCCCTCGGCCAGCGCGAACTGGCCAAGGAAGTACTCGTACACGTGGCCGAGGATGTCCTTGCTCTTGAGGTCCAGCCGCTGGCCGTTGTGGACCGGTTGGCTGAAGTTGGTGTCGGAGAAATGGGCGATGAGGTCGGCCAGCTTGTGGCTGTCGATCTGGGTGCGCGCGAACTCCTTGTTCAACACGTTCTTGAGCTTGCCGTTCTCGCGCTCCACAGCCTCCATGGCGTTGTCGATCAGCCAGCCGACGGTGCGCATCTTGTCGGGCACCATGACCAGCTCGCCCGTGGTCTCATCGCGTTCGTAGCGGCCGTCGCTGTCGCGCTTGGGCACCTGCCAGGGCAGTTCACTGCCGGGCGGCAGCTGGGCCAGCTCGCGCAGCGTCTGCCAGCGGGCTTCGAACGGCACCCAGAAGACGTTCTTCTCGGTGTAGTAGTCGCGCACCTCCAGCTCGGCGGCTAGGCTGGCTTGGTAGTCCGGCGTGTCGGCGCCGCCGTACTCGGCGGGGTCCATGTAGTAGTCGTGCCCGGGGTTCTGGAACTGGGCGCGCAGTTCCTGGTGCCGCTCCTCGAACGCGTCGGAGACGTACTTCAAAAAGATCAGACCCAGCACCACGTGCTTGTAGACCGAGGCGTCCAGCGCGGAGCGCAGCTTGTCGGCAGCGGTCCAGAGCTTCTTTTCAAGCTCGTTGAAAAACTGTTGTTCGATGGGGTTCATGGTCACGGCAGATCCGGTTCAAACCCGAGGCGCTCTGACCCAGCGTCCGCTGAAAGCACGCGTTCGGGATTGAAGTATTGCAAGTCAGCTGAGTGGCAAAGGCGATGCACGGTGCGATGGGCCGACTCTCTGCGACGTCGCAGGGAGCCGCATCTTCGGACATACGGCTCAAACTCTGATCCGTATCCCCCGCAGTGTGGCTCATGAAACCGCGGCAGCGGCGCCGCGGCCCAAGTCACGAAGCGGCCACAATGAACGCCATCAACCCGCGTTCCGATCTTGAGCCGTTGCACCTCAGCCCGCGATCTCAGCGCCGCCGCTCCGGCGGGCAGGCACCGAGGGCGTTCGCAAACGCCGCCAACACCCGGCGCTCCCTGAATCGACCGCAGGCTTTCCCCGGCTTCTTTTCAACCCTCCCGATGACACGCTCTCCTTTGCTCCTCCGCCTGCTCCCCTCTCTCCTCACCGGTGCGATCCTCGCCAGCTCCGTTGGCACCGCTTTCGCCGCCCCCCACACCAAACCCAAGCCCGCCGCCGCCCGCAAGGCCAAGGCCGCACCGGCCGAGCAGGCGATGACGACCGATGCCAACGGCCGGTCCATCCCGCTGCTGGAGAACAAGGCCTGGGTGCTGATGAACTACAACACCGGCGAGCTGCTGGCTTCCAGCAACCCGGACGAGCCGCTGCCGCCCGCGTCGCTGACCAAGATGATGACCAGCTACCTCGTCGAGCAGGGCCTCAAGAGCGGCAAGCTCAAGCCCGACGAGAAGGTCACCATGAGCGAGAGCGCCTGGTGCCGTGGCGGCAAGGACGGCGACAGCTGCATGTTCGTGCCGCTGAACGCGCAGGCCTCGTTGATGGAGATGCTGCGCGGCGTGGTGATCGCCAGCGGCAATGACGCCTCCAAGGCGCTGGCCGAACACATCGGCGGCTCGCAGGCCGGCTTCGTCACGCAGATGAATGCCGAGGCCGCCAAGCTGGGCATGACGAAGACCCACTTCGAGAACGCGGACGGCCTGCCGGGCGCCAACCACAAGGCCTCGGCGCGGGACCTCGCGGTGCTGGCCGCGGCCATCATCCGCAACAGCGCCGAGTACTACCCGATCTACGCCGAGCGCGAGTTCACCTACAACCACATCAAGCAGGGCAACCGCAACGCGCTGCTCTACACCGACCCGACCGTCGACGGGCTCAAGACCGGCCACACCGACGAGGCGGGCTACTGCCTGACGGCCTCGGCCAAGCGCAACGGCATGCGGCTGATCTCGGTCATCATGAACGCGAACAGCAAGCAGGCCCGGGCCGACCAGACGCGCGTGCTCTTCAACTGGGGCTATGCCAACTTCGAGGAAGCGACACCGGCCCAGGCGGGCACGGCGCTGACCAATGCCAAGGTGGTCTACGGCGTGGCGCCCGAGGTGGCGGCGGGCCTGGCCCGGCCGTGGACGCTGGTGGTGGCCAAGGGCCAGGCCGCGGCGGTCAAGACCGAGCTGACGCTGAACCCGGGCCTGGAGGCGCCCATCGCCAAGGGCGCCGTGATCGGCAAGCTGGTCGCGGTGGCCAATGGCAAGACGCTCGGCGAAGTGCCGGTGGTTGCGCTGGCCGACGTGGAGCGCGCCGGCTTCTTCCTGCGCCTCAAGCAGCGCATCACGGGCTGGTTCTCGAAGTAAGCGGCGAGCCGCAGCCGCAGCGCCACTCAGCGCGTGCCGCCCAGGCCCTTGACCTCGCTCACCACCCGCTCCACCACCCGGCGCCCCGGCTCGGTCCAGGGCGAAATGAGCTCGAAGTGGCTGGCCTCGTCGAGCGTCAGCAGCTGCACGGGCACGCCGCCCTTGCGCGCGGCCTCGGCCTGGAAGCGGCGGGCGTGGGCGGGGGCGACGATGGGGTCGTAGAGGCCGGACACCATCGTCACCGGCACGCCCAGCGGCAGCAGCGCGGCGGGTGAGGTGTCGGACCAGGCCTGCTTGCCGCGTTCCTTCTCGTTGACCAGCTTGGGCACGGTGTCGGGGCCGCAGGCGCCGCCGACGTAGCCGCCGCCCCAGGCCAGGTCGCCCACGCCCGCCACCGGCACCACGGCATGGATGGGCAGCGGGTCTTGGGTGGCCAGCGGGCTGGTGGCGGGCAGGTTCTTGCGCGCGGCCAGCCACAGGGCCAGATGGCCGCCGGCGCTGTGGCCGGTGGCAACGACGCGGCTCAGGTCGAGCGGCTGGGTCTGGGCCAGGGTGCGCAGATGGTCGGCACCGCGGGCCACGTCCTGGAACGTGCCGGGGTAGCCGCCGCCCTCATGGCCAAGGCGGCGGTAGCTGATGCTCCACACCGCCAGGCCCTGCTGGCGCAGCGCCTCGGCCTGCCAGGCCAGCAGCTCCGGCCCGGGCAGGTCGGCCAGCCAGCAGCCGCCGTGCACCATCAGCACCACCGGGAAGGGGCCCTTGGCCGCACTCGGCAGCCACAGCTCTCCCACCTGCTGGGGCAGCGGGCCGTAGGCCAGGCGCTGAGTGGGCTGGGGGCGGTCCGGCCGCTCCAGCACCTGCTTGAAGTTGAGGAACTGGGCCTGCGCCGGCAGCGCGGCCAGCGCCAGCGGCATCAACAGCAACGCCAGCAGGCGGCGGGCGGCGTGCAGGGCAGGGGTCATGGCGGAGCGGTTCGCAGCAGGGGTGCGCGGATGATCCGTGCCCGGCCGGCTCGCCACAACGCGGGCAAGCCCCCGCATCCATCGCCGCCCAGGCGGCCGGCCGTCACGCGGCTTGGGCTTCGGTGGCGGCGGCGCTTGTCGCGCCTGCAGTGCTGGCCGCCAGCCACACCCCCAACCGTCCCATCGCCTCCACCCGCCGCGCGAGGTTGCGGTGGTTGGTGCCGGCCTGCGTCTCCACGGTCACGGCGCATCCGGCGCGCTGGAGGGCCTCGGCCAGGCGCAGCGAGTGGGCCCGGGGCACCTGGGTGTCGCGCTCGGCCAGCAGCATCAGCACGGGGCACTGCAGCCGGCGGGCCGCGGCGGTGGAATCGAGCGGGGAGCGCAGCAGCGGCAGCAGCGGCCACAGCAACGGCCGGCGGGCGAGCAGGGCACGCAGGCTGGCGAAGGGGGTGATGAGCACCACGCCCGCCGGCGGCTGGCCGGAGCTGGCGCGGCGGGCGGCGAGCTGCAGGGCCACGCCGCTGCCCAGGCTGCGGCCGGCCAGGTGCAGGGCCTGGTGCGCCAGCGCGAGCCGCGCCAGGCCCCAGGCGGCGGCGGCTTCGGCGTCGGCCACGCAGGCGGCCTCGCCGGGCCAGCCGCTGCTGCCGCCCAGGCTGCGGTAGTTGAAGGCGAGCAGGGCCACGTCATCGGGCAGCCAGCCGGCGAGGTCGGGCGTCCAGGCCACATGCTCGTTGCGCCCGCCGAACCACAGCAGCAGGCGGCGCGGCGGCGTGTCTGTGGGCAGGGTCAGCCAGCCTTGCAGGCGCACGCCGCCGGGGCGCTCCAGCACGACGGCCTCGGCACGGCGGCGTGCGGCAGCCGGCCCGGGGTGGGTGCGGCGGATGCGCCAGGTGCGGCCGAACAGCAGCTTGCCCTGGGACAACACCGCCAGCGCCAGCACGGCGGCCGAAAGGATCAGGGCCCAGGCCCAGGGAGAAAGCGTGAAGGTCGGCATCGAGCCCGGCAGGCTAGCGGCATGGCATGACAGGGCGGTGATCGTCACGGCTTCGTCATGCAGGCGCCGCCGGTTTTGCCGACACTCGGCCCATGGCCTACACCCAGACCCTCGGCGGTGAGCGCTTCAGCTTTGCCGACCTGCGCAGCCTGCTGGCCAAAGCCAGCCCGCGCCGCTCGGGCGACGAGCTGGCCGGCGTGGCCGCGGCCAACGCCCGCGAGCGCGTGGCCGCTCAGCTCGCGCTGGCCGAGCTGCCGCTGAAGCGCTTTCTCAGCGAGGCAGTCGTGCCCTACGAGGCCGACGAGGTCACCAGGCTCATCGTCGACACCCACGACGCCGCTGCCTTTGCGCCCATCGCCCATCTGACCGTCGGCGGCCTGCGCGATGCCTTGCTGGCCGGCACCGTCGACCCGGCTCAGACCGCCTCGGGCCTGACGCCCGAGATGGCCGCCGCCGTCACCAAGCTCTGCCGGGTGCAGGACCTGCTGCTGATCGCCCAGCGCTGCGAGGTGGTCACGCGATTTAGAAGCACGCTCGGCGGGCGCGGCCGGCTGGCCACGCGGCTGCAGCCCAACCACCCGACCGATGACGAGACCGGGATCGCCGCCAGCCTGCTCGACGGCCTGCTGATGGGCGCGGGCGACGCGGTCATCGGCATCAACCCCGCTACCGACAACCTGCCCCAGGTGATGCGCCTGCTGCAGCTGCTGGACGCGGTGATCGCCCGGCATGAGATCCCGACACAGAGCTGCGTGCTGACGCATGTGACGACGACCATCGAGGCCATCCGCCGCGGCGCGCCGGTGGACCTGGTGTTCCAGTCCATCGCCGGCACCGAGGGCGCCAACATCGGCTTCGGCATCACGCTGGCGCTGCTGCAGGAGGCGCGCGAGGCGGCGCTGTCACTCCAGCGCGGCGGCCGGCAGCTCATGTACTTTGAGACGGGCCAGGGCAGCGCGCTCTCCAGCGGCAGCCACCACGGCTGCGACCAGCAGACGCTGGAATGCCGGGCCTACGGAGTGGCGCGGCACTTCGACCCGCTGCTGGTGAACAGCGTGGTCGGCTTCATCGGCCCCGAGTATTTGTTCGACGGCAAGCAGATCCTGCGCGCCGGCCTGGAGGACCACTGCGCCGGCAAGCTGCTGGGCCTGCCGATGGGCGTGGACGTGTGCTTCACCAACCATGCCGAGGCCGATGTGGACGACCTCGACAGCCTGCTGACGCTGCTGTGCACCGCGGGCTGCCACTACATCATGGGCGTGCCGGGCTCGGACGACATCATGCTGGGCTACCAGAGCACCAGCTTCCACGACGCGCTGGCGATGCGCCGCCTGCTGGGCCTGCGGCCTGCACCGGAGTTCGAGGCCTGGCTGCAGCGCGTGGGCATCTTCGACGGGCCGCTGGCGCTGGCCGACGGTGTGCCCGAGCGCTTCGCCGCGCTGCTGGAGGCTTCGCCGTGAAGCCCGCCGTCACGCCCCAGCCCTGGGCCGGCCTGCGCACGCTGACGGCCGCCCGTATCGGCCTGGGCCGCGCCGGTGCCAGCCTGCCCACCACCGCCCACCTGGCCTTCCAGCAGGCCCACGCCGAGGCGCGCGACGCGGTGCATATGCCGCTGGACGTGGGCGCTCTGCTGGCCGGCCTGCGCGCCCTGGGTGAGGCGCCGTTTCCGGTGCAAAGCCGCGCGTCCGATCGGGCCAGCTATCTGCAACGACCGGACCTCGGCCGGCGGCTGAGCGAGGCTTCGGCCACCACCCTCGCCGCGCTGCGGGCTGCGCCTGCCGACCTTGCCTTCGTGCTGGCCGACGGCCTCTCGGCGCTGGCGCTGCAGCGCCAGGCCCTGCCGCTGTTCACGGCGCTGCGCGAACGGCTGCTGGCCGAAGCCTGCTGGAGCTGGGCGCCGCCCGTTGTCGCCACGCAGGCCCGCGTCGCGCTGGGCGACGAGGTCGGCGCGCTGCTGAACGCCCGCTGCGTGGTGGTGCTGATCGGCGAGCGGCCCGGCCTCTCGGCACCGGACAGCCTGGGGCTTTACTTCAGCTGGGCACCGCGGCTGGGCCTGGTGGACGCACAGCGCAACTGCATCTCGAATGTGCGCCCCGAGGGCCTGGCGCCCGCCGCAGCCGCGGCCAAGTTGCACGCCCTGCTGCGCGAGGCCCGAACGCGGCAGTTGAGCGGTGTGGCGCTGAAGGACGAGCAGGACGACCGCGCACCCGGCCTGGCCGGCGCCCCGCTGATGCAGCGGCTGGCCGCGGGCTGATCCGGCCGGGACCGCGCAGCCAGGCAGCCCGCAGTAAAACCAAGGCCCGCGTCCTTGCGGAGCGCGGGCCTGCATTCGGTGAACGGCCAGCAGCCGGCCGGTCAGAACGGAATGTCGTCGTCCATGTCGTCGAAACCGGTCGACGCCTTGGGTGCCGGCGCCGGCGCGCGCTGCGGAGCCGGGCGCGCTGCGGCCGGGCGGGCCGCGGCACGGGGGGCGCCGCCGCCGATGTCATCGGCGCCGCGGCCGTAGCCACCGCCTTCATCGCCACCGCCCATGCCTTCACGGCCGCCGAGCAGCTGCATCTCCTGGGCGATGATTTCGGTGGTGTAGGTGTCGCGGCCTTCCTTGTCCTGCCATTTGCGGGTCTTCAGCCGACCTTCGACATAGAGCGGACGGCCCTTCTTGACGTATTCGCCGACGATCTCGGCCAGGCGGTCGTTGAAGACGACGCGGTGCCATTCGGTTTCTTCCTGGCGCTCGCCGGTCTCGCGGTTCTTCCAGTTGCGCGTCGTCGCCAGACTCAGGGTGCACCAGGCGCCACCGCTGGGGTTGTAGCGGATCTCGGGGTCTTTGCCGACGTTGCCGATGAGGATGACTTTGTTGACGCTGGCCATGACGCTCGTCCGAATTCGATGGGTGAAGGGGCGAATTATGCCGGCCGGTCCACCGCGGCCGGCATTGCCGGTAGCCCGGGAGTCGCATCCGGCACCCCGCGGGCCGCAGTTCGTCTCTTTGAACCGCACGCGGGCCGGCGGGCCTCCCTAAGATGAGGCCATGGACACGCCCGGTCATTCCCCCAGCATCCGCCACGGCAACCGGCGGCTGTGGCTGGCCTACGCCGGCTGCTGCATGCTGGCCTGGTGCCTGTTCGTGCTGGCCGGCAGTGAGTTCGACCGCGGCCTGGATCCGTTCTGGCTGGCCGTCTACCAGGCCACCAGCATGCTGTGGGCGCCCATGCTGCTGGGTGCGGCCGTGTGGCCGCTGGTGCGGCGCCTGCAGGCCAGCGATGCCGGCCTGGCAACCACCGGCCTGGCGCACGCGCTGGCGGGCCTGGGCTTTGCGGCGCTGTGGCAGGCGGGCGAGTTCGTCGTCAACATGGCGCTGTTCGGCGCCGGCCATGCGGGCGCCGTGCTGCTGGCGGGCCTGCTGTGGCGCTCGGTCTGGGGCCTGGTGGTGTATGCGACGCTGGCCACGGCCTTCACCGCGGTGCTGCAGTCGCGCATGGCGCGCTCCGCGGCCGTCGCCGCCGCTCAGGCCGAGAGCGCGCTGGCCAAGGCCGAGCTGTCGGCCATCAGCGGCAAGCTGAACCCGCATTTCCTGTTCAACACGCTGAACACCTTGATCGCCCTGACCCGCAAGGACCCTGCCGGCGCCGAGGCGGCGCTGCTGAAGTTCGCGTCCATGCTGCGCTATGTGCTGGACACCAAGCGCGGCACCGACGACCGGGTGATGCTGGCCGACGAGATCGAGTTCCTGCGCGACTACCTGGCGCTGGAAGCCCTGCGCCTGGGCCCGCGGCTGCGCGTGGACTGGCAGCTGGAGGAGCGCGTGCTGGCCGACGAGCTGCCGCCGCTGACGCTGCAGCCGCTGGTCGAGAACTCCATCCTGCACGCGGTTGCGCCACGCAAGGGCGGCGGCTGCGTGACGATCTCGGCGCGGCGCAATTCCCTCAACCACGGCCTGGACCTGGCCGTGGCCGACGACGGCCCGGGCTGCGCGCCCGAGGCGCTGGAGCCCCAACCGGGGCAGCGCCGCGGCATCGGCCTGGCGGCGCTGAGGAAGCGCTTTGCGCTCGATTACGGCGGCCAGGCCCGGCTGCGCATCCATACCGCTCCCGGCGCCGGATTCCGCGTCGACTTGTTCATTCCGCAGGTATGAGACCTCCCCCCAAGCGCTTCGCGCGCCCCCTCCAGGGGGCCGAGCCCGGACACAAACCGTGCTGTGGTCTGTTTGTGCCTGGCGAAGGCCGAGGCCTGCGGCCTTGGCAACGGCCCGTGGCCCGGCAAAGCCGGTGCCACGGCAGTCACTCGCCCTCCTCAAGCACCCCGTGCGCTGATCCCGCCACGAACCCTCGGAGTACCCTGGCATGACCTCAACCACGGTCCTGATCGCCGAAGACGAACCCCTGGCCGCCGAAGCGCTGGCCGACTGCGTGCGGGCCACGCCCAGCCTGCAGCTGGTGGCGGTGTGCGAAGACGGCGAAGACGCGCTGGCGCAGATCCGCGCGCTGCGGCCGGCACTGGTGCTGACCGACATCCAGATGCCCGGCCTGACCGGGCTGCAGGTGGTGCAGGCACTGCAGGGCCACGACTGGGGATCGGGGCACTCGCCACGCATCATCTTCACGACCGCCTACGACCAGCATGCGCTGACGGCCTTCGAGCTGCACGCGGTGGACTATCTGCTCAAGCCCTTCTCGCGCGAGCGCTTCGACGAGGCCATCCAGCATGTGCTGCGCGAGGCCGTGCCAGACACGTCCGAGGTGGCCAAGGCCTTGAGCACGCCGCCCGACGCGCCGCTGACCCGGCTGTTGGTGCGCGACCAGGGCAAGATCTTCCCGCTGCAGGTGGACACCATCGAATGCCTGCGTTCGGACAACAAGTACACCGCCATCACCAGCAAGGGCCGCAGCTTCCTCGTGCGCCTGCCGATTGCCGACTTCGAGACGCGGCTGGACCCGGCGCGCTTCCTGCGCGTGCAGCGCGGCTGCATCGTCAACCTGGACTTCGTCGACAGCCTGACGCCGGACGAGAACTCCCAGCTCGTCGTGCAGCTGCGCGACGGCACCCGCATCACCGCCAACCGCGAGGTGTCCAAGATGCTGCGGGAGCAGTCGCTGTGACACTGCGCCTCTTGCCACTGCCCGCGCTGTTGCTGGCTTGCGCGCTCGCCGCCGCCCAGACACCGCCGACGCCACCGACACCCGTCACACCGGTCACACCGCCGACCCCGGTCACACCGCCAACACCCGTCACGCCCATCACGCCCGTTACGCCGCCCACACCGGCCACGCCTGCCGCACCGGTCGAGTCCGCGGTGCCGGCCAGCCCGGTGCCGCCGCTGCCACCCGGCCCCGGCAAGCTGTATGCGCCCGGCCCGTTCGACCGGCTGGAGCTGTCCGGCGTGGCGAGCGTGCTGCTCGTCCAGGGCGCGCGGGACCAGGCCTACATCGCGGGCGATGCCGAGGTGCAGCGGGGTGTCGAGGTCGAGCTCGCCGACCGGCAGCTGGTGATCCGCCCGAGTGGCGGCTGGAAGTTCTGGAACAGCAACAAGCTGTCCGTGCAGGTCGAGATGCGCCAGATCCGGCAGCTGTCGGTGTCCGGCGCCAGCGATGTGCATGCCCCGGGCCTGCTGAAGGCCGACCAGCTCAAGCTCAACATCAGCGGCGCCGGCCTGGCGCGGCTGGACCAGCTGCAGGCCCGCCAGCTCGTGTTCGCGATTTCAGGCGCGGGCGACGGCCAGCTCGGCGGCCGCGTCGAGGACCTGGCGTTGCAGATCTCGGGCAAAGGCAAGGTCGTCGCCGACCGCCTCCAGGCCAGCCGGGCGCGGGTCGGCGTCAGCGGCATCGGCAATGTGCTGCTGTGGGTCACCGACGACCTCTCGGCCCACATCTCGGGCATCGGCTCGGTCGACTACTACGGCAACCCCAGCGTGCAGCGCTCGGTGGCCGGCATGGGGTCGATCAGCGCACGGGGCGACAAGAAGTAGCCCCTGGCGCTCACCGGGCGGCGTGCTGGTAGCGGTGCTCCTGCGTCAGCCCGCCAAAGCCGTAGGCGCTGGCGCGCAGATCGGCCACGTGGACGTAGGAATGCTCGGCCACCGTGTCGCCGAGCAGCTCACGCATGGTCTCGTGCACGGCGGCGATGTAGTCGGCCTTCTGCGGCTTGGTGTTGGTCTCGTCGGTGATGCTGACCATCCAGTGGTAGCTGCGCGCGACCGAGTCGCCAAGGCGGCGGCCACCGATGAACCAGCGCGCGGCCGGGATGAAATCGATGACGACGGCGGTCAGCGCCGGATCCTTGCCGAGCCGGCGGGCGGTGAGGTCCGAGGCGGCGGCGGCCACGCGAGCGGCCAGTGCGTCGTCGGCTTCGCCGGAAATCTGGATATGCAGGTAGGGCATCGGGGCCTCCGTGGGTGGGTTGACGAGCTCACTGTAGGGATGCAGCATCTATCGGAGAAACGGAATGATCCGATCTGATTCATCAAAAACGCCGATGCACAGACCATGACTGACATCGACCCCCTGTGGCTGCGCAGCTTCGTCGCCGTGGCCGAGAGCGGCGCCATCACCCGTGCCGCGGAGCGGGTGCACCGCACCCAGAGCGCCGTCAGCACCCATCTGCAGCAGCTGGAGGCGAGCGTCGGCGCCCGGCTAGCCGAGCGCAGCACGCGGCGGCTGGTGCTGACGCCGGCCGGCGAGCGCTTGCTGCCGCATGCGCGGCGCCTGCTGGCCCTGCAGGACGAGGCACGCGCCGCGGCCCAGCCGGTGGCTGGCGCTGCCGTCTGCCGCGTCGGCCTGAGCGAATACTTCATGCCGCATCGCCTGCCGGAGCTGTTGACGCTGCTGCAGGCCCAGGCGCCCGAGGCGCGCCTGGAGGTGCTGTGGTCCAGTTCGGCGGCATTGCAGCAGCTGTGGGCGGCCGGCGAGATGGACCTGGCCGTCGTCACCAGCGACGCGCCGCTGGACGGCGCCCGGCTGCTGTGCCGCGAAACCCTGTGCTGGGTGGCGGCCGGCAACGCGGCGCCGGCGGCCGGCCCGGTGCCTCTGGTGCTGCTGGGGCCGGATTGCCCGGTGCGGCAACTGGCGCTGGCGGCGCTGGCCCGCGCCGGCCGCGAGCACCAGCTGCGGCTGAGCTGCAGCGGCAGCCATGGGGCGATTGCCGCGCTGCGCGCCGGCTGGGGCGTGGGCTGCCTCAACCGATCCGCCGTCCCGCCGGACCTGCATGTGCTGGGGCGCGGCGACGGCGTCTGGCCCGCGCCGGGGCGGCTGTCGTTCTACGCCCTCAGCCGACCCGGGCGCCAGCCGGCCGAGCGCGCGCTGCGCGCCTGGGTGCAGGCCGCGCCGACTTGAGGCCCAATCACGCCATGAACCCGCTGCACACCCTGGAAACGCGCATCACCGAGCTGGAGATCAAGCTGAGCTTCACGGAAGACACCGTGGAGCAGCTCAATGCCGTCGTCGTGCGCCAGCAGGCCCAGATCGACCGGCTGGTGCGCGAGCTGGTCGAACTGCGCGACCGCGCGGCCGGCGAGCCCGGCCTGACACGCTCGCTGCGCGACGAACTGCCGCCGCACTACTAGCCGCAGGCGCTTCACTGCGCGATCCGCTTCGCCGTTCGCGCGGCCCGGCCGTGGGAGGTGGCGCCTGGGGTCAGGCCTCGCCGTCCCAATAGTCCAGCCCCGCACCGGCGCGTTCCAGTTGACGCAGGCCGGGCGCGTAGAGCCCCACCTTGCCGGAGTCCGGGTAGACACAGATCTCAGGGCTCCGGTTCGTGCTGACGGACAGGTAGTGCAGCGCCGCATCGGACGTGTTGAGGATGTGGTGGGGGTACTCGGGCCCGGCCGGGATCGTGATCACATCGCCGGCCCGGATGGGCAGCGGTTCACCCGCAACCCGCAGCGTGCCCTCGCCCTGCAGCACGATGAACATTTCTTCCTCGGCATGGTGGTAGTGGTAGGGGCAGCTCTGCTGGCCGGGAGCGACCACGTCGAGGCGGGCACCCAGCTGCACGGCGACGGTGCCCTGGGTGAGGGATGCACCCTCGGTGTCGTAGCGCGGCGGGCGCACAAAGCGCTCGCGCGGCACGTCATGGAAGTTGCGGATCAGGGCCTGCTGCAGTTCGGCGGCGGTGGGCATGTCGGTCTCCAGGTGCAAGGTGGACGCATCTTCCGGCCCCGGGCTGCCGGGGCGTGTCAGCAGCAGCGCAGACGGGCGGCCTTCAGCGCTTGCCCAGCAGCGCCAGCAGCGCGGCACTGGTGACCTTGATGCCGGTCTTGATGCTGGGCTCGGGCACCGGCGCGAAGAAGGGCGAGTGGTTGTTGGCCAGCGGCTTGCCACCGGGCTGGGCCGCCGCGGCGATGGCCTCCGGCGCGGCGACGCCGATGCGCATCGTCAGGGACGGCACGCCTTGGGTGGCGTAGATGGAGAAGTCCTCGCTGGGCGTCTGCGGTTTGGCGACGTCGACCTGATCGGCGCCGAGCGCACTCTTGAGCGCCGCATCAACCCGCTGGATCACGCCCTCGTCGTTGATGACCGAGCCCACGCCCTCGATGATGTTGACCTCCGGCGCCGGTGCGCCCGACAGGCTGGCCACCGCGGCGGCGGTGCGGCGCACGCCCTCGCGCAGCAGCACCCGCACCTCCGGCGCGTAGGAGCGCAGTGTGCCGCGCAGCACGGCCTGGTCCGGGATGATGTTGGCCACCGTGCCGGCCTGGAAGGCGCCGACGGTGACGACGCCGAACTCGCGCGGGTCCTTCTCGCGGCTGATCACCGTCTGCACCTCGGTGACGAAGCGTGCCGCGATCACGATGGGGTCGATGGTGTTGTGGGGCGCCGAGCCATGGCCGCCGCGCCCCTTGAAGGTGATCTCGAAGGTATCGGCCGCCGACATCGCTGGGCCCGCCCGGTACTGCACGCGACCGTGGGCCGCCTCGCCCGTGGTGTGGATAGCCAGGGCCACGTCGGGCTTGGCAAAACGGGTGAACAGGCCGTCCGACACCATCGCGTGGGCGCCCTGCAGGATTTCTTCCGCCGGCTGGGCGATGAACATCAGCCGGCCGCGCCAGCGGTCCTTCAGCGCGACCATGGTGCGCGCCGTGCCCACCCAGGAGGCCATGTGCACATCGTGGCCGCAGCTGTGGGCGACGAAGCTCTCGCGGCCGTTGGACATGGCCTTGGCGCGGCTGGCATAGGGCAGACCGGTCTTTTCTTCCATGGGCAGCGCGTCGAGCTCGGTGCGCACCATCACCGTCGGCCCGGCGCCGTTCTCGTAGATCGCGACCAGCCCGGTCTTGCCGACGCCCTCGGTCACGCTGAAGCCCAGCGCGCGCATCTCGGCGGCGAGCCTGGCGGCCGTGCGCACCTCCTCGAAGGCGATCTCGGGGTGGCTGTGGATGTCCTCATAGAGCGCCTGCAGCGCCGGATAGGCCCGATCGATCTGGGCGTTGACGGCGCTGTTGAGCGCGGGCGTCTGGGCGTTGGCGGTCAGCCCGGCCAGCGCGGCCAGCACGCCCAGCCATGGGCCGGTGAGGCGGCGGTGCAGCATTTGAATCTCCCTGGAGTGAACGCGACCCGCGGCAGGCTGGGGCGACAATCCTCGCCTTCGCCATGCAGTCGCCCTCCGATCATTCCTTCGCACCCGACACGCCGCAAGCGGTGCTGTCCCAGGTTTTTGGCTACAGCGCCTTCCGCGGCCCGCAGGCCGAGATCGTCGAGCAGCTGGCCGCCGGTGGCGATGCCCTGGTGCTGATGCCCACGGGCGGCGGAAAAAGCCTGTGCTACCAGGTGCCCGCCATCCTGCGCCACCGCCGCGGCCAGGGCGTGGCCGTGGTGGTGAGCCCGCTGATCGCGCTGATGCACGACCAGGTCGGCGCGCTGGAAGAGGCCGGCGTGCACGCGGCCTTCCTGAACAGCAGCCTGACCGGCGAGGAGGCCAGCCGCATCGAGCGCGAGCTGATGAGCGGGCGCCTGACCCTGCTCTACGCCGCGCCCGAGCGCATCACCACGCCGCGCTTCCTGGCCCAGCTCGGCAGCCTGCACGAGCGCGGGCTGCTGAGCATGTTCGCGATCGACGAGGCCCACTGCGTGAGCCAGTGGGGGCATGACTTCCGCGCGGAGTATCTGCAGCTCAGCCTGCTGCACGAGCGCTTCCCAGACGTGCCGCGCATCGCGCTGACCGCGACCGCCGACGAGCTGACGCGCCGTGACATCATCGAGCGGCTGCAGTTGCAGGACGCGCGCGTCTTCATCAGCAGCTTCGACCGGCCCAACATCCGCTACCTGATCGTCGAGAAGAACGGCTCGCCGCGCGAGCAGCTGCTGCGCTTCATCCAGGACGATCACGAGGGCGAGGCCGGTGTCGTCTACTGCCAGAGCCGCAAGAAGGTCGAGGAGACGGCGGAGTTCCTGCAGGCGCAGGGCATCAACGCCCTGCCCTACCACGCCGGCCTGGACGCCGAGCTGCGCCGCCGCCACCAGGACCGCTTCCTGCGCGAGGACGGCCTCGTGATGGTGGCCACCATCGCCTTCGGCATGGGCATCGACAAGCCGGACGTGCGCTTCGTCGCCCACCTGGACCTGCCCAAGAACATCGAGGCCTACTACCAGGAGACCGGCCGCGCCGGCCGCGACGGCGCGCCGGCCGAGGCCTGGATGACCTATGGCCTGGCCGATGTGGTCAACCAGCGCCGCATGATCGACGAGAGCCCGGCGGACGAGGTCTTCAAGCAGGGCCAGCGCGGCAAACTGGACGCGCTGCTGGCCCTGGCCGAGGCCACCGACTGCCGGCGCGTGCGGCTGCTCGGCTACTTCGGCGAGGACATCACGGCCCGACCCGCCGCCGGGCCGTCCCAAGGCGGGGCGAGCCCCCTTGGGGGGACCGAGCGAAGCGACGTGTGGGCCTACAGGTGCTGGAACTGCGACAACTGCCTGAACCCGCCGCAGACCTGGGACGGCACCGAGGCGGCCCGCAAGCTGCTGAGCTGCATCTACCGCTTCCACCAGCGCGGCGAGCGCTTCGGCGCCGGCCACCTGATCGACGTGCTGCGCGGCAAGGCCACCGACAAGACGCGGCAGTATGGCCACGACAGCCTGTCCACCTGGGGCTGCGGCGCCGAGCTGTCGGAGCAGCAGTGGCGGGCCGTCTTGCGCCAGTTGGTCGCGTTAGGCCACGTGGCGGCCGAGGGCGAGTTCAACACGCTGGCGCTGCAGGACAGCGCGCGCGCGGTGCTCAAGGGTGAGGTCGAGCTGAGGCTGCGCGAGGCCGAGGAGAAGAAGCCGCGCGGCAAGGCCTCACGGACCGGGGCGCGGCCCAAGGCGGATCCGGCCCTGGTCCTGGACGCCGAAGCCCAGCAGCGCTTCGAGGCGCTGAAGGCCTGGCGCTCCGAGGTGGCCCGCGAGCATGGCCTGCCGGCCTATGTGATCTTCCAGAACACGACGCTGGCCGAGATGTCCCGCGTCGTGCCTGGCGACCTCGCCGAGCTCGGCGAGATCAGCGGCGTGGGTGCGAAAAAGCTCGAGGCCTATGGGCGCGAGATCCTGCGCGTGCTCGGCCGGGATTGATGCCACTCAGCCGCGGCGACGGCGCAGCGCCAACACGCCGCCGAGACCGCCCAGCATCAGCAGTGCTGCCGACGGCTCCGGCACCGCGGCGATGTTGCGCGGGTCGAAGCCCACCGGCGTGTCGAGGTAGGGCTGCAGTTTTTCGCCCACACCCGTCACCACGTCCTCCCAGCGCACATATTTGAAGTTGGTCGTGCCGACCTCTGCGGCCTGGCCGTCATGAACGACGAGCAGGCCCTTCTCGAAGCCGGGCAGGCCGAAGCTGGTGACGTCGGCGCCGTCGGAGTTGTCCACGCCGCTGCCGTCCACGCCGTTCTTGCCGACCTTGAAGCCGCCCAGATAGGCAAAGGTCTGGCGGTCGAAGGCAGCGAACGTGCTGTCGCCCTGGCTGGACGCGATCACGACGCCCTTGCCGTTGGCGCCATAGCGGATGGTCAGGCCTTCGATGTCAGACGTCAGCGGGCTGTTCGGATCGAACTCCTTGGAGCGCACCAGCGGCGCGGTGTCGGCCACGCCGCTGAGCAGGTTGACGCGCCAGATGCCGACGTCTTCCTGCGCGGCGTACAGCATGCCGGTCTGCTGGTCCACCACCATGCCCTCGAACTGACGGCGCGAGCCCGCGCTGAGGGCCGTGCCCTGGAAAGTGGTCGGGAAGTTCCAGGTGTTGACGAGGGTGGTCTTGAAGCCATCGTTCGTGGCGGTCAGCTCGAACTGGGACACCACGGCTTCGCGGCGCTGGTTGACCAGTGCGTAGAGCTTGTCGGCGCCGGCGTCGCGCCAGAGCGTCACGCCGTAAGCGGTCGCCTGCGTGGCGATGGGCTGGCCGCTGCCAACCCCGTTGGGATAGAGCCGTGCTGCGCTGCTGGCCGAGAGGTTGATTTCCTGCAGAGGCGCACCCAGCGTGTCGGTGATCTTGAACATGCGCAGCCGGTCCTGGCCGCGGTCGGTGAACACGGCGACGTCGGCGCGGCTGCCGTCGGCCAGCTTGAAGCCGTACTGCACGTCGACATTGTTCAGCCGGCTGGCCTGGCTCACGCCGTCCACGGTGGCGCTGGCGTTCAACAGGCTCTGCACCTGGTTGCCGCCCAGGTCATAGACGCGCAGACCGCCGTTCTTCACCGAGGTGATGACCAGGCTCTTGCCGGCATCGGTCGGGTGCAGCCACACCGCCGGGTCGTCGGCGTCGACCGGCGCGGACAGCGTGGGCGTCTGCACCGTCCAAGGCACGGTCGGCAGTTGCGCCACGGCGGCGCTTGAAGCCAGCGCCAGGCCGGCGGCGCAGGCGGCAAGGTTGAGGGGCAAGTGCACGGCGGCGCGCATGGTGAACTCCTGTAGAAACAAAAGTTCACATTCGAACCGAGATGGATGACAAGCTGTCGGTGGCCCTGCGCTAACCAACCCGCCGAACGGCGCAAGCCATTCGGCTCATACGCTCTGGCGATCGCCGGCGGCCTTGACCAGAACCGGCACCGACGCAGCGCGGCGCGCCGTGACCACCACGCGCGGCAGTTGCTGCACTTCGGCGGCCGCCGCATCGGCGCGCCGGCCCTCGATGACGACACGTTCGAGCTGGATGACCGCGTGCGCGTCGGCGGGTGCCGTCAGCGTCATCCAGGTGGCGCCGGTCAGCGCAACAAGCGCGACCAGGACGGCGGCGCTGAAGACCTGCAGGCGGTGGCGGTAGGCGGTGGTGCTGATGCGGTTCATGGGCTGTGCTCCCGTTCGATGGCTCGAAGTGTGTTCCGGGGCTCGCCGACCGTCCTAGGGTTTGCGATAGGTTGCGGCTTTTCGCGGATGAGCTGCGGCCGGTGCGGACGCGCGACCTTGGATGCTCGGGTCAGGGCCGCGTCTCGCGTTCCATCCAGCCCAGCCAGCGCATCGCCTGTTCGCGGCTGTCGCCGCACATCAGCTCGCTGGGCTGCAGCGAGCCGCAGACGGCAGGCCTTTCCGGCTGGCCGAAGATCTTGCAGCGGTCCTCGGCATCGAGCTGCACGCAGCGGACACCGGCGGGTTTGCCGTTCGGCATGCCCGGGATGGGCGAGCTGATCGACGGCGCAATGCAGCAGGCGGCGCAATGGGGGCGGCAGTCCATGCTGGCATTGTCGGCGGGCGCGACGGCGGCAAGAAACGTGCCCCGCACAGCATGGCCCTGCCCCGGCCTGCGCTGGCTACCATCCAGCGTCGCTCCCCAACCCTTTGACTGCCGCCTCGCATGCGCACCGCCGCCCGCTTTGTCCTGGTTCTGTGCCTGTTGGGTGTCGCCACCGCGCACGGCGCACCGCCGCTGCGGCTGGAGCCGGTCGACCAAGCCGCCACTGTGCCGGAGTTTTTCAGCTTCCGTGCCCGGCTACAGGCGGCGGTAGCCCGGCACGACACCGCGGCCGTGCTGGCGGTGCTCAGCCCGGCCGTGAAGCTGTCGTTCGGCGGGGACGACGGCGTTGAGGCTTTCAAGGCGATGTGGCGCCCCGACGCACCGGACAGCGGGCTGTGGGACACGCTGGCCACGGCGCTCGCACTGGGCGGCAGCTTCGACGCCCAGGGGCGTTTCGCAGCGCCCTACACCTACTCGCGCTGGCCGTCCGGTATCGACGTGTTCAGCCACGTCGTGGCGGTGGGCCGTGGCGTGCGCGTACGGGCCGCGGCGGACGAGGCGGCCGCCGTCATCGGCCAGCTGGATTTCGAGATCGTCGGCCTGGCCGACCTCACCGGCGAGCGCAATGGCTGGACCGCCGTGAAGCTGCCGTCCGGCCAGGTCGGCCATGTCCGCAGCACGCTGGTGCGCAGCCCCCTCGACTTCCGCGTCGGCTTTGCCAAGAAAGACGGGCGCTGGCAGATCGACTACTTCATCGCGGGCGACTGAGTTCACGCCCGACCCCGCACCCGGCGGGGCCGTCGGGTGACTTATCCACAGCCGCTCTCTAAAATTCGGGGTTTGCCCGAGAGTGACCGGCGCCCCTCGGCCAAGGCATCCCTTGGCCGGTTCGCGGGGGACGGCGATGCTTGCCGGATCAACCGGCAATCACTTCGCCGAAGCAGGCCGGCCCGGGAGCGGCCCAGCGCTCGGGCCCGACATGCAGAATGGATCACTGATGCTCTACCCCAAGGAATTCGATGTCATCGTCGTCGGCGGCGGCCATGCCGGCACCGAGGCCGCGCTCGCCGCGGCGCGGATGGGGGCGCAGACGCTGCTGCTGACGCACAACATCGAGACCCTGGGCGCGATGAGCTGCAACCCCAGCATCGGCGGCATCGGCAAGGGCCACCTCGTGAAGGAGGTCGATGCCCTGGGCGGCGCGATGGCGCTGGCCACGGACGAAGGCGGCATCCAGTTCCGGATCCTGAACGGCAGCAAGGGCCCGGCCGTGCGCGCCACCCGCGCCCAGGCCGACCGCATCCTCTACAAGGCCGCCATCCGCCGCCGGCTGGAGAACCAGCCCAACCTGCAGCTGTTCCAGCAGGCGGTGGACGACCTGATGGTGGAAGGTGACCGCGTGGTGGGCGCCGTCACGCAAGCGGGCATCCAGTTCCGCGCCCGCGCCGTCGTGCTGACGGCCGGCACCTTCCTGGACGGCCGCGTGCACGTCGGCCTGCAGAACTACGCCGCCGGCCGCGCGGGCGACCCGCCGGCCGTGAGCCTGTCGGCACGCCTGAAGGAGCTGAAGCTGCCGCAAGGGCGGCTCAAGACCGGCACGCCGCCGCGCATCGACGGCCGCACGATCGACTTCTCCAAGTGCGAGGCGCAACCGGGTGACCTGACGCCCGTGCCGGTGTTCAGCTTCATGGGTACCGCCGCCATGCACCCGCAGCAGGTGCCGTGCTGGATCACGCACACCAACGCCCGCACCCACGAGATCATCCGCAGCGGCTTCGACCGCAGCCCGATGTTCACCGGCGTCATCGAGGGCGTGGGCCCGCGCTACTGC
>RXJV01000155.1 GCA_003963075.1 Burkholderiales bacterium
CCTGGATCGGCGCAATCTCAGGCAAAGCGGCGATTTTATCGGGCGCGCTGCGGACGCGATCCTGATCGCCGACAAGCCCCGCGCCTGTCCCCACCGTGACGACGGTCGGGCGGCCGCGGTGCAGCAGCGCGGCGCGGGCGAGGTCGGCCAGCGCGTGCTCGCTGGTGATGGCATCGACGCAGCCGGCGCGGCTGACGACCAGCGCCGGCGTGTCAGGCGCCCAGCCGGCGGCCAGCAGCTGCCGGCCCAGCGCGGCGAGCTGGCGGCCGGCCATGTAGAACACCTCGGTGTCGGCATGCCGGCCGGCACGCAACTCGCCCCGCTCGGTCATCGCGGTGGTCAGGCTGACGGAGCGGCCACGGCCGCGGCGCGTCAGCGGGCGCTGGGCTTGCGCCGCTGCGGCCAGGGCCGCGGTCACGCCGGGCACAACCTCGCAGTCGATGCCGGCCGCGGCCAGTGCCATGAGTTCTTCTTCCAGACGGCCGAAGACGCTCGCGTCGCCGCCTTTCAGACGTACGACGAGGGCATGTTCGCGCGCCGCCTTCACGAGCAGGGCATTGATCTCGGTCTGCTTGGCGGAGTGCTCAAAGCCGCGCTTGCCCACGTCCAGCCAGCGGGCCTGCGGGGCCAGCTCGCGCAGCGCGGGGTCGGCCAGCGCGTCGGCCAGCACGAGGTCGGCCTGCGCCAGCCAGCGCGCGCCGCGCAGCGTGATCAGGTCGGCCGCGCCGGGGCCAGCGCTGACGAAGACGACGCGGCCGGCCGCCATCACCAGGCCTCGTCCGCCGTGGCTCCTTGCACGTCCACCAGCAGCGCGCCGCTGGTGCGGTGGCTGGCCGGGTCGACCACGATCAGCGCGCCGCCCACGCGGTTCTCGACGAAAGGCTCGACGGGCAGTTCGTGCTGCACCTCCATCTGCACACGGCCGATGGTGTTGACCGGCAGCTCGTGCGCGTCCTGCGGCTGCAGGGTGTGGATGTCCAGCACCGAGTCGATCGCCGAAATGCGCGCCTGTACCCAGCGATTGCCGTGGCGCACCCAGTACTTGCGGCCTGGCTTGGCGGCCTCGGTGTCCAGCCAGGCCAGCGTGGCCGGGAAGTGCTTGGTGCTGCTGGCCGATCCGGGTGTGACGATCCAGTCGCCGCGGCTCACGTCGAGCTGGCGGTCGAGCACCAGGCCGGCCGAGTCGCCCGCCAAGGCGCTGGCCACCACATCGCCGGCCAGCCGGACTTCGGCGACGACGGCGGTCTGCTTCGACGGCAGTACCTCGATGGTGTCGCCCGCCTTCACGGCGCCGTGGGCGATGCGGCCCCACAGCACGCGGGGCTGGAAACCCGTGCCGGCGGACTGGTAGGCGTCCTTCTGCACGTACTGCACCGGCAGGGACAGCGGCGCGTCGGTGCGCTCGGTGCTGGTGGGCAGGCGCTCCAGCACCTGCAGCAGGCTCTCGCCGGTCCACCAGTCCGCGGCCAGCGGCTGGGTGACGTTGTCCCCGCGCAGGGCGCTGACCGGCACCGTGGCGGCCACGTTCAGGCCTGCCGCGGTGGCGAACTTGTCCAACGCCGCCTTGACCTTGGCGAAGCCCGCGCTCGGGTCCGCCAGCGCATCGATCTTGTTGACGGCAAACACGAGGCTGGGCACGCGCAGCAGCTGGGCCAGCAGCGAGTGGCGGCGGGTCTGCGGCAGCAGCACGACCTCGTCCTGCGTGAGGTCCAGCTTGGTGATGTCCACCAGCACGACGGCGGCGTCGCTGCCTGCAGCGGCGGTGACCATATTGCGCGTGTACTGCTCATGGCCGGGGGCATCGGCAATGATGAACTTGCGCGTCTTGGTCGCGAAGTAGCGGTAGGCCACGTCGATGGTGATGCCCTGCTCGCGCTCGGCCTCCAGGCCGTCGGTCAGCAGGCTCAGGTCGATGGGTCGGCCGGCGGCGCGGCGCTCCAGCGTGTCGAGCTGGTCGGCCAGGATGGCCTGGCCGTCGAACAGCAGGCGGCCGATCAGCGTGGACTTGCCGTCGTCGACGGAACCCGCCGTGAGGAATCGCAGCGCCTTCATCAGAAATACCCTTCCTTCTTGCGCTTCTCCATGGAAGCTTCGCTGGTGCGGTCGTCCATGCGCGTGGCGCCGCGCTCGCTGACGGTGACGGTCAGCGTCTCGGCCACCACCTCGCTCGCATTGACGGCGGGGCTCTCGACCGGGCAGGTGCAGGTCATGTCGCCCACGGTGCGGAAGCGCACGGTGGCGGTCTCGACGGTCTCGCCGGCTTCTGGCGGTGTCACCTCGGTCAGCGGCACCAGCAGGCCTTTGCGGCGCATCACCTGGCGTTCGTGCGCGTAGTACATCGGCGGCAGCGGAATGGCCTCGCGGGCGATGTAGAGCCACACGTCCAGCTCGGTCCAGTTGCTGATCGGGAAGCAGCGGAAATGCTCGCCCGGGCGGATGCGCGTGTTGAACAGGGTCCACAGCTCGGGGCGCTGCTCCTTGGGCTGCCATTGGCCGAAGCTGTCGCGGTGACTGAAGATGCGTTCCTTCGCGCGCGCCTTCTCCTCGTCGCGCCGGGCGCCGCCAATCAGCGCGTCGAACTTGTGCTCCTCGATGGTCTCCAGCAGCGTCACGGTCTGGTGGCCGTTGCGGCTTTCCAGCGGGTGGGCCAGGCGGATGGTGCCGCGGGCGATGCTGTCTTCC
>RXJV01000079.1 GCA_003963075.1 Burkholderiales bacterium
CTGCATCGGATCCGAACTCGGGTCTTGAGGAAAACAACGAAGGCAAGTATCGAAAACGCCTCAAACCAAACCGCTTGATTAACCGGGAAGTCCCTGTAGCAGGGTTAGGCCGCATGCTGTGCCAGTGCCTTGAGTGACTTCCACTCTTCCCAGAAAGCGAGCCAGCCTGGCTGATCCAGTTTCTCATCACAAACTTCGGCTTTTGGTGAGCATCGGGCATAGAAGCTTTCAACCTCTGCCACGAAACTGAGTACAGCAGTTCGCCATTCCTGCCCTTGAATCGATTCCTCGTGTCCGGATTTATCCCGAAGGGTGATTTCAGAGCCTTGATGTATGACTTCAATGTCAATGCCTTCGTTGCAGCCCATGCACAGAAGTTTGTATTTTCCTTCGCCAACCAGCCAGGGATTATGCCCGCAGCAGGGCACTAGGAAATTCGACTCAGTCAATTCGTCGCCAAAGATGTGCTGATCTGCGGTAGTCCGCAGGAAATACAGCCCGGCCAGGCTCAAACTCCAGGGCCCTGTGTCCATTCCAACGAATGAATATCCGTTTACAGAGAACTCAATTCGACCATGCGCGCACTGATCCAGTGGATCGTCCTCATCGCCACGAATCCAGTGAAATGTGACAGGGCGGAGCACTACGGTGTTCATTCGGCCTAACGTGAAGGTCAGCGGCCGCCGTAGGCGGTCCGATGCACTGACATGTTAAGGCGCAGTGACTCACACACGCTCGAACTCCTGAGGTTCCAGCGCAATGGAGTGCGAATGGCACCGACCCTCCGCCTCGTTCGGCCACGATTTTCGAACCCAAGGCTGGCCATATTCGTCCACTTCCTCGATAAAAAACGTCTCTCCGATCATCGACATAACGTCCCGCCGTTCCTCGGCGGATAGATCCTTCAGCCACGAGCCAACCAGCCGTAAAAGGCGTACCTTGGTACCCACAGCTACCAGGTGGCCGTGAACATCGATTGGTTCGCGCGGGACGTGCATTTCTGCGCCTTAACTTGTTATCAACCGCACGACACTGCGGCGTATCACGGCACCGCGTGCCGTAACAGGCGCCTCGTTGCAGGTTCAAGTGCTTGTTGCATATGAATTTCCTTCCCTCTGGCGCGCTGCGAACAGGTGCTATTTTTCCGAGCAAAAGCCGCGCCGGTTACAAACTTCTCGGGCGGCTAAGTGACGGACTGCAGGCATGCATGTTGCCACCTCCGATGCCGAATGGCTCGCATGGACAACCCTGGCTCCAGGCCATCGTATCGCGGCAAAGCCCGGCAGCGCCGTCTGCGTGATAACTCGGCCGTGAGCTGCAATGCAGGCTCCCATGAAGCGCCGCCCGTCATCGGCCGCTGCGGGCCCAGATCAGCCGCCCCGCCTCCCGGCCCTCCCGGCCCTCCCGGCCCTCGTGCCCCTCACCCCTGCAGCCAGCAGATCTCCCTCACCACCACCGGCTTCGGAATCAGCCCCTGCGCCGCGAATGCATCGGCCACCTTCTGCTGGTCGGCCGCGATGGCGGGCGTGAGGAGCTGGGCGCCGAATCGCGCGCGCCGCTGCATGGCCAGCACCACCTCGGGCGGCAGGCCCAGCAGCGGTGAGATCGTGCGCGCCACGGCCTCGGGGTTGGCGGTGGCCCAGGCGCCTTCTCGCGCCAGCGCCGCCACGAGCTGCTTGAGCAGGGCCGGCTCGGCCTGAACGAAGTCCCGCCGCGCCTCGTAGAAGCTCCAGGGCGGGTTGACGGCCGGGGCGAGGCTGCCGAAGTCCGCCAGCACGCGCAGCGGCCGGGCGGCCTGGGCAATGCTGAGGTAGGGGTCCCACACTACCCAGGCGTCCACCGCGCCGGCCTCGAAGGCGGCACGGGCATCGGCGGGGCCGAGGTAGACCGGCTGCACGTCCTGGATCTTGAGCCCCTGCGACGCCAGCGCCGCCAGCAGCAGGTAGTGCGAGCTGGAGCCCTTGGCCAGCGCGATGCGCTTGCCGCGCAGCTCGCGCACGCTCTTGGCCGGGCTGTCGGCCGGCACCAGCAGCGCCTCGCTGTGCGGCAGGCCGGGCTCGGCGGCCACCAACAGGAAATCCCGCCCCGCCGCCTGCGCGAACACCGGCGGCGGCGCGCCGGTCACGCCGAAGTCGATCGCACCGGCATGCAGGGCCTCCAGCAGCTGCGGGCCGGCGGGGAATTCCTTCCACTCGATGTCGACACCGGCCAGCTCGCGCTCCAGCGTGCCGCGCAGCTTCACGAGCAGCAGCAGTCCGCCCTTCTGGAAACCGATGCGCAGGCGCTTGGGCGCCGCCTGCACGGCACCGGCCAGCGCCGCAGCGCCGGCCGCCATCAACCAGTCGCGCCGCTTCATGCCGCCACCCCGCGCCACGCGGGCCGGGCCAGGCCCAGGTGATCGCGCAGCGTGCGGCCCTCGTAGCGGGTGCGGAACAGGCCGCGCCGCTGCAGCTCCGGCACCACCAGGCGCGCGAAGTCGTCCAGCCCGCCGGGCAGGGTGGGCGGCATGATGTTGAAGCCGTCGGCCCCGCCCTGCTCGAACCAGGCCTGAAGTGCATCGGCCACGTCGGCAGGGCTGCCAACGAGGCTCAGATGCCCGCGCCCGCCCGCCACCTTCAGCGCCAGCTGGCGCAGCGTGAGCTGGCCGTCGCGGGCAAGGCTGGTGAGCAGCTGCTG
>RXJV01000158.1 GCA_003963075.1 Burkholderiales bacterium
GTACCAGGCCGGGATCTGGTGGCCCCACCAGAGCTGGCGCGAGATGCACCAGTCCTGCAGGTTGTTCATCCAGTGGTTGTAGGTGTTGACCCACTGCTCCGGATGGAACTTCACCGCGCCGGTGTCGACCGCCGCGATGGCCTTGTCGGCAATGCTCTTGCCGTCGGCGCCCGGCTTGGTCACCGCGACGAACCACTGGTCGGTCAGCATCGGCTCGATGACCTGGCCGGTGCGCTCGCAGCGCGGCACCTGCAGCTTGTGCTTCTTGACCTCCACCAGCAGGCTTAAGCGCTCCAGGTCGGCCACGATCTTCTTGCGGGCGACGAAGCGGTCCAGACCGCGGTAGACCTCGGGCGCGTTGTCGTTGATCCTGGCCTGCAGATCCAGCACCGAGATCATCGGCAGGCCGTGGCGCTGGCCGACGGCGTAGTCGTTGGTGTCGTGCGCGGGCGTGACCTTAACGACGCCGGTGCCGAACTCGCGGTCCACGTAGTCGTCGGCAATCACCGGGATCTCGCGGTCGGTCAGCGGCAGCTTCACTTTTCTGCCGACCAGCGCCGTGTAGCGCTCGTCCTCGGGGTGGACCATCACGGCCACGTCGCCCAGCATGGTCTCCGGTCGTGTGGTCGCCACGACGACCGAGCCCGAACCGTCCACCAGCGGGTAGCGGATGTGCCACAGCGAGCCGTCTTCTTCCTCGCTCGACACCTCCAGGTCCGACACCGCGGATTGCAGCACCGGGTCCCAGCTCACGAGCCGCTTGCCGCGGTAGATCAGGCCTTCCTCGTACAGCCGCACGAAGGTCTCGACGACCACCTTCGAGAGCTTCTCGTCCATCGTGAAGTACTCGTGGCCCCAGCTCACCGAGTCGCCAAGCCGGCGCATCTGGCTGGTGATGGTGTTGCCGGACTCCTGCTTCCAGTCCCACACCCGCGCGACGAAGTTCTTGCGGCCCAGGTCGTGGCGGCTCTGGCCCGCGGCCTGCAGCTGGCGCTCGACGACGATCTGCGTGGCGATGCCGGCGTGGTCGGTGCCGGGCACCCACAGCGTGTTGTGGCCGCGCATGCGGTGGTAGCGCGTCAGCGAGTCCATCACCGTCTGGTTGAAGGCATGGCCCATGTGCAGCGTGCCGGTCACATTGGGCGGCGGCAGCTGGATGCTGAAGGAGGGCTTGGCCGGGTCCAGGGTCGGCGCGTACAGGCCGGCGGCTTCCCACGTGGGGCCCCAGTGGGCTTCCAGGGCGGCGGGTTCGAAGGACTTGGCAAGTTCGGTCACGGGGCGGTCTCGGCTGGCTCCATGCGCGGAGCAGGTGTTCGGGAGAAGGGCTGCGAATTTTAGGGGTGGGGGTGCATGCCGCGCTGCCGCTACATTCCGGCTGCCCTCGATGCTGGCGCCGCGGTGTCCCAGCCCGACGCCGGTCGTTGCCTCAGCGGCGCTGCGGATGGTGCGTTGCAGCCGCGCCGGCTGCGGTCAGGCAACGCAGGGAACTCAAGCTAGACCGAGCATGGACGAACGCCAACTGGTGGATTTCAGTGAAACCGTCGAAGCCATCTACGCAGCGGCTTTGAAACCCGAGCGCTGGCCGACGGCGGTCGAGCGCATTGCCCGGCTGCAGGGCGCCGCCTCGGCCGCCCTGCTCACGCCTTCGACCGCGCCCCGTGCGGGCGGCTTCATCGTCCCCTTCAACCTGAGCGAGCGGAGCCTGCAGACCTGGGGCCAGAAATACGTGCACGAGGATGTCTGGAACCGCGCCAGCCTCGAGCGCGGGCTGTTGCGCAATGGCGCGGCCTATCTCGGTGATGACCTCGTGCCCGATGAAGAGCTGACACGCTCGACCTTTTACCGGGACTTCCTGGTTCACGAGGGCGTCCGCTGGCTTTGCGCGGGCATCGTCTTCGACGGCAGCGATGCCGATTTGCTGCCGACGGTGTGCTCGGTCTTCAACCCACCCGACGGCAAGCGCTTCGATGACCAGCACCGCAGCCTGCATGCCTTGATCACGCGCCACCTGTCCCTGGCCCTGGGCACGATGTTCAAGTTGCGCGATGCCGATTTTCGTGCCGCCAGCAGCCTCCAGGCCTTGAACCGACTGGCGGCGCCGCTGGTGCTGTTGGGGGCGCGGGGACAGGTCCGGTTTGTGAACGACGCTGCGCACCGCCTGTTTGCCGAGCGCGACGGCGTCACGCTGTCGGCCGGTGCGGCGAATGACGACATGGGCTGGCTGCGCGCAACCGGCGGCCATCGATCGCAATCGGAACTCGACCGGCTGGTGCGCCAGTCGCTGGGCGGCGACATCCACCGGCCCGAACACTTCACGCTGGCGGCGCAAGTGGCTCGCGCGGACGGCCGGCCGCCATTGATGGTGCGGGGCTCGCCACTGACCGGTGCCAACGAGCTACTGGGCGAGCACAGGGTGCCGCCGAGCGCCATTCTCTTCTTCGTCGATCCGTCGGCCCGGCTGGAGCTCGATGTCGACACGCTGACCCGCGTCTATGCGCTGACGCCGGCGGAATGCCGTGTGGCGCGTGAGTTCGTGCGCGGGGCCTCGGTCGACAGCATCAGCGCCATCCTCGGCGTGTCGGTCGCGACGGTGCGCACCCATATGAGCAACCTCTTCGACAAGACCGCCACAAACCGCCAGCCGGCCCTGCTGAAACTGCTGTTGGCGTTTGCGCGCTGAGCCGCGGAACTGTCAGGCGGCCGGGCCGCTCCGGGTCGTGTTGGGGGCGGTGTGCAGCGCCGCTCCCGCGGGGCGATACAAAACGAAACCCGGCGATACCGCGTCGAGATGCACGGCGCTGCCGGCCCGGGAATCATGAGTGCCATCCCAACCACCGGGCCTTGAGCGCCCCGAGAGCACGCCATGAACTTTTTTCGTCGCTGGCACGCACATCACGATTTCCATCCTCACCACCGGGGCCACGGCCGCCATGGCCACGCTTTCGGCCGTCACGCTGACGGCATGGCCGGCCACCTCGTCGCCCGAGCGGCCGCCAAGCTGGACCTGGACGACGAGCAGCAGCGTCTCCTCGGCGCCTGGTTGAACGAGCTCCAGCAGCAGCGTCAGGCGCTGCAGGGCCTGGCCCGCGGTCCCGAGCTGGCCGGCCTGATCGCCGGCGAGCGGTTTGCGCAGGCCTCGGCCCAGCAGTTGCTGGACGCCAGGCTCGACGCGCTGCGTGCTGCTGGCCCCGGCCTGATCGGTGCGTTCGCGGCGTTCTTCGACGCGCTGGATGCCGAGCAGCGCCAGGTGCTGCGCTTCATGTGGCGCCGCGTCAGCCATGCCCGCCGGCGCGGCAACGACGCATGATGGACGCGCACTGCGGTACCCAGCCGCCCGGCCGCCTCGTGCCGCGCATCGACCGCAACCGCTGCGAGGGCAAGGGTGACTGCGTCGCGGTCTGCCCCTTCGGCGTGTTCAGCCTCGGCACCCTGGAACCGGCCGAGCGGCGCTCGCTGAGCCTCGTCGGCCAGCTCAAGGGCTGGGCCCATGGCTGGCAGCAGGCGTTCACGCCCCGCGCCTCGGCCTGCGAGGCCTGCGGCCACTGCGTTCGTGCCTGCCCAGAGCGCGCCATCACGTTGATGCGTGCCGATGCCAATAATCCCCGCCATGCACCGACTGCTGCTGATCGACGATGACGAGGCCCTGGCCGGGCCGCTGGCGCAATACCTGGCCCGCTTTGACCTGCAGCTCGAGGCCGTCACCCGGCCCAGCGCCGCGCTGGCCCGGCTGGGCGCGGAGCGCTTTGATGCCCTCATCCTCGACGGCATGCTGCCCGAGCTGGATGGCTTCGAGTTCTGCAAGCAGCTGCGCAGCAGCAGCGCGCCCTGGCGCGACATGCCGGTGCTGATGCTGACCGCGCGTGGCGACCTGACCGACCGTGTCGTCGGCCTGGAGCTCGGCGCGGACGACTACCTGCCCAAGCCCTTCGAGCCCCGCGAGCTGGCCGCGCGGCTGCAGACCATCCTGCGCCGCACGCGGCTGACGCCGATGGCCGCAGCCACCGTGGCCCCGCCATCGGCCAGGCTCAGCTTCGAGGGGCTGGAGATCGATACCGCGCGGCGCGAGGTGCGCTGCGACCGAGGCCTGGTCGAGCTGACCGGCACCGAATACGAGCTGCTGCTGATGCTGGCCCGTGAGCCCGGCCGGGTGTTCTCCCGGGACGACATCCTGAACCGACTGCGCGGCCAGGAGGCCGAGCTGTTCACCCGGGCGGTGGACATCCTCGTCAGCCGGCTGCGCCGCAAGCTGGAGCCGCTGGTCGCACTGAAGACGCTGCGCAACGCCGGTTACTGTTTCGCGCTGCCGCCATCGCCATGAGACCCCACCACCCCTATGACCACCGCTGGCGCCACCGCTGGGAGCGCAAGCAGAACAAGCGTGCCCGGCGGCTCGCACGTCTGCAGCGCGACGGGGACTACCGCTGGCGGATCCGCCACCGCTGGCACCAGCGCTGGCACCGGCAGCGCAGGCAGTTCAGGCACTCGCTGGGCGCGCGGCTGATCGTCGTCTTCGTCGTGCTGGCCTGTGCCAGCAGCGTCATCCTGTGGACCTCGATGCAAGGGCGTTTCGGCCTGCTGTGGGCGTTGCCGGCGCTGCTGCTGGTCACCGGCGTCGCGTTCGCGATGATCCGCCACGTGGTGCAGCCGCTGCATGCGCTGGTGCTGGGAGCCGAGGCCTTCCGGCGCGGCGAGTTTTCGCACCGGGTGCCGGTCATCCACCGCGACGAGATCGGCGACCTGGCGATGCGCTTCAACCAGATGGCGGCCGACATCCAGGCCATGCTGGACGGCAAGCGCGCGCTGTTGCTGGCCCTGAGCCACGAGTTGCGCAGCCCGCTGACCCGGGCCCGGCTGCATGCCGAGCTGGTCGGCGAGGGACCGTCGCGCGATGCGCTGCTCGGCGAGCTGGCCCAGATGCGCGACCTGATCACCGGGCTGCTGGAGAGCGAGCGGCTGGGAAGCGGCCACAGCGCGCTGCAACTGGCCGACTGCGACCTCGCCGCCTTGGTGCGCGAGCATGCTCAGCCGGGCATGGTGCTGCAGATCGAGCCCGACCTGCCGACGCCGCCGCTGGACCGGCTGCGCATACAACTGCTGCTGCGCAACCTCGTGCACAACGCGCTGCGCCACAACGATGCCAGCCGCGGTGAGGTGCAGCTCACGCTGGTGCGGGAGGGGGAGGGCGTGCGGCTCACGGTGCGCGACTTCGGCCCCGGCGTGCCACCCGAGGCCCTGCCCGAACTGGGCCAGCCCTTTTACCGCCCCGATGCAGCGCGCACCCGCGGTGAGGGCGGTGTGGGCCTGGGCCTGTACTTGTGCCGCCTCGTGGCCGAGGCGCATGGCAGCCGGCTGGAGCTGCGCAATGCGGCCCCGGGCTTCGAGGCGAGCGTGCGTTTCAGCTGAAGGCCGGCGGCCCGGCTGCGCTGCAGTGTTCGGCTGCGGCGATCATATGAACAGATCTTCACCCGCGTTCTGGCTGCGCCGGAACGAGGGTCTCGCGCTGCACTCGAGGTGCGCCCCCCGCGTTCCGCAGGGGCTCACATGAAAAGATGTTCACCCGCGTTCTGGCTGCGCCGGAACGCGGGTCTCGCGCTGCGCGCGAGGTGCGCCCCCGCGTTCCGCAGGGACTCACATGAACAAATGTTCACCCGCGTTCTCACCGCCGAGGATCACGTAGTTGACTTTTTTCAGGTCCATCAACTGCGTGCCGCCGGCGTAGGAGATCGAGCTTTGCAGGTCCTCCTGCATCTCGCGCAGCGTGTCCGACAGTCGGCCCTTGACCGGCTCCAGGATGCGCTTGCCTTCCACATGCCGGTACTCGCCCTTGTTGAAGTCGGACGCCGAGCCGTAGTACTCCTTGTAGAGCTTGCCGTCGACCTCGACGGTCTGGCCCGGCGAGTCCTCGTGGCCGGCGAACAGCGAGCCGATCATCACCATGCTGGCACCGAAGCGCACGCTCTTGGCGATGTCGCCGTGATGGCGGATGCCGCCGTCGGCGACGATGGGTTTGGTGGCGACGCGGGCACACCATTTCAGCGCCGACAGCTGCCAGCCACCGGTGCCGAAGCCGGTCTTGAGCCGCGTGATGCAGACCTTGCCGGGGCCCACGCCCACCTTGGTCGCGTCGGCGCCCCAGTTCTCAAGATCGATGACAGCCTCGGGCGTGCCGACATTGCCGGCGATGACGAAGGTCTCGGGCAGCTGCTGCTTGATGTGGGCGATCATGCGCTGCACGCTGTCGGCGTGACCGTGGGCGATGTCGATGGTCAGGTAGTCGGCGCCCAGCCCTTCCGCCGCGAGCTGTTCGACCAGCGCGTAGTCCGCCGGCTTGACGCCCACGCTCAGCGACACCAGCAGGCCCTGGTCGCGCATCGAGCGGGCATAGGCCAGGCTGTCCAGGTCGAAGCGGTGCATCACGTAGAAGTAGCCCTCGCGGGCCAGCATCGCGGTGATGGGTTCGTCCACCACCGTCTTCATATTGGCCGGCACCACCGGCAGCTTGAAGCGGTGCGGGCCGAACTGCACCGAGGTGTCGCAGTCCGAGCGGCTTTCGACGCGGCATTTGCGCGGCAGCAGCAGGATGTTGTCGTAGTCGAAGATTTCCATGTCAGGGGTGTTCACAGTTGCGGCGCGCGTTCATGCAGTGCGCGACCTGGGCTGCGAGCGCTTGACTTGCTTCGGCATGAGGGCGGGCGCCCCCGACGGCCTGCTGGCCGCTGCGTCACGGGCTGAACTCGCTGGCGAGGTTCAGGCGCGACGCGCCGGGCCGAAGACAAAATTTGGGCCCGGTGATTGATTCTACGCAGGCTGCCCGGGCATGGGCGGCAGCCGTGCGGGCTCCTAAAATTGCGCGCTTCACATCTCAGCGCCGGCGGTGGTTGCCGCCTTCCCTATGCAAACTTCCCTTCCCGCAGTGGTCATCAGCGGCACCGGCCTCTACCGCCCGCCCCACGTCATCACCAATGCGGAGCTGGTGGAGGCGTTCAACCGCTATGCCGACCTGCAGAACGCGCAGCATGCCGAGGCCATCGCGGCGGGCGAGCGCCAGGCGCTGACGCACTCCAGCGTCGAGTTCATCGAAAAGGCCTCGGGCATCAAGCAACGCTATGTCATCGAGAAGGACGGCGTGCTGGACCCCACCCGGATGTACCCGCGCTTCAAGCCGCGCGCGGATGACGAGCTCTCGCTGATGGCCGAGATCGCGGTTGACGCGGCCCGGCAGGCCCTTGCCCAGGCGGGCAAGACCGGTGCCGATGTCGACGCGGTGCTGTGCTCCAGCGCCAATATGCAGCGCGCCTATCCGGCGATGGCGGTCGAGATCCAGCAGGCCTTGGGCGCCGGGGGCTACGGCTTCGACATGAACGTGGCCTGCTCGTCGGCCACGTTTGCGCTGGAGCAGGCCTTCAACGCGGTGCGCTCCGGCGCGTCGAAGTGCGTGCTGGTGGTCAACCCCGAGATCACCTCGGCCCATCTGGAATGGCGCGACCGCGACTGCCATTTCATCTTCGGCGATGTCTGCACCGCGCTGGTCGTCGAACGCGCCGACACGGCCACCGGCGCGGACACCTGGGAGATCCTCGGCACCCAGCTCGCGACGCAGTTCAGCAGCAATATCCGCAACAACTTCGGCTTCATGAACCGCGCCGAGGACCGCGATCCCAATGCCCGGGACCTGACCTTCTACCAGGAGGGCCGCAAGGTCTTCAAGGAAGTGGTGCCGATGGCCGCGGCGCACATCGAGGCGCATCTGGCCAGGCTGGGCCTGGAGCCAACGCGGATGCGCCGCTTCTGGCTGCACCAGGCCAACCAGGGCATGAACCAGTTGGTGATCAAGAAGCTCGCCGGCGGCGAGGCCGGCAGCGAGGTCGCGCCGCTGATCCTGGACGAGTACGCCAACACCGCGTCGGCCGGTTCCATCATCGCCTTCCATCACCACCGCGCCGACCTGCAGGCCGGCGATGCAGGTGTGATCTGCTCCTTCGGTGCCGGCTATTCGATCGGCAGCGTCGTCGTCAGAAAGCGCTGATGTCGACGCGCTGGGGCGGGTGGCGTGCGCTCGCATCGTTGCTGTGCCTGCTGGCCGGCCCGCTGGCGCGCGCCGAACTGCACGACGAGATCCAGGTCTACGACGATGCGATCAACGCGCCCGGGGAGGTCGGGCTGGAGTTGCATGCCAACACGACGCTCCGCGGCCGAGAGGGCGATGTGCGGCCACCCGGCGCACCGGGTCTGCATGCGCTGCGGCTGACGCCCGAGTTTTCACTCGGCTGGACCCGGACCCTGGAGCTCGGTGCCTACCTGCCGACCGTGACCGACGCGGACGGGCCGCGCGTGGCCGGGATCAAACTGCGGCTCAAATACCTGCCGCTGCAAACCCAGGATGGCGTCGGCGGGTTCGCCGGCGTCAACATCGAGCTGTCGCGCCTGGGGCGGCGCTACACCGAGGTGAGGTCCACGGCCGAGGCGCGTTTCATTGCCGGCTACCGGACGCGGGAATGGCTGTTCGCCGTCAACCCGACGCTCGGCCTGGGCCTGTCGGACGGCCAGCGCGGGCGCAGCCCCGATGTACACCTCGGCACCAAGCTGGCCCGCAGCTTGAGCGCCGACTGGGCCGTGGGCGTCGAGCACTATGCCGGCCTGGGCACGGTGGGCCAGCTGTCATCGGGGTCCGCTCAAGACAGGCAGCTCTTCGTGGTGCTGGACCGCACCGCCAAGCGCTGGGGTTTCAATCTGGGGCTGGGCCGCGGCCTCAGCCCGGTCAGTGAGCGTTGGACGTTGAAGTCCATCGTCGAATGGCCGCTGGACTGAACCGGCCCTCGGTGCCCGGCGCCGCCAAGCCTTCGCGCGGCTGTCCACACGTTTAAATGATGGCGGTGCAAGGGCGTTCGGCGCTGCGGTTTGGCTACAGTGCCAGCGCTGGTCGAGCAGGGTGTTCGGTGCCGGCGACTTCCACCGTTTGCGAGTTCCCACAGTGAAGAGACTGACCCAACGGCCGGCATCGCAGGCTTGGCGCCGATGCCGAGCGGTGCTTGCCGCCACCGCAATGCTGGCCCTGGCCGTGGCGGCCGAGGCCGCGCAGGACATGCTGGTGCGCAAGGGCGACGCGCTCTTCGTGCCCGAGTCGTCGCCGCTGCGCTCGCGCATCGCGGTGGACACGGTGAAGACCGCCGGCTTGCCGCATGAGCTGAGCGTGCCCGCCGTTGTGGAGGCCGACCCGGCCAGCTCCTTGCAGGTGTTGGCGCCGCTGAGCGGCACCGTGGTCGAGCTCAAGGTCAAGGTCGGCGACACGGTGCGCAAGGGCCAGGTGCTGGCGGTGCTGCGGTCGTCGGACCTGATGCTGGCCGTCAGCGATGCCGCCAAGGCGCGCGATCAGCGCGCGCTGGCGCAGAAGACGCTGGAGCGCGCGCGCCAGGTGCTTGCCGCAGGCGGCAGCGCCGAGAAGGACGTGGAGACCGCGCAAAGCCAGTTGGCCCAGGCGCAGGCCGAACAGGACCGCGCCGAGGGCCGGCTGAGGGCGCTCGGCCTGGTGCCGGGCACCGAGCCGCGGCAGGCCCAGCTCGTCGTGCAGGCGCCGACCTCGGGGTCGGTGAACAGCCTGTCGGTGGGTGTCGGCAGCGTCATCAACGACCTGACGGCGCCGCTGATGTCCATCGTCAACCTCGACGCGGTCTACCTCACGGCCCTGGTGCCCGAGGCCTGGCTGGCGCAGATCAAGGTGGGCGCACCGCTGCTGGCCACGGTCAATGCCTTCCCCGATCAGCCCATCAAGGCGACCGTGCAGTCCATCGCCAGCGTGGTCGAGGCCGACACGCGGCGCACCCGCGTGCGCACGCGGGTTCCGAACGCGGACGGTCGTCTGCGCCCGAATATGTTCGCGACCGCGAAATTCGCCGTGTCGCAGCCGGTGCAGCCCGTGGTGCCGCAGTCGGCGCTGGTCATGAACAACGATCAGGTGCTGGTGTTCATCGAGTCCGCGCCCTGGACCTTCAAGTCCCGCGTCGTGCTGCTGGGCAGTGAGGATGGCAACCAGGTGCGCGTGCGCAGCGGCCTGAATGGTGGCGAGCGCATCGTGGTGCGTGGCGGTGTGCTGCTGAATGATTAATCTCCTCATCCAGCTCTGCTTCAAGCGCCGCCAGCTGATCTGGGTCATCGCCGCGCTGTTGACCGCCTACGGGTATTTCTGCTGGGTCAACATGACCGTGGAGGCCTACCCCGAGATCGGCGATGTGACGACGGTGGTGACCACCCAGGTGCCCGGCCTGGCGGCCGAGGAGGTCGAGCAGCAGATCACCATCCCGCTGGAGCGCGCGCTGCGCAACACGCCGGGCCTGGTCACGATCCGCTCCAGTTCGACCTTCGCGCTGTCATTGATCACGCTGGTCTTCAAGGACGGCACCGAGGACTATTTCGCCAACCAGCGGGTGCTGGAGCGCATCGGCACGGTGACGCTGCCGCCGGGCATCACGCCGGGCCTGGGCCCGGTGTCCGGCCCCGGTGGTGAGATCCTGCGCTACACGCTGGAATCGGACAGCCGCAACCTGATGGAGCTGTCGGAGATCCAGCGCTGGATCGTCGTGCCCGCGCTCAAGGAGGTGTCGGGCGTCGTCGACGTGACCAACTTCGGCGGCTTCACCAAGGAGTTCCAGCTCGAGGTCGACCCGGTCAAGCTGGCGCAGTTCGGCCTGACGCTGCAGGACGTCATCAGCGCCATCAATGCCAACAGCGTCAATGCCGGTGGAGGCCGCGTGGTGCGCGGCGAGCAGGGCTATGTCGTGCGCGCCATTGGCCAGATCCACGAGCTCAATGACCTGGGCACCGTCGTCGTGACCCAGAAGGACGGCAACCCGGTGCTGGTGCGGGATCTGGGGCGGCTGCAGATCGGCCACCAGGAGCGTGAAGGCATCCTCGGCAAGAACCTCAACCCGGACTCCATCGAAGGCATCGTGCTGATGCTCAAGTACCAGAACCCGTCGCGGGTGCTGGAAGGGGTGCATCAAAAGGTCGAGCAGCTGCAGAAGCGGCTTGCCGCGATGGACGTGAAGCTGGTGCCCTACGCCGACCGTGACGATCTGGTCAAGCTGACGGTCGACAAGGTCACGCACACCGTGCTGGAGGGCATCGGCCTGGTCTGCATCGTGCTGATCCTGTTCCTCGGCAGCCCGCGCAGCGCCCTCGTGGCAGCGGTGGCCATCCCGATCGCGCTGGTCACGACCTTCATCTTCATGACCTGGACCGGCATGCCGGCCAATCTGCTGTCGCTGGGCGCGATCGACTTCGGCATCATCGTCGACGGTGCCATCGTCGTCACCGAGACCATCCTGCGCCGCCGCGAGGAGCTGCCCGAAGCACCGTTGACCCGCACCGACGTGCTGGAAATGACCAGCCATGTGGCCCAGCCGATGTTCTTCGCCACGCTGATCATCATCCTGGCCTATTGCCCGCTGTTCGCTTTCCAGCGCGCCGAGGGCAAGCTCTTCACGCCGATGGCCTGGACGGTCGGCTACGCGCTGTTCGGCGCGCTGCTGTGCTCGCTGACGCTGATTCCCGGCCTGGCCTATGTCGCGCTGCGCAAGCCGCGCAAGATCTTCCACAACAAGCCGCTGATCTGGCTGACCGAGCGCTACCGGGCCGCGCTGGTGCACCTGATCGCCAGGCCCTGGATCGCCATCGTCGCCAGTGCTGCGGTGCTGGCTGCGGTGGTGGGGCTCGGCGCGAGCGCCGGGCGCGAGTTCCTGCCGGAGCTGGACGAGGGGTCGCTCTGGCTGCAGGTGGACATGCCCAGCGGCATCTCGCTGGACAAGGCCAACGAGATCGCGGCCGAGGTGCGTCGGGCCTTGCTGGAGTTTCCCGAGGTCAAGCATGTCGTGACCCAGCTCGGCCGCAATGACAGCGGCACCGACCCCTGGACGCCCTCGCATATCGAGGCCCCGGTGGGTCTGCATGCCTACGAGACCTGGCCCGACCGCGAGTCCAAGGCCGAGCTGGTGAAGCGCGTCAGCGCCCGCCTGGAAAAGATCCCCGGCATCTCCTTCGGCATCAGCCAGCCCATCATCGATGGCGTCAATGACGCCGTGGGCGGCGCCCACAGCCCGCTGGTGCTGCGCGTCTACGGCTTTGATCTGGCCGAGAACCGCCGCATCGCGGAACAGGTGGTGGATCTGCTCAAGCAGGTGCGCGGCACCGCGTCGGCCTCCGTCTTCCAGGCGCCGCCGATCCCGCAGCTGGTCGTCAAGGTCAACCGCGAGGCCGCGGCGCGCTATGGCATCAATGTCGCCGACATCGCCAACCTCGTGCAAAACGGCGTCGGCGGCGCCCGCGTCATCTCGGTCTACGTCGAGGACCGGGTCTACAACGTCGGCGTGCGGTTCCCGCCCGAGTTCAAGTCCAACCCCGAGGTGCTGGGCCGCATGGTGCTGCGCTCCAGCACCGGCGCCACCATCCCGCTGTCGCTGGTCGCCGAGATCAAGCTGCAGAGCGGCGAAAGCACGATCTCGCACGAACTCAACGAGCGCCAGATCACCGTGCGCATCGACAACCGCGACCGCGACCTGGCCTCCTACCTCGAAGAGGCCCAGGCCCGCATCGACAAGGAGATCAAGTTCGACCCGCAGAAGCACCGCCTCGAATGGGCGGGGCAGTTCGAGAACCAGCGCCGCGCCCAGGAGCGGCTGACCGTCATCCTCGGCGTCGTGCTGCTGGCCATGGGCACCGTGCTCTTCCTGCAGTTCGGCAAGATGCGCCAGACCCTGCTGATCCTCGGCGTGGTGCCGTTGGCGACGCTGGGCGGGCTGATCGCCATCCATGTCACCGGCGAAACCCTCAACGTCGCCACCGCGGTCGGCTTCATCGCCTTGTTCGGCGTGTCGGTGCAGAACGCCATCATCATGGTGTCCAACTTCCGGCGCGTGCGCGGCCAGGGCCTGCCGCTGGACGAAACGGTCACCCATGCCGCGGCCGAGCGGCTGCGGCCGGTGCTGATGACGGCGACGGTGGCCTCCATCGGCATGCTGCCGGCGGCGCTGGCCACCGGCGTGGGCACGGACGTGCAGCGCGGCCTGGCGACGGTGGTGGTGGGCGGGCTGATCGTGTCCACCCTGCTGACGCTGTTCGTGCTGCCCAGCCTGTTCTACTCGATCGAGCATCTGTGCGAGCGTAGAGGCTGGGACCAGCAGGATCGGAGGGGCCGATGAGCCGTCTGGTGTACTGCCTGCCGCTGCTGCTCGCGGCCTGCGCGGTGGGTCCCGACTACCGCCGGCCCGAGCTGGCCCTGCCGGCGCGCGTGACGGCCTCCGACGCCGCAGCGCCGGCCGCGGTGCCGGCCGACCTGGAGCGTGACTGGTGGCGGCGCTTCGGATCCGAGAAGCTGAACCGTCTGGTCGACGAGGCACTGCGCGCCAGCCCGACGGTGGAAGCCGGCCAGGCCAACCTCAGGGCGGCCCAGGAGGCCGTGGCGGCTCAGGAGGGTGTCGCGCTGCCGCAGGTCAGCCTGGGCCTGAACTCGAACCGCCAAAAGACCGCGTCGGTCTACGCCTCGCCGCTGGCCAACAACGCCTACATCTACACGGTCCACACGGCCCAGCTCAGCGTCGGCTTCAGTCCGGACGTGTTCGGCCTGACCCGCCGCAACGTCGAAGCCCTGACCGCGCAGCGTGATGTGGCGGCCGAGAACCTGTCGGCGACGCGGCTCACCGTGGCGGCCAACGTCGTGCTGGCCGCCATCAACAGCGCCGGGCTGAGCGAGCAGGCCCGGCTGGTGCGCGGCCAGATCGAGACCCAGCGGCGAGCGCTCGAGATCACGCAGCGCCTGCGGCGGCTGGGGGCGGCCTCCGAGGCCGACGAAAGCGCCCAGCAGCTGCAGCTGGCCAGCCTGGAGGCCAACCTGCCGACGCTGGAGCGCCAGCTCGCGCAGCAGGGGCATCTGCTGCGCGCTTTGCTTGGGCGGTATCCGGCTGACCCGCTGGACGCGAGCTTCAGCCTGGCGGAGCTGCGCCTGCCGGCCGAGCTGCCGACCGCCGTGCCGGCCCGCCTCGTCGAGACCCGGCCCGATGTGCGCGCGGCCGAGGCCAGCCTGCGTTCGGCCAATGCGCTGGTCGGTGTGGCGCGGGCCAACCGTCTGCCGACCTTCAGCATCACCGCGTCCGGCGTCGGGCAGGCCTCGTCGACGCTGTCGCAACTGTTCCAGTCCAGCAATCGCTTCTGGAGCTTGACGGGCGGGCTGACCCAGCCGTTGTTCGACGGCGGCACCCTGGCGGCCCGCGAGCGTGCGGCCTGGGCGCAGCGGGACGCCGCCGCGGCGCTGTACCGGCAGACCGTGTTGCAGGCGATCCAGTCGGTGGCCGACAGCCTGGCTGCGGCCGACGGGGACCGGCGCCTCGTCGCCCGCCAGGGTGAGGTGCTGCGCGCCGCCGAACGTGCCGCGCGCATCGCCCGGGACCAGGTCAGGTTGGGCGATCTCAGCCCCCTGGCCGCGCTGGCGGCCGAACAATCGCAGTGGCAGGCTGGCCTCGCACTCGCGCAGGCCCGCACCGCTGAGCTGTCCGACGCGGTGGCCCTCTGCCAGGCCATCTCGGGAACCTGGGTTCAGGAGGCACCATGAGCAGCAGCGAATGCCACGATGAAGGCCGAGGCCACCATGAGATGGAGATCTCACGCTTCGACATGGGGGAGCGCTTCAGCGAGATGACGGTGGTGGACCTGGGCCACGGCAAGCTGATCTACATCGCCGGCCAGGTCGCCGAGGACACCGGCCTCGACATCACCGGCCAGACCCGCCAGGTGCTGAACTTCATCGACAAGCTGCTGGCGCGCGCCGGGGCCGACAAGACCCACATCGTCCAGGCGCGCGTCTACCTGGCCTCGGTGGGCGACTATGTGGCGATGAACTCGGTCTGGGATGACTGGGTGCCCCAGGGCCACACGCCGGCGCGCAGCACCATCGGCGCCCGGCTGATCTCGTCCGACTACCGGGTCGAGATCGAATGCGTGGCCGCCGTGCACCACCGGGTGCATGACCATGCCGAGGGGCCGCTGAAGCCGCTCAGGCCCTGACGCCTTCCTCGGCGGCCGCGGCAAAGGCCACGCTGGCCTTGAGGCCGGTACCGTCATCGCCGGCATCCAGGCCGAACTCGGCCTGCATCAGCTCGGCATAGCGCTGCACGATGGACAGGCCCAGGCCGGCGCCCTGGCCCAGGCGCGTGCCATCGCTGCCCTGGCGCCAGCGCGCTTTCAGCGACTCGCGCTGCTCGGCGCCGATGCCGGGCCCGCGGTCGGTGACCGACAGCAGCAGTCGCCCGCTGGCCCGCGCAATCTCGAGCCTGATCTGGCCGGCTGCGCCCGGTTGGTGCCCGTAGCGCAGCGCGTTGTCGAGCAGGTTGTCGAGCAGGCCGTCGAGCAGGGCCGGGGCGGCCATGACCCAGGCGGGTTCGTCCAGGCCACTGGCCTCAAGCTCGACGCCGGCCTTGTCCGCCAGCGGCAGCAGCTGCAGCAGGCGGTCGCGGGCGCAGGCGGCGAGGTCGACGCGCTGCAGTTGCAACACCGCGCCCGTCTCGCTGGCCAGGGCCATCGCGAGCAGCTGGTCGACCAGCCGGCTGGCATGCTGCTGCCGCCCCAGCACCGCCTGCAATTGCTCGCGCCAGCGCGCCGGCTGCTGCTGGGCCAGGCCGTACTCGGCCAGCGCGCGGATGCCGGCCAGCGGCGTGCGCAGTTCGTGGGCGACATTGCCGGCGAACTCGCGCTGCGCCGCCACCCCCTCGGCCACCCGGCCCAGCAGCGCATCGATGGCGCTCGCCAGGCCATGCACGTCGCGCGAAGCGGCATCGGCGAGCAGCTCGCGCGGCAGCGGTGAGAGGTCGGCCGCATCGCGCGCCTGCACCAGCTCCTGCAGCCGGGAGAGCGGCTGCAGGTCGCGGTTGACCACGCGCCGCAGCCAGACCACCAGGCCGAGCAGCAGCAGCACCTGGGGCGCGATCGAGTAGGTCACCAGCTGGCGTAACAGCGCACTGCGGGTGGTCGTCGTTTGCGCGACGACGATCTGCAGCCGGGGCTCGCGGCGCTGCAACACGACGGCACGCAGCCTGTGCCCCTGGTAGTAGAGATCGGTGTAGCGGGTTTCGGCGTCGTCATCGGCCGGTGGCGGGTGGAGTCCGGTATGGCCGGCGATGACCCGGCCGTCGCGGCTCTGCACCGCGAAATAGACCCGCTCGCTCTGGTCAAACAGCACGGTGCGGATGTCGTCGGCGCTCATGTTCAGCACCCAGCGGCCGTCCTGCTGGGCCAGATGGGTCGACAGCAGATAGGCGGCATCCAGCATCGTGCGGTCAAAGGCGCGCTGGGTGAAATAGGCCGCGATGCCCAGCGCCAGCGCCGACCCGATGCCCCAGGTCAGCAGCAGGGGCAGCGTGACATGCTGGACCAACCGGCGGCGCAGCGACACCCTGTGGCTGGAGGGCTCTGCGCTCAAGCCTCGACCTCGATCAGATAGCCCAGGCCGCGCAAGGTGCGGATGCCGGCGCCGCTGCCCTGCAGCTTCTTGCGCAGCCGGCTGATGAAGGCCTCCAGTGCGTTGGCGGCGAGCAGGTCGTCGAAGTCCGACAGCTTGTCGGCCAGGGCCGCCTTGCTGACCACCCGCCCCGGAGGCGACAGCAGCTCACACAGCACCGCGAACTCGCGGGCCGGCAGCTGCAACGGTTCGGTATCGATGAACAGGCGCTGGGTGCGGCGGTCCAGGCTGAGGCGGCCGACGCTGACACGATCGTCCAGGTCCAGGCGCCGCCGCACCAGCGCGCGCAGGCGGGCCTCCACCTCAGCCAGGTCGAAGGGTTTGCCGAGGTAGTCGTCGGCGCCAGCGTCCAGGCCGGCGATGCGCTCCTCGGTGCGGTTGCGGGCGGTGAGGATCAGCACCGGTGTGCGGTCACCGCGCCCGCGTGCATCGCGCAGCAGTTGCAGGCCGCTGCCGTCGGGCAGGCTCAGGTCCAGCAGCACGGCGTCAAAGCCCTGGACCCGCCACAGCCAGCGGGCCTGCTCGGCCGTGGCGGCCACGTCGACATGGTGACCCTGGTCGGCCAGGCTGCGGCTGACGACCTGGTTCAGCGTGGCGTCGTCTTCAACGAGGAGGATGCGCATCACGAAACGGTAGCGCAACTGGCTTGCGCGACGGTGTCGATCCGGCAAGCGTCTGCGCGACGACGCGCATCAGAAGCGCAGGCCGATCGACAAGCGGTCGGCGTCCAGACCGGAAAAATTCTGTTTGGGGTCGTGGGCCAGCCTCAGAAACCAGGCGGGCCAGTCCAGTGTCGCGCTCCAGCCCCAGGCGCGCACCGCGAGGCTGCCGTCGTCCCCGCCGAGGCCGCTCTTGTGCATCAGGTCCAGCGTCAGCCGCAGGCTCTCGCCCAGCGGCCAGCGGCCGAACAGATGCAGGTCGCGCTGGTGGGTGTGCAGCCTGTCGTCGGCGATCAGCGTGACCGAGACGGTGCGCCCGCCGTCGCCACGCCAGCCCAGGCCGATGGTGACGGCGTCGTTGGGGTCCCAGTTCAGGTTGTAGTAGGGCCTCAGGTTGGTGCGGCCCCAGCCGACGAGGCCGAACCAGGTGGCGCCCCACTGCAGGTTGATGCTGCCGCCCAGGAAGCCGCGCGTGGCCGCCTGTACCGAGGGCTGCAGCGCGAGTGCATCGGCCAGCTCGATCGACGTGTCGACCCCGGTGCGGGCCTGCTGCCCGAACTCGCGGTCGCGGTAGACCGCCAGCCAGGCGTTCGTGTCGCCCGCACGGCGGCGCAGGTTGACATCCTGGCCGCTGTAGCCGGCGTCGTAGCGGTAGTTGCCGAGCGTGAGCTTGTACTCTGCGGTGTCATCGGCCAGGGCCGCCAGGGGCATCAGGAGGGCGAGGACGCCGAGGTGCAGCTTCATGGCGCCCAGGATAGCGGTATGGTGCATGCATGAGCGACCTGACCTTCTTCTGGCACGACTACGAGACCTTCGGCCGCGTGCCGCGCCGCGACCGGCCCGCCCAGTTCGCCGGCCTGCGCACCGATGCCGAGCTCAACGAGATCGGCGAGCCGCTGATGCTCTACTGCCAGCCGGCGCCCGACTACCTGCCCGACCCGGAGAGCTGCCTGCTGACCGGCATCCTGCCCCAGCACTGCCTGCAGCGCGGCGTGCCCGAGCATGAGTTCGCGGCGGCCATCGAGACCGTGCTGGCCCTGCCTGGCACGGTCGGCGTGGGCTACAACTCCATCCGCTTCGACGACGAGGTGACGCGCCATCTGTTCTGGCGCAACCTCATCGACCCCTATGGCCGCGAATGGCAGAACGGCTGCGGCCGCTGGGACCTGCTCGACGTCGTGCGCTGCGCCTATGCGCTGCGGCCCGAGGGCCTCGAATGGCCGAAGCACGAGGACGGCCGCCCGAGCTTCAAGCTGGAGCATCTGACCGCCGCCAATGGCCTGGCCCACGAGGCGGCCCACGATGCGCTGTCCGACGTGCGCGCCACCGTGGCCCTGGCCCGCAGGCTGCGCGACGCGCAGCCCAAGCTGTGGGACTTCTGCCTGAAGCTGCGCGGCAAGCAGGCGGTGTGGGATGAGATCGCCAGCGCCCAGTCCAAGGGCATGCCCTTCCTGCACATCTCGGGCATGTATGGGCCGGAGCGCGGCTGCATCGCGCTGGTCTGGCCGCTGGCGCCGCACCCGACCAACAAGAACGAGCTCATCGTGTGGGACTGCGCCACGCCGCCCGACGAACTGCTGAGCTTGAATGCCGCGGCCATCCGCGAGCGGATGTTCACGAAGCAGGAGGCCCTGCCCGAAGGCGTCACGCGGTTGCCGATCAAGACCATCCATGTCAACAAGAGCCCCATCGTCATCGGCAACCTGAAGACCTTGAGCCCGGCGATGGCCGAGCGCTGGGCCCTGGACCTCGACGCCCAGCTGGCCCATGCCCGCCGGCTGGCCGAGCAGGGGCGGCTGCTCGATGGCCTGTGGCATGAGGTCTTCCAGCGTGAGCCCTTCGCGACGTCCGACGTGGACGAAGACCTGTATGGCGGCTTCATCGGCAACGACGACCGCCGCGCACTCAACCGCGCCCGCATGATGACGCCCGAGCAACTGGCCGAGCGCGCCGCCGAGGGCAAGCTGGCGTTTCAGGATGCGCGGCTGGACGAACTCGTGTTCCGCTGGCGGGCCCGCAACTTCCCGGCGAGCCTGTCGCCCGCCGAGGCCGAGCGCTGGCAGGCGCACCGCAGTGGCCGCCTGCACGACGGCGAGGGCGGCGCGCAGACGCTGTCGGCCTTCATGGAGCGCATCGACGTGCTCGGCGAAAGTGCCGACGATGAGCGCAGCCAGGAAATCCTGGGCGCGCTGTACGACTACGCGGAGCAGATTGCTCCGTGAGCGGCGCGAGGGGCCGGCCGCGCGCCGGCCGTTCCTCGTGGACGGCGCTCAGGGCCGCTTCAGGTACTTGTCTCGCAGCGCCGTCTGCCGGTCCACCAGTTCCAGCTCGCGCCCGCGCACAAAGACCCGTTCGATGCGGGTGGCGGGCTCCAGCGGGTCGCCATCGGCGACGAAGAGGGTCGCGAGCTTGCCGACCTCCAGCGAGCCCAGGCGGTCGTCCACGCCAAGGATCTGGGCCGGGTAGAGCGTGACGGCCTTCAAGGCCTCGTCGTCGCTGAGGCCGTAGGCGCGGGCCTGGGCGGCTTCGAACGGCAGGTTGCGGGTGTTGGACGCATCCCGGCCGCCGTTGTTGATGCAGTAGCGCACGCCCGCGGCGCTGAGCAGGGCCGGCAGCCGGAAGAGGGCGTCCGGCGGGTCGTCGCGGCGCAGCGGCAGGCGCTGCAGGCCGTCGATGATGACCGGCACGCCGCGGGCCTTCAGCTGGTCGGCCACGCGCCAGGCATCGGCGCCGCCGGTCAGGATCAGGCGCAGCCCATGGCGGGCGGCGAAGTCCAGCGCAAAGCGGATCTGGGCCAGGTCATCGGCATGGATGACCACCGGCCGTGCCGGGGTGCCGCCGCCCGCCGGTGGCAGCACCGGCAGCAGTGCCTCCCAGCGTGTGTCCACCGGCTGGCTGGCGTCGGCCGCGCGGGCGCGGCCATAGGCCTTGGCGGCATCGAAAGCCTCGTCAAGCAGCTTGAGCCGGGCCTCGGTTGAGCGGCGGATGTCGGCCAGCCGCGCCTCGGGTGCGCCGGGCAGCAGGGCACTGTTCAGGCGCATGCGCGGCAGCGTGATGTGCAGCGCGAAGGCCGGGGTCAGCGCCATGTCCTGCCAGTTCCAGCCTTCGAGCTGCATGACGGCCGAGGTGCCGGCGATCAGGCCCTGCGGGCTGGCCTCGGGGGCCGACAGCGCGGTCAGCACGCCGCCGCCGCGGGTCACGGGCAGCAGTTCGCTGTCGGCATTGAAGGCGATCAGCGAGCGCGCATTCGGATTCAGCGGCCCGGTCTCGGCCACATCGGTGCTGGCGTTGACCGAGCGGATCTCGGCCAGGCCCAGGCTGGTGTCGGCCGCGACGAAGCCGGGGTAGACGTGGCGGCCGCCCAGGTCCAGGCTGCGGGCGCCCGGCGGGGCCGGCAGGTCGGCGCCGCCGATCGCGCGGATCTTGCCGCCCTCGATCAGCAGGCTGGCGTTGGCCATGACCGGCCCGCTGACCGGATGCAGCGTGGCGTGGCGCAGCATCAAGGCCTCACGCTGCGGCGGCGGCGGGGTGTCCGGGGTGGCGGCCGCCGGCATGCTGGTGAGGGCGCCGATCAGAGCACCGATCAGAGCACCGATCAGGGCGGCGCAGCGTGTGGCCCGGCGCGGTCTCGGGTGAGGGTAGGAGTGGCGCGGCGTCATGTCGGTCAATGCGTGTCCAGGGTGCATTCATGCCAGGCATCGCCGGCGAAGTAGCTGTGGCGGTCGCGGCTGCTGCCATGCAGCCAGCGCTGCAGCTCAAGCTGGTCCAGCAGGGCCGATGCGGGTGTGGGCGGGCGGCCTTCGGTGCCCGTGCCGGCTTTGGCGCGCTCGGGCAGGGCCAGGGCCACGAGGCGTTCGCGTTCGGCGCGGTCGCGTTCGCGCAGCCGGGCGTCTTCCGTCAGGTCGAAGAAGCGGCGGCCGTCGATCCAGGTCTGCTCGGCACGCGCGGCGCTGGACAGCGGGTGGGCGCTCCAGACGACGAAGTCGGCGTCCTTGCCCACTTCCAGCGAGCCCACGCGGTGGTCGATGCGCAACTGCCGGGCCGGGTTGAGGGTCACGAACTGCAGCGCCTCGGCTTCGCTCATGCCCCAGGCCTTGCCGCCGTAGCGCAAGGCCTTGGCGGCCTCGGTGTTGAGGCGCCGCGCAAGTTCGTCGCTGTCCGAGTTGAAGCTGGTCACCACGCCGGCGCGGTGCGTCATCGCGCCGTTGTAGGGGATGGCATCCTGCACCTCGACCTTGTAGGCCCACCAATCCGAGAAGCCCGATGCGCCCGCGCCCAGTGCGGCGATTTCGGGCGCGACCTTGTAGGCCTCCAGCACATGCTGGAAGGTTGCCACTTCGAGGCCGAACTCACGGGCCAGGGCCGCGAACATCAGGATCTCGTCGGCCCGGTAGCTGTGGATGTGGATGACGCGCTTGCGCTCCAGCAGCTCCACCAGGGCGTCGAGCTGCAGGTCGCGCCGGGTCGACGGGTCGGCCTTGAGGCGGTCGCGGTAGGCCTGGGCGGCCAGGAAGGCGTCGCGCATGATCTGCTCGACGCCCATGCGCGAGAACGGGTAGCGCGGCGGGCCGGCCAAAGCGGGGAAGTTCGCGCGCTTGACGTTCTCGCCGAGCGCGAACTTGATGCCGGGCCTGGCCCCTTCGAACTTCAGCGCCTCGGCCGGCTCGCCCCAGCGCAGCTTGATGACCTGGTTCTGGCCGCCGATTGGGTTGGCCGAGCCGTGCAGCAGGTTGGCCGTGGTGACGCCGCCGGCAAGCTGGCGGTACAGGCTGATGTCGGTCGCATCCAGCACATCGCCGACGCGCACCTCGGCCGTGATCGCATGCGAGAACTCATTGACGCCGCCGTTGATGGCGGTGTGCGAGTGCGCGTCGATCAGGCCCGGTGTGACATGCCGGCCGCTGGCGTCGATCACGACGGCGTCGGCGGGCGCCGTCAGGTTGCGGCCGATTGCGGCAATGCGGCCATCGCGCACCAGCATGTCAGCGCCGCTCAAGGTGCCGGCCGCCGCGCTCGTCCAGAGCGTGGCGTTGCGCACCAGCACCGCCGTCGGGCGGGGCGGTGGCGCCTCGCGGCCAAAGGCGCCGGCGGGATAGGTGAGGGCTGCCGTGGCCGGGCGCACCTCGGGCGCGGGCTTGGCGGGGCTGTCGAAGGGCTGGGTTCGTGTCGCCGTCCAGGCCTGGGTGCGCCCGTCGGCCAGGGTCAGCGCGCCGCTGAGCCGGTCACCCTGGCCGAGCAGACGCAGAGTTTGTGTCGCGCCGCCATCGCAGGGCCAGCGCAGCAGCAACTCGGGGCCGCGCTGCTGCAGGCTGCAGGCCTTGCCGTCCACGCTCAGCGTCGGCTGTTCGCGGCTGCCGGCGATCTGCCAGCTCAACGCCGAGCCGCCCGCGGGTTGCACGCTCCAGCCGCCGCGGGCGTCGAAGCGTTGCCAGGCCGGCGTGGGCAGCGGCAGGCCGTCGACGAAGCTGAGCTCCACCTCGGCTTGATCGTCGGTGAAGAGATCGCCGCGCGCCACGATGACATGGGCAAGCTGGCCCGGCGCCAACCGGCCGAGGCGCGGCTGGTTCAGCAGCCGGGCGGGCGTGGTCGTCAGCGCCGCGAGCGCGGCGTCGGGTGAGAGGCCATGGCGCACCGCCTGGCGCAGCCGGGGCCAGAAGTCCTTGCGCACATCCTTCAGGCCTTGCGTGGACAGCGCGAACTCCACACCGGCGCGCTGCAAGGCCGCAGCATTGCCCGGTGCGCGCTCCCAGTGCTGGAGCTGGTCCAGCGGCACGTCCAGCGCGCTCTCGGGCTGCTCGACTTCCGGCGCCGCCGGGTAGGCCAGCGGCACGATCACCGGCAGGGCCAGGCGCTTGAGCGCTGCCGCCTGCCGGTACTCGCGGCCCTGGCCCTGAGCGATGAGCTTGAGGCCGAACTCGTCCCGCAGCCGGGCCAGGCGTGGCAGATCTTCTTCGTCCGGCGCGCTGGCGATGACGGTCTGCCGGCCGCTGACCATCGGCGCCAGGGCGGCCAGGCTGGCACTGAACTCGCGTCGCTCGCCGGCTGGAGCCGGTGCCGCAGCCCAGCGGGCGTTCAGCAGCGTCTGGCGCTTGAGCGCGATGCTGCCCATCAGCGACGCCGGGTAGCCGATCTCCAACCGCTCGCTGCGCGGCGCGGCTTCGAAGTCGAAGCGCGGATAGTCATCGGCGATGTGCTGGGCCACATCCGCCGCGAGTACCAGGCTGCGGCTGTCGCCACCATCGCGCAGGCTGACCAGGGCGCTCTGGCCCCGAAAGACCGCGCCGGCCGGGGGCAGCGACAGCGCGGCCGTGAAGCCCACCTCCCGTGCGGCGGCGAGATCCTCGGGCTTGATGTCGAGGGCGCTGGCCTGCCGAAATTCGGCGCGCACGCCGCGTTGCGCGGGCGTCAACTGAGTGCCCCGCGGCGGTGCGACCCGGCCCTGGCCCAGGCTGCTGGCGGCATCGATGAAGCCGGCGTAGACCGTGCGGCCGGGCAGGGCCCAGACGCGGGCACCGGCGGGTGGCTTGAGGTTCGCGCCCGCCGCGACGATGACGCCGTCACGCATCACCAGCGTGCCGTTGTCGACCACCTGGCCCGGCGCCAGCACCAGACGGGCACCGGTCAGTGCATGCCATCGCGGGGTGGCGTCACGCAGGCCTTGCGTCGGTTCGGCCATTTGCTGGGCATGGGCCGCGCTGGTGGTCAGCAGAATCAGGAAGCTAGATATCCAGCGCATCAGGGCGTCAGCACGCGGTGCTGCAGTTCGGTGAGGCTGGCGACTCTAGGGTGGCCTGCATTGGCGGACATCGGGAGAAATGCCCATGCCGCCAGGGCTGCGGCAGCAGGCCGCGTCAGGGCGTGTGCAGCAGCAGCACTGCAGCGCTCAGACAGGCCGCCGCTGCTTGCGACGAGGCGGGCATGGAGGCCGCCCACCAGGCCTGCCCGGGCGGGTAGGGATCGACCGCACCGATGGCCTGACCGTCCACCGTGTCGACCAGATAGCCGGGGGTCGGTACCCGCAGGTTCACCGCGTAGCCTTGCACCGCTGCGATGCGCAGGTTGTAGCGCTGGCCGGCGAGCACGATCTCGCCCGCCCCCGGGCGCAGCGCATCGTTGACCGTCAGGCTGGCCTCGCGCCCATCGCCGGAACATGTGCAGCTGAATTCGGTGTCGGTGTTCGCGTCGTAGGACAGGGTGTTGAACCACGATGTGGCGTGCTCCGTGCGCGCGCAGCGGCCCTCCCAGTGCTGCTCGCCCTCCGCACGGAAGCGCAGCGTGCTGCGGCGCTCGCGTTTGTTCACCGGGCCATCCCGGGTTTCGCGAATGTCGACCCAGGATCGCCTCACGTCGCCGACCCACAAAGGGCCGAGCTGGAAGCGCTCGGGCGGGCTGAACAAGGTGTGGTTGCGTTGGCCTTCCGCGAGCCAGTGGGTCAGGGCCGCGGCGTTCCAGGGCGCGGGCAGTGCCAAGGGCTGTGGTGGCAATGGTGGTGCGTCCAAGCCCGGGCCGGCGCTGATCCGGGGCTTGCGCTCCACACTGTCGGCGGCAGCGACGGACGCCGCCTCGCGAGTGCGAGGCGCCCATTCTGCATAGTGCTCGCGCTGGCGAAGCGAGACCTGCCCAAGGATAGGGATCTCGCTCAGGACCTGAACTTCCGCCTGCAGCGGGGGCGATGCATGGGCGGCATCGCCGACGCCGAACTGCAGCTCGTAGCGGAATTGCTTGACCAGGGCGACACCTCGCGCCTCCCAGGTCAGCAGCGTGGGGCGCCCGTCGATGAGCCTGACGCGCAGCAGACCTTCCAACTGCGCGTCGCGGGCCAGCCAGCGCGCTGAGGCTTGGTTGTCGATATGGCCGCGCAGGGTCAACTCGCGATATTTCACGCCATCGATCTGCACATCGGCGCCGGATTCAATGCCGTCGACGAGATCCAGCAAGCGCTCCGGATGGTCGGCGGCATTCCAGGGGCTGGGCAGGCCCGCTGCGCCTGTGCTGTCGAGGTCGGGGTGCACGGGTTGAACCCAGCTCCGTACCGGTTCGCCATCGCGCCACCCGGTGAGCGTGCTCTCACCCTGCCGGCGCTGGTTCTGCCCGAGTCGCCCCGGCAGGTCCTTGTCGATCTCGTGGGTCACCCGGTAGGCGACCCAACCACGCATCGTCTCCAGGTGGGCCTTGGCGCGTTTCAGCCACGCTTCGTCCGTCGGGGTGGCCGATGGCGGCTGCGCCGTGCCGGCAGCGGCCGTCACGGCCTCGCTGGGCTTGGCGCGTGACGCCGCGTCCGCGGCCCGCGCGCCGCTTGCGCACAGCATCAGCGCGAGCGCTGCGACCAGCGCCGGCCGAGCTGCCGCTGCGGCGTGGCCGCTTCGGCGGCGCTGGGTGGCGGAGGCAGCCTGGGGCATCGCGCGGGCGTGGGCGCTCAGGCGGCGGAGGAGCCGGACAGGGATCATGCCTTGGTCTTTCTGTTGGGGGCGGGAAGGGCGGGTGCGGACGCGGGCGGGTGGGTTGAAGATCAGCGCTCGGCGGCTGGCGGTTGCAGCAGGCTGCGTCTTGCGTATTGTTCGGTCCGCGGACTTGGGGGTAACGCCAAGCCTTGGCGGGGCGTTGACCATGGCCCCCCGCTGGGAGTCCGGTGCCGCGCCGGCTAGGGTTCGGTGATGACCTGCGCCATGGCGAACTGCGGGTGCGATGGTTGGCCCTCTAGCGCACGATGTCTGGTCTACGGCATGGCCGAAAGCCGGGACTCCTGCGATAGTTGGAAGTCTGGCATCACGACCAAGATGGAGATCCCCATGAGCAGCGCTGCCCACGCCCATACCGAAGACCCGACGACCGCTCGCCTGCGCGCCCTGCTGCTGCGCGCGCCCACGGCGCTGGCGTTCGTGGCTGCGCAGCGATTTGAGGTGGTGAGCGAGGAGTTTGCGCATCTGTTCGGTTTTGCTGACGACAGCGACCTGACCGGCCAGCCCACCCGCACGGTCCACACCAACGATCTCACCCATTCGGCGCTGCATGAACGCGCGGCAGCGGCCTTTGCCGCCGGCCGGCCGCTGGACGAGGAGGTCGAGTACGTGAAGCGCGACGGTCACCGTTTCTGGGGCCGGCTGCAGGCGACGCCGGTGCACTGGGACTCGCCGCATGGCGAGGCGCTTTGGATCGTCGAGGACGTGACGGCCGCGCGTGCGCAGCGCCTGCAGCCCACCTGGACCGCCAAGCATGACAGCGTCACCGAACTCGCCAACCGGCGCGAGTTCGAGCGGCGCCTGTCCGAGCATGTCGGCAGCCGCCGCAACGAGCCGGTGTCGGTGCTGTGGTTGGACGTCGACAAGTTCGCCGAGGTCATCCAGGACATGGGCCCCGAGGTGGGCGACCATTTCCTCTATGGCCTGGGGCAGATGCTGATCGGCAAGGTGCGGGCCTCCGACCTGGTTGCGCGCCTGGAGGACGACCATTTCGCGCTCCTGCTGCCGGACTGCGACCAGCATTACGCCCAGATCATTGCCGAGAAGGTGCGTTCGGCCGTGGCCGGCTACCGTCTGCGTTGGGGGCTGCACCGCACGCGGGTCAAAGCCTCGCTCGGTGTGGTCCAGATCCAGCCGACCTTGCAGACGGTGGATGCCGTGCTCGGTGCTGCCATGCTGGCCTGTACCGAAGCCAAGGCGGCCGGCGGTGACAGCGTGCGCGTGTTCGTTTCTGCCGGGGGCTACGAGGAACTCGCGGGCTGATTTCACACGAAAGGCACGCCGGCATCGTCGGAATAAGGCGGTTTTTCGCCTTTTGTTCTAAAGTTCGCACTACAGCGGCCTCCGGCCGGACCGACGCCCCGGCAGTCCTTCGATGAACGTTGCCCTGTCATCAGTGCTCTCTGGCATCTCGTCCGCGAACGAGCGCCTGCGCGCGTCGGCGGCCAACGTTGCCAACCTGGCAGCGGCCAACGAGAGTCGGGCAGGCGTCGAGCCAACCAATGTCGATGTCGCTCCGCAGCGAGAGATCAACCCGGCCAACGAGGTCGTTGAACAACAGGCTGCGGCCTACGCGTTCATCGCGAATCTGAAGGTGTTGCAGGCACAACTGAACACGACAGTGGCGTTGCTGGACATCAAGGCCTGAGCTAGTCGCCGCTCGTCTGAGGTTCTCTCTCGGCAGTCTTCAAGAAGTACCCCCGCAAGTCGGTGTGTCGGGCTCCCTTACAAACTAGGGGGGTATGTTCCGCTCGCGTTTGTCAAATGACTGTCATGAAACGATAAATCATTTCTGGCACGAAGTTCGCTTAGATGAGCGCATTTCATCAGCCAGGAGAATTTATCCATGAACAAGACGCTCGCTGCAATTGCCGTCGCGGTAGCCGCGACTTCGGTGCAAGCTGCGCCGACCTATGTTGGCAGCTATCAGGTTGACGCCGGCCCGTATTGGGGCTCCAACCCGCCGGTCTACTCGGCGACCGAAGCCGCTGCGCTGTTGTTCGGCGGAGTCGCTTCGGACTACGACATCTCGACGCTTGGCACCGACGCTTTGCTGATCGATCACCTCGGCTGGTACAGCATTTGGGGCGTTGGCGGCGGCACGAAGTTCAATGAAGACTACAGCTTCAGCACCTGCGGTGGCGGCTATAACTGCGGCTCCAACAATTCGGCTGCCTCGGCCTATGTGCGTGACAACGCGACCGGCGAGCAGTACACGAACTACGTGTTCCGCGTCGATGCCGGCAACACCGTCCCCGAGCCGGCAACGCTGAGCGTGGTGGCTCTGGGCCTGTTGGGCGCCGCAGCTGCCCGTCGTCGCGCGCAGCGCTGATCGATCTCTCGAAGATCGCCCCCAACAGGGGAGAGCAAACGGCAGGCCCGCGGCCTGCCGTTCCGTTTCCAGCATGTGGGGTCGCAGGCGACCTGCCTCGCGGCGATGGCGCCCGATGATGCCGAGCGTCATGTCATCCGTGATGACGCTGTCGATGGACACCGGGCACGCAATCAGACAGCAGGGTGTCTGATCGGCAGGCCATGAATTCAGCCGATCCAGCCCTGCGCCATCGCGAGCATCAACGCCGCCCAAAGCAGCCAGCCCCAGCGTGGGCGCGAAAGTCGTCGCGGTGACGTTCTCTGCCCACCCGGGCTGAACCGGCCCCGACGTTGAGCAGCGGCCCAGCGCAGCAGCCGGGCGATTCGTACTGCGTCACCGAACTGGGGCAGGCCCGGTGTGAGTCGCAGGCCGTCGGTCGCCGTGGGCCAGCGCGTGAGGAGCACGCCGTGGCCGGCGCGACCGCCTCGCAGGTTGCTGCGCCGGAACAGACGGTCGAGCGAGTCGGTGGGCAGGCTGAAGACGGTGCGCCACATCCACGAGCCGCGCTCCAGACACAGGCCGTCGTCGGCCACGGCCAGCGCCCAGCGGAAACTGAGCGCATGCAGCGCCAGCGCCAGCAGCGCGCCGGCCAGCCCCAGTTCCGACAGCGAGAAGGCGGCGGCCGAGGGCATCGACAGGCCGATCGCGCCAAGCAGCGCGAGCCCGCCCAGACAGCGCCAGCTTGTCACTGGAAACCGCAGGCTCAACGCCATGTCGCCTTCTATCAGTCGCACGTTGGCCGGGCGATCGGGCATCTCGTCCGTGGCATCTTCCGGCGGGATGTCGGCTTCTTCGGTTCCGGATGTCGACGGCGCAAAGCGGTCGGGCGCCGCGACTGAAGTCATCGCATCGCCCCGCACCGGCACGGTCAGGCTCCATGCGGCCACACCCGCTGCATCGACGCATTCCAAGCGCCAGTCCACCTTCTCACCGGACCTGCGGCTGGACTGGCTGGGCGCATCGACAGGCAGGTCGAAGCGGGCCTTCAGCAGCAGGCTGCCGTCGCCCCCTGGGGTTGCCTCCGCGTGTGCGGAGATCTCCTCGACGCGTCGCTCTGCGTTGCCGGAGTTGCTGTCATCGATGCGAACCTGTGCCAGCCGCAAGCACCAGCGGCCCTCGGCCCGCCAATGCGCTGCAGCACGGGCGGGCAGCCGCCAGCTGACTGTAAAGCTGGCGCCGGCCAGCGGCTGGCTGGGCTGGAACTGTACCGTGGCGCCTCGATACGTCCAGGCCTGCCGGCTGGTCTTCACGCCGGACCACAGCAGGGCCAGACCGACCCAGACAAAGGCACCCATCATCAAAGACACCCAGGCTGGCGCGGTTGCGCCCCACACCAGGCCGGCCACCGGGAACGCGATGCCGCACCAGAAGATCGCGATGCTCCAGGCGCCTAGCGCCTGCTGCGGTGGCGCTGGCTGCGCCTGGCGGGCGACAGCGGCCTCGGTGGTGCGGCTGCGGACCATCAACCAGCCGGCGCCAAACGCCGCCGCGCCGATCAGGCTGAACACGATGGAAAAAGGCAGCATGAACAGCAGTTGCCGCCAGCGGAGACGGCGGTCGAGCACCGCGATCTCCGGGTGATCGGGGTCCACCCAGGCCACAAGGCGCTCTTCGCTGTCACGGGCGCGGTTCAGGCGAAGTTCCCAGTCCCGTTGCCAGGGGTCAAAGTTGTCGTGACCCATGCCCCCGGGCAGGCGGACCTGAGTGGACTCGTAGCTGCGCCCCATCCATTCATAGCGGTAGCGTGCCTCCAGCGCGTCGTGGGTGTCGCCGTCGGCATCGCGCCGGCCTTGCAGCGCGGCGGACAGAACCTCCACGGGCACCGGCTGCCAGTGCCTGGCCTGCCAGGCTGCATGGCAGATGGCGCCGATCTGGCGAGTCGCCATCAGCCCGACGCCACCAAAGGCAAGCGCGAACGCGGCGCAGACCAGCACGCCGGCGAGCCGAGTGCGCCAGCGCATCGGCGGGTGGTCTTGCGTGGTGTTCATGCCACCAGGATATCGGCTCACCCGTCGCCGGGGTCCGTTCGCCTGAGCCGTTCAGCGCATCGATGCCCACAAAAATGCCCGCCGAGGCGGGCCTGTCTCAGGTCATCAAGCCAATCAGGCTGCGACGGCCTTGGCGGTCTCCGCGTACTCCTCGATCTGGTCGAAGTTCATGTAGCGGTAGATGCTGGCCTTGTCCGCGTCGATCACGCCCATTTCCTTGAGGTACTCCTCCTTGGTCGGCAGGCGGCCCAGGCGCGAGGCGATCGCGGCGAGTTCGGCGGAGCCGAGGAACACATTGGTGTTCTTGCCCAGGCGGTTCGGGAAGTTGCGGGTGGACGTGGAAATGACCGTCGCGCCCTCGCGCACCTGGGCCTGGTTGCCCATGCACAGGCTGCAACCCGGCATCTCGGTGCGCGCACCGGCGGTGCCGAAGGCGGCGTAGTGGCCTTCCTTGATCAGCTCGCTCTGGTCCATCTTGGTCGGCGGAGCGACCCACAGCTTGACCGGGATGTCGCGCTGGCCGCCCAGCAGCTTGGCGGCGGCGCGGAAGTGGCCGATGTTGGTCATGCACGAGCCGATGAAGGCCTCGTCGATCTTGGTGCCGGCGACTTCGGACAGGAACTTGGCGTCGTCCGGGTCGTTCGGGCAGCAGACGATGGGCTCGGTGATGTCGGCCAGGTCGATCTCGATGACGGCGGCGTACTCGGCATCCTTGTCGGCTTCGAGCAGCTCGGGCTTGGCCAGCCAGGCCTCGACCTTCTCGATGCGGCGCTGCAGGGTCTTCGCGTCCTGGTAGCCGTCAGCGATCATGTTCTTCATCAGCACGATGTTGCTGGTGAGGTATTCCTTGATCGGCTCGGGGTTGAGCTTGATCGTGCAGCCGGCGGCCGAGCGCTCGGCGGAGGCGTCGCTCAGCTCGAAGGCTTGCTCGACCTTCAGGTCCGGCAGGCCTTCGATCTCGAGGATGCGGCCCGAGAAGATGTTCTTCTTGCCGGCCTTGGCGACCGTCAGCAGGCCGGCCTTGATGGCGTACAGCGGGATGGCATGCACCAGGTCACGCAGCGTGACGCCGGGCTGCATCTCGCCCTTGAAGCGCACCAGCACCGATTCCGG
>RXJV01000010.1 GCA_003963075.1 Burkholderiales bacterium
ATCAGGCCTGATCCAACCGGGTCCGCGGTCGTCAATCATGACGATGTGCTGGGTCCACCCGTTGCATAGAGTGCGCCGGCCGATTTCTGGCGACCACCCATTCCGAGCAGGGGCACCATGCATACATCTCGACCCGCACCGCGGCCGCAATCTGCGCGGCCTGGCCTTGTTGTCACCGGCCTGGCCGCTGGCCTGACCCTGCTCGCCGGCTGCGGTGGTGGCGGCTCCAGTGGCACGCCCACCCCGCCGCCGCCGCCCCCGGCACCCAGCGCGGTGACCATCACCGGCAAGGCCGTGGACGGCGCGCTGTCCGGCGCGATCGCCTGCTACGACCTGAACGACAACGGCGTCTGCGACAGCGGCGAGCCCACCTCCAAGGCCACCGGCGCGGACGGGGCCTTCAGTCTGGACGTCCAGCCCAGCGACGTGGGCAAACACCGCGTCGTCGTGCAGGTGCCGGCCACCGCCATTGACGCGGATACCGGCGCCGCCGTCGGCACGGCCTACACGCTGCAGTCGCCCGCCACCGGCACCACCACCGCCCACAGCGTCTTCGTCAGCCCGCTGACCACGCTGGTGCAGGGCCATGTCGACAGCACCGGCGCGAGCGTGGCCGAGGCCGTTGCACTGGTGCAGGCCCAGGCGGGCCTGGCGGTGTCGCCGCTGACCGACTTCACCGCCGCCGGCGACGCGCAGAGCAAGCAGGCCGCCCTGCTGGCCCGCCTCGTGCAGGCCACCACGCTGGCCCAGGCCGACGCGCTCAAGACCGTGGCCGGCCAGAGCGACCTCAGCGGCGGCACCGTGTCCGCCGCCGACGTGGCCAAGCAGGTCACCAGGGCCATCCTCGGCGCCTTGCCCGCCATCGCCGGCAAGGTGGCGGAAAACAGCGTCAACGCCGCCAGCGGGGCTGCCCTGGCCACGGCCCTGGCCGACGCGGCCAAGGTCGTCGTCGCCCAGGCAGGCATGGCGGCCGAGGACGCCAAGGCCGCCATCGGCACGACCAAGCTGCCGCCTGACACCAGCGCTAACGCCACCAGCACGACCGCGTCCCTGACGGCCTTGCGCTACATCGACGCCAGCAATTGGTACTTCCGCAGCCTGGAGAACAGCACAGCAGACAACGTGCCCGACGCCTCCGGCAACCTCCGGTACACCTCGACATACCGGCAGAGCCAGAGCAGCGGCTACGGCCCCTTGCCGACGATGCAGGCCTGGTCGGTGGGCGGCAGCTATGCGCGCAGGGGCGATCTGCACTGGAACGGCAAGGCCTGGGTGAGCTGCAAGCTGGGTGACCGCTACACGACCAGCGTGCGCGACGCTCAAGGCCGCGCCACCTACAACTACTGCGATGGGCGCGAGAAGGGCCGCAGCGCGCGCAGCGCGGTGGACATCGCCGGGCAAAGCATTGCCAGCGTGTTCACGACCAAGATCCGCACCTACCCCGGCGGCGCCAGTGGCGTGGCCTATGCCGATTGGGGCCCGAAGGACCCGGCCCTCTTCGGCAGCGCCACCTTCCCGGCCGGCGCCAAGCTCTACTACCAGACCAACACCATCACCGAGACCGCTCTGGCCTACGACGTGCAGGACAGCGCCATCGCCACAGGCTTCGGCGCCGACGTCGCCACTGGTGGGGATGCGCGCGTCAGCGCCAACGTGGCCTGTGCTTCGGCGACCTCGGCCACGGCGGTGGCCTTCACCAAGCTGGAAGACCTGATCGCCCGCAACCCCGGCAAGCCCTGCGTGCTGGCCAAGGCCACGAGTGGTAGCGACGTGAGCTTGGACCCCAACGAGTCCTGGGGCACCTCGACCGCCAGCCTGGGCGTGCTTGCCGGCGCCGCCACCCGGCCGGCTGGCACAGGCAACTGGTACAGCACCGACCTGCGCCTGCGCGTTGCTTTCACCGGCGGCGACAGCAAGGCCACCACCTACTTCAGCTGCCTGAGCCGCGCCGCCAACGCCAGCGCGCGCAACTGCAGCCCGTTGGGCACCGGCAGCTACAGCATCCAGACCCTGGGTGATGCCCGCGTGATGACCTTCAGCGGCCTTCCGGCGCTGATGCAGCAGGCCGGCTACAGCCGCGTCTTCGTCGAGCGTGGCGGCAAGGTCTACTACGGTTACCAGAATCCGGCTGGAGCCAGCAGCAACCAAGTGCGCCTGAACCTCGAAGCCGCCAATGCCGTGCTGGCGGCCCTGTCCGGCATGCCGGTGATCAACCCCACCACACGCTTCGCCGAACTGTCCAACGCCAGCCAGACCGCACTGACGACGGCCAAGGGCGTATGGTTCGCCAGCGCTGCCGATGGCAGCGAGTTCAGCGTGCTGCGCATTGGCGACAACGGGCGTTATCTGGACGGTGCGATGGGACCGACCCAGGGTCGCGAACAGACCGGGCACGAACTCGGCTGGTTGGACTACGACGCTGGCAATCAGACCTTCAGGGCCTTGGTGGAAAGCAATTCCAACGGCACGCGCGGGCTGTTGTTCCGGTCGCTGGACAGCCAATCCAAGAGCACCCTCGCCGTCACTGCAACGCAATTGCAGATCGCCAGCCCGAGCGATGGCACCTCGACACTGGTGCGGCTTACGGACGACCCGGCTGGCATCGTCGGCCTCTGGGCCCTGGGCTCGGCGACCGAGTTCAACACGCAGCACTTCCTGTTTCTGCCCAGCGGCAAGGTGCTGATGATCGATCCGCTGGGCGACACCGAACCCGGCGAATGCCTGAACCTGCGCAAGGGCCCGCCCGGGGGCGAGTACGCGAGCTACACGTATGACAAGGCCAGCGGCACGCTGCAGGTCTTCGGCAAGGCCTACGACACCAATGGCTGCGCCGGCTTCTTCGACATCGGCACCACCGCCAACACGACATGGTCTGCCACGTTCACGCTCGCCTCGGATGGCATGACGGCATCGGTGCAGGCGCCTGGGGGCAGCTACACGGTCTACCGCATCGCGCCCAAGTAAGCGCGGCGGGCCTCGACCTTTGAGGCAGGTCGCGCTCCGCCATCTGGGGATGGCGGAGCGCCGCAGTACGCGAGAGCATGGGATTTGCAGTAGCTATTAGCTACCGCGCAATTCGCTTCAATCAATTTGCCCAATGAAGCGGCGAGCCGGATCATGCCGACTCATCCCCACCCCATGCAGGAGCCGACATGACCGACACCCCTTCCGTGAGCCCAGGCCAATGCCCCGTCCACCATGCCGCCGGCAGCGGCACGACGAACAAGGACTGGTGGCCCCACGCGCTGCGCGTGGACCTGCTGAACCAGCATTCGGCCAAGTCCAACCCGCTGGGCGAAGGCTTCGACTACGCCGCTGCCTTCAAGCAGCTTGACTACCACGCGCTGAAGGCCGACCTCGTCAAGCTGATGACCGACAGCCAGGACTGGTGGCCGGCCGACTTCGGCCACTACGGCCCGCAGTTCGTCCGCATGGCCTGGCACTCGGCCGGCACCTACCGCACGCTGGACGGCCGCGGCGGTGGCGGGCGCGGCCAGCAGCGCTTTGCTCCGCTGAACTCCTGGCCCGACAACGTCAACATCGACAAGAGCCGCCGCCTGCTGTGGCCGATCAAGCAGAAGTACGGCCAGGCCATCTCCTGGGCCGACCTCTTCATCCTGGCCGGCAATGTGGCGCTGGAGAGCATGGGCTTTCGCACCTTTGGCTTTGCCGGCGGCCGCGAGGACAGCTGGGAGCCCGACCAGGACGTGAACTGGGGGGCGGAGACAAAGTGGTTGGCCGACGACCGGCGTTTCCACGGTGACCGTGAGCTGGACGCCAACCTCGCCGCCACGCACATGGGGCTGATCTATGTGAACCCCGAAGGCCCCAATGCCAGCGGCGACTACCTCGCCGCGGCGGCCGATATCCGCGCCACCTTCGGCCGCATGGCGATGGACGACGAGGAGATCGTCGCGCTGATCGCCGGCGGCCACACCTTCGGCAAGGCCCACGGCGCCGCGCCCGAGCACCACAAGGGCGTCGAGCCCGAGGGCGCCGACCTCGCCGCCCAGGGCCTGGGCTGGCACAGCAACTTCGGCAGCGGCCACGGCAAGGACACCATCTCCAGCGGCCTGGAGGTGACCTGGACCAAGACGCCGGCGCAGTGGAGCAACAACTTCTTCGAGAACCTGTTCGCCTACGAGTGGGAGCTGACCCACTCGCCGGCCGGCGCCAAGCAATGGGTGGCCAAGGACGCGCCGGAAATCATTCCCGACGCGCACATCCCGGGCAAGTTCCACAAGCCCACGATGCTGACGACCGACCTGACGATGCGCTTCGACCCCGCCTTCGGCAAGATCTCCAAGCGCTTCCTCGAGGACCCGCAAGCCTTCGCCGAGGCCTTCGCCCGGGCCTGGTTCAAGCTCACCCACCGCGACATGGGCCCCAAGGCGCGCTACCTCGGCCCCGAGGTGCCCCAGGAAGACCTGATCTGGCAGGACCCGCTGCCCGCGGCCACGCACCAGCCGAGCGCGGCCGACATCGCCGACCTGAAGGCGCGCATCGCCGCCTCGGGCCTCACGGTGGCCGAGCTCGTCTCGGTGGCCTGGGCCTCGGCCTCGACCTTCCGTGGCGGCGACAAGCGCGGCGGCGCCAACGGTGCGCGCCTCGCGCTGGCACCGCAGAAGGACTGGGCCGTCAACCGGCCGGTCACCCGGGCGGTGTCCGTGCTGAGCGAGATCCAGCGCGCCGCGGGCACCGCCTCGCTAGCCGACATCATCGTGCTGGCTGGCAGTGTTGGCATCGAGCAGGCCGCCCGCGCCGCCGGCGTGGCAGTGGAAGTGCCTTTCACGCCGGGCCGCGTTGACGCGCGCCAGGACCAGACCGATGTCGAGTCCTTCGCCGTGCTGGAGCCGCTGGCCGATGGCTTGCGCAACTACCGTCGCGGCCCGCTGGGGGCGCCGACCGAAGCCCTGCTGATCGACCGCGCCCAGCAGCTCACGCTGACCGGCCCCGAGCTGACCGTGCTGGTGGGCGGCCTGCGGGTGCTCGGCACCAATGCCGACGGCAGCGCCCACGGCGTGTTCACCGACCGGCCCGGCGTGCTGAGCACCGACTTCTTCGTGCACCTGCTGGACATGGGCACCGTGTGGAAGTCGACGGACGCCGAGGCCGAGCTCTTCGAAGGCCGGGACCGCCACAGCGGCGCGCTCAAATACACCGGCACGCGGGCCGACCTGGTGTTTGGCTCCAACGCCGTGCTGCGCGCCTATGCCGAGGTCTACGCCAGTGCCGACGCGAAGGCCAAGTTCGTCCACGACTTCGTCGCCGCCTGGACCAAGGTCATGAACCTCGACCGCTTCGACCTGCGCTGAAGGAGGCCTGCCATGAAGCCATTTGCACGCACTGCCCGGCGTGGCCTGGGCTGGCTGGTGTTCGCCAGCGGCAGTCTCGCCGCCCTGGCCCTGCTGACCGAATCACAACAGCTGGGCCATTGGCTGGCGCATTAGGGCCTGAAGGGGGCGGGCGGCGCCCGCCACCGACCGGCTTCAGTTCAGCCGGAAGCCTGCCACCGCCGCTGCGAGGCGCTCGGCCTGCTGCTTGAGCGCCTCGGCCGCTGCGGCCGATTCCTCCACCAGCGCCGCGTTCTGCTGCGTGAGCTGGTCCAGATGGCTAATGGCCGTGCTGACCTCAGCGATGCTGCCGCTCTGCTCGCTGCTGGCCGCTGCGATCTCCTGCATGATGCCGGTCACCTGGCCGACCGAACCGACGATCTCGTTCATCGTCTCGCCGGCCTCGTTGACCAGACGCGAGCCGCTCTCGACGCGCTCCACCGAGGCCGAGATCAGGGTCTTGATCTCCTTGGCGGCGTCGGCCGAGCGCTGGGCCAGCGAGCGCACTTCCGAAGCCACCACCGCGAAGCCGCGGCCCTGCTCGCCGGCGCGCGCCGCCTCGACGGCGGCGTTTAGCGCGAGGATGTTGGTCTGGAAGGCGATGCCATCGATCACGCCGATGATGTCGGCAATGCGGCTGGAGCTGGCGCTGATGTCCTGCATCGTGCTGACCACCCGCGACACCACCGCCCCGCCGCGCTGCGCCACCGTGGACGCGGCCGACACCAGCTGATTGGCCTGGGCCGCCCGCTCGGCATTGAGCTTGACCGTGTCGGTCAGTTGTTCGGTCGAGCTGGAGGTCTCCTCCAGGCTGCTGGCCGTCTGCTCGGTGCGGGCGGAAAGGTCCTGGTTGCCCAGCGCGATTTCCTGGGACGCGGTGCGCACCGACTCGCTGCTGTCGCGGATCTCGCGCAGCACACCGCTGAGCTTCTCGACAAAGGTGTTGAAGCTGTTGCCGATCGTCGCCAGCTCGTCGTCACCCGCGGTGCTGACGCGCCGCGTCAGGTCGCCGTCGCCGGAGGCAATGTCGCGCATCACCTCGTCGAGCTGGGCCAGCCGGCTCAGCCGCTGGGCGACCAGGGCGCCGGTGGCCAGGCCGGCGAGCACCAGCACGATGGCCGCCGCCACGAGTGAGCTGGCCGCCAGGCTGCGCAGGCTGGCCAGGGACTCGGACTTGTTCAACGCGATCACCAGCACCCAATCCGTGCCCTTGACCGCGGTGGCCAGCAGCTCATGGCCGACGCCATCGATGTCGGCGCCCTCCAGCTTGCCGGCCGCCGCCAGTTGCTGCAGCCGCTCCGCTGTCAAACCGGCCACCGCATCCTTGGCCGGTGTGCCGCCGCGCTTCAGGTCGGGGTGGGCGATGAAATTGCCATCCTTGTCGGTCAGGAAGGCGAAGCTGCTTGCGGTCGGACGGATGGACTTGACGATGTTGACGACGTTGTCCAGGAACACGTCGCCCGCGACCACCGCCGCGGTATTGCCCCCTTCCTTCACCGCCAGCGCGAAGGTCACGACCATGCGTTGCGTCGCGGCGTCTTTGTAGGGCGAGGTCAGCACCGGGCCATTCCCACGCGAGGCCAGCAAGTACCACGGCCGGCCGGTCGGGTCATAGCCGGGCGGCAGGTTCTGCGGTGCATGGAACAGGATGCGCTTGTCCGCGAACGCGACATAGCTGTTGTCGAAGCCACCGGAGTCGTGGGCCTGCAACAGGAATTTGGGCGCGTCCGCCTCGGGCACGCTGGTCACGGGAACCGTCGACTTCACCACGGCGACCTTGGACGCCGCCCAGTCCGAAATCGCCTGCGCCTGGGCCTGAGCCAGACCCTGGGTGGTCTTCTGCAGATCATCGAGCACCTGACTGCGTGCGGTCAGGTAGTTCACGACAGCCAGGGCCAGCAGGCCCAGCAGCATCGACACGACTGCCAGGGCGACCAGTTGGGCGCGAAGGGACTTGAACTTGGCAAGCATGGGTTCTCCTGAACAGAGCCTCGCGGTGCGATGGCAAACCACTCCCCGGCGCTGACTCTATCGACTGCCCGCAGCGGCGTCCACGGCCTGAACGGACCGGACCGCCCCGGATCCGTTAGGCTCGTCACACCTTTGTTCGGAGTTCACCTTCATGGCCAAGAAATCTGCTCCCCCCTCCCTGGGCATCGGCATCGGCGACAAGGACCGCGCGGCGATCGCCGCCGGCCTGTCCAAGCTGCTCGCCGAGACCTACACCCTGTATCTGACCACCCACAACTTCCACTGGAACGTGACCGGGCCGATGTTCAACAGCCTGCACGCGATGTTCATGGCGCAGTACACCGAGCTGTGGAACGCGGTCGACCCGATCGCCGAGCGCATCCGCTCACTGGGCCACGCGGCACCGGGCAGCTATGCCCAGTTCGCCAAGCTGAGCGGCCTGCCGGACGCGCCCGCTGTGCCGCCCAAGGCCATGAAGATGGTCGAGCTGCTGATGCTCGGCCACGAGGCCATCGCACGCACCGCCCGCGCGCTGTTCCCACTGGTCGACAAGGCCGGCGACGAACCCAGCGCCGACCTGCTGACCCAACGCCTGACGGTGCATGAACAGACGGCCTGGATGCTCCGAAGCCTGCTGGAGGAGTAGCCACGGCCGCGCAGCGGCGGCGCGCTTCAGCGCGGGTCGTCTGGCGGCAACGCCAACAGACGGCCTGGATGCTCCGAAGCCTGCTGGAGGAGTAGCCACAGCCGCGCAGCGGCGGCGCGCTTCAGCGCGGTTCGTCTGGCGGCAACGCCAACAGACGGCCTGGATGCTCCGAAGCCTGCTGGAGGAGTAGCCACGGCCGCGCAGCGGCGCGCCGGCCGGTTCAGCGCCTCGGTGCGCGACCGGAGGCCGCCCCAGCGGCACGCAGGGCCCGTGCGCCCGGCGTCAGCTCACCTGGCTCGGGGCCGAGGTAGCGCCGCAGGACGGCGGCGAGGCTGCCGTCCCGGTCCATCTCCGCGATCACCGCATCGAAGCGGCTGACGAACTCCGCGCTGACGGTGCGCTTGCTGAACATCACGAGGGCCGGCTCGTCACTGACGACCACGGCGGTCTGCCGGATCTGCTCGGTCAAGCCGAGTTCGCCCAGCTCATAGCGGCCGGTGGCCTCGTCTGCAATGACGCCGTCAATGCGCCGCAGCGCCATCATCTGCCACAGGCTGCGGCGCGAGGTCAGCTTCTGCAGACGATCGACGAACGCTGGGTCGGCACTCAGCGCAACAAAGTCCGGGCCATAGGACACGCCGATCTGCACGCCGAGCCGGAAGCCGGTCGCCGCGATATCGGTCAAGCGGCGTGCGCGCGGATCCAGCGGCGCATCGACATGGGCAAACAGCACATTGGGCGAGCGCTGCAAGGGCTTGGAGAAATGCGCGTAGACCTCGCGCTCGGGCCGGCGCAGCGCGCCCGGCAGCATGTCGAGACGGCCGGCCTCCAGCTCGATCAAGGCACGCGCCCATGGCAGCTCGACGAGCTTGAACTGGCAACCCATCCGGCGCAATGCCTCCTGGGTCAGCTCAAACCTGACCCCCCGCACCTGGCCATCGGGCCCGCGCATGAAGTAGGGCGGATCGTCGGCCCAGCGCATGCTGAGCACGCAGGGCGCCGCGCCCGGCGTCTGGGCCCAGGCCGTCACAGACAAGCCCATCGCGAACAGCGCCATCAGGGCGCGACGGCGCCGGCCGGGTCGGCCTCGGTGTGGGGAGGTGGCTTGCATGTTCGCGAGTTTGCACCGTCGCACGCGGCCTGATGAGTTCTCTGGCTGCTAACGCGTTAGCTCAGGATCGTGTTGAGGCGCAGGCCGCAACGCCGCGGCCGCCAACCGCCCGGCGCCGCCGCCATGCCCCACCGGTCGCTGCCTGGGCCGGCATCCGGTTGCCAGCCATCCAGGCGCTGGCGATAGCCACCGTGCCGCAGACGCCGGCTCGCGTCTGCCGCATTTCTTCACGTTTTCGATAAATACGCATTCCAACCACTTCTCATTTGATATTTTTGATACTAGAGTTCATCCACGCATCGAAAACGTCGTTTCCCTTGAGGCCTCGAGCAGGCCGGTGGGGCTACCCGGAGGTGTTGACATGTACGGACTGGTCAATCGCGCGATCGAGCAACTGGTGGTGGCCACCGCCGGCGAGCCGGCCTGGCGACAGGTGTGTGCCCGGGCGGGCGTCTCGCCTGACGGCTTCATCGGCATGCAGGCCTACCCGGACGACATGACCTACCGTCTGGTCGGCGCGGCCAGCGAGGTGCTGGGGCATCCGCCGGAAACCGTGCTGAGGCTGTTCGGCGAGTACTGGATCGTCTACACCGCCGAAGAAGGCTATGGCGAGCTGCTGGGCGCCTGCGGTCATGACATGCGCAGCTTCCTGGCCGGTCTCGACGAAATGCATGGCCGCGTCGAGTCGACCTTCCCGGAGATGGTGCTGCCGCGCTTCACGGTGCGCGATGCTCTTGACGATGGCTACCTGCTGCACTACAGCTCCACGCGCGCCGGGCTGGCGCCGATGGTCGAGGGCCTGCTGGCCGGGCTGGCCCAGCGCTTCGGCACCGAGGTCAGCATCGAGCGGGTGCAGCGCCGCGAGGACGGCGCGCCGGAGGATGTGTTCCACCTCCGGCACCGCGGGCCGGGCGTGACCGCCGCGACGTCGGCCGAAGCGGCGTCCCAGGCCGCCACCGAAGCCGCCCAGGCCATGGCCCGCGCGATGGCGGTCGAAGGCGTCGGCTGCCCCCACGCGCGTGCCGCCATGGAGGCGGCCGGGAGGCGCAAGTGAAGCAGGCCGCGCCACCGCTGGAGGCCGCGCAGGTCGAGCGCGCCTTTCCGTTCTACCTGTGGCTGGACGACAGCCTGCGCGTGAAGGCCTTTGGCCCTTCGCTTGCGACGGCCCTGCCCGGCCTGCGCTGCGGTGACCCGCTGGACCAGCACTTCAGCGTGCGCCGGCCGACGCCGGCCGCCGACTTCGCTGACTGGCAGGCCCATGGCCGCTCGGCCTGCACGCTGTTTGCGATCGAGCAGGCCGGGCTGAGGCTGCGCGGCGCGGTCGAATGGCCCGAAGCCGGCGGCCTGCTGCTGCTGATCGCGCCGGTGCTGACCTCGCTGGACGAGCTGCGCACCCTCAACCTGGCCCTCACCGACTTCGCGCCCCAGGACAATATCGGCGAGCTGCTGCTGCTCGGGCGCAGCACGCAGATGGCGCTGCAGGACACGCGGCGCATGGCCGACCAGCTGCGCGTGCGCTCTCAGCAGCTGCACAGCGTCATCGAGCTCTGCGCCGACGGCGTGGCCTTCTGCGACGCCGACGGCTATATCCAGCATGCCAATGCCGCCCTCCACGAGCTGCTCGGCCTGCCGGCCAGCCCGTCGCTGGTCGGCATGCCCATCGACGCGCTGGAGCACCAGCTGCGCCGCATCGCCGACACCCAGACCACGACACCCCGGCCCTTCTTCGACCGGCATGCCGAAGACCACGTCGCCCCGGTCCAGCTGGTGCTGTACCGGCCGGCCTACACCGTGCTGCTGGCCAGTGCCCGCCGCAGTGCCGACGGCGGCCGCGCCTTCTACCTGCACGACGCCACCCAGGCCACCGAGGTGGACCGGATGAAGAGCGAGTTCCTGACCACCGCGGCCCACGAGCTGCGCACGCCCATGGTCAGCGTGTTCGGCTTCACCGAGCTGCTGCTGCGCCGCAGCCTGCCCGACGAACGCCGCCGCGACGTGCTCGAGACCATCCACCGCCAGTCCAGCCTGCTGGTCGGCATGCTCAACGAGCTGCTGGACGTGACCCGGCTCGAGGCCCGCCGCGGCCTGGATTTCGACTGCCGGCCCTGCACGCTGCAGGACCTGCTGGTGCCGGCGGTCGAGCCCCATCTGGTGCAGGACACCCACAGCTTCGAACTGCGCATCGCCCACCCGGACACGCCGCTGCAGCTGGACGCCTGCAAGACCCAGCGCGCCCTGGCCCATGTGCTGAGCAATGCGGTGCAGTTCTCGTCGCCGGGCAGCCCGATCGAGATCAGCAGCCTGCACGGCGAGCTGCGCGGCCGGCCCGCCTTGGGCGTGCGCGTGGCCGACCGCGGCATCGGCATGACGCCCGAGCAGCAGGCCCGCATGTTCGAGCGCTTCTACCGCGCCGACCCGTCCGGCCACCGGCCTGGCGCCGGGCTGGGCATGAGCCTGGTGAAAGAAATCGTCGAGCTGCAGGGCGGCCGGGTGGAGGTCGAGAGCCGGCTCGGCGAGGGCACCGCCGTCACGCTGTGGCTGCCCCGTCGGGAGGCCGAAGTCGCCACCTGCTGAGGCCCGCAGCAACCCGGCCAGAGGGCGCCGCCGATAATCCAGGGTTAGCCTGGATCCCGCAGCCATGTCCGAACCCATCGCCAGCCGCATCGAGACGGAAGTCCGCCGCCGCCGCACCTTCGCCATCATCAGCCACCCCGACGCCGGCAAGACCACGTTGACCGAGAAGCTGCTGCTGTTCTCCGGCGCGATCCAGATCGCCGGCTCGGTGAAGGCGCGCAAGGCGACCCGGCATGCGACCTCAGACTGGATGGAGATCGAAAAGCAGCGCGGCATCTCGGTGGCCAGCTCGGTCATGCAGATGGAGTACCGCGACTGCGTGATCAACCTGCTCGACACCCCCGGCCACCAGGACTTTTCTGAAGACACCTACCGCGTGCTGACCGCCGTGGACGCCGCGCTGATGGTGATCGACGCGGCCAACGGCGTCGAGCCGCAGACCCGCCGCCTGCTGCAGGTCTGCCGCGCCCGCAACACGCCCATCCTGACCTTCGTCAACAAGATGGACCGCGAGGTCAAGGAGCCGCTGGCGCTGATGGACGAGATCGAGCAGGAACTCGGCATGACCGTCGTGCCCTTCACCTGGCCGGTCGGCATGGGCAAGCAGTTCCACGGCGTGATGGACCTGCGGCAGCAGCGCATGCGCGTGTTCGCGCCCGGCGAGGACCGCGTGGCCGGCACCGAGGAGGTGCTGGAGGGCCTGGACAATCCGGTCTACGCCGAGCGCTTCGGCATGCAGTACGACAACGCCGCCGGCGAGATCGAGCTGGTGCGAGAGGCCGCGCCGGAGTTCGTACACGACGACTTCCTGGGCGGCCGGCAGACGCCGATGTTCTTCGGCTCGGCCGTCAACAACTTCGGCGTGCAGGAGGTGCTGGACGCTCTCGTCGAACTCGCCCCGGCGCCCGACAAGCGCGACGCGATGCAGCGCACCGTCAAGCCCGAAGAGCCCAAGTTCACCGGCGTGGTGTTCAAGATCCAGGCCAATATGGACCCGGCCCACCGCGACCGCATCGCCTTCGTGCGCGTGGCCTCGGGCCGCTTCGAGCGCGGCATGAATCTCAAGGTGGTGCGCTCCGGCAAGACGCTGCGGCCCAACACGGTGGTCACCTTCATGAGCCAGAAGCGCGAGCTGCTGGACGAGGCCTTCGCTGGCGACATCATTGGCATCCCCAACCACGGCGTGCTGCAACTCGGCGACACCATCACCGAAGGCGAGGCCCTGCAGTACACCGGCCTGCCCTTCTTTGCGCCGGAAATGTTCCGCTCGGTGGAGGTGGCCGACCCGCTCAAGACCAAGCAGCTGCGCGAGGGTCTGCGCCAGCTCGGCGAGGAGGGCGCGATCCAGGTGTTCCGCCCCGAGGCCGGCAGCGTGCTGCTGCTGGGTGCGGTGGGCCAGCTGCAGTTCGAGGTGGTGGCCCACCGGCTGGAGCACGAGTACGGCGTCAAGGCCCGCATCATGGCCGCCCGCTACAACGTGGCCCGCTGGGTCACCTGCGACGACGCCGAGGGCCAGCCCGGCAGCGGCGAGAAGGAGCTGCGCCGCTTCATCGACCACAACGCCCACCGCGTGGCCTGGGACGCGGTCAACGCGCCCACGGTGCTGCTCGAATACGCCGGCGAGCTGCGCGCCATGCAGGAGAACTGGCCGCGCATCAAGTTCCACGCGCTGCGCGAGCACGCGGGGCTGGTGTTCCAGCAGCGGCTGGAGGGCTGAGGACGGGGCCGGGCCACCCCGGCCGCAGTGCCCGCCGGCCCTGCCCGGGCGGCCCGGCAGCTTTTTGCGATGGTCGAATCTGCTGCAACATGGCGGCTGGCAAGCCCGCCAGTCCACCCCGAGGAGTGCATTGCAGGTGAATACCGTCATCGACGAAGCGCAATTCGATGCGATCGTGTCCGGCTTCTACAGCGCGGCCACAGGAACTTGTAGCTGGAACGAGGCCCTGGCACCGGTGCATGCGGCCTTCGGGACGCGTGGCACCGTCATGCAATCGGTCGATTTGCAAACCGGCCGCTTGCTGCATCATGCGCATGCGCCGCGGGACAACGCCGTGCTGGACTATCTGCGGCACTGGCATGAACGAGATCCGCGCCGGCAGAAGCTGCTGGCCGAGCCGACGCTGATGATCGACCGCTGGTGGCATTGCCACGAGCATTTCGACGACGACTTCGCGAGCCGCGATCCCTTCTACCAGCACTTCCTGCTGGCCCATGGCACGCGCTACCTGGCGACCACGGCGACCCTGGTGTCCCCCACGCTGCTGACCAGTTTCACGCTGGAGCTGCCCGCGGCGCGGGGCCCCTTGAGTATGGAAGAGCGTCAGTTGGCCGAACGCCTGGGCCGCCATGTGGCCGAAGCCCTGCGGGCCCATGAGCGCGTGCGCCAGCTGGCCGCCCAGGCGCTGGCCGGTCACGAACTGCTGGACAGCTTCAGTCACCCGATGTGGCTGCTGGACGGCGACCGCTTTGTGTTCTACGCCAACGCGGCGGCACGCGAGGCCCAGCGGGCGGATGAACGGCTGGGCTCGAATGGCCAGCGCCTGCTGCTGGCCCAGCCGGCCGACGCCGACCGGCAGCTGGGCCTGGCCCTGAACCAGTTGGCCCTGGGCCGGCATGGCCAGCGCGCCCTGCTCAGCCTGCGCCAGCGGCCCAGCGACCCGCCCAGCTGGCTGCATCTGCAGGCCCTCGCCCCGGGGCGCGTGTTGGGCGCCTTTGGCGACCGGCCCCGCATCCTGGCGACGATGTTCGACCCGCAGCAGACGCGCGCTCTCGACGCCTTTGCGCTGGGCGATCTGTTCGGCATGACGCCCACCGAGGCGCGCGTCGCCTGTTTGCTGGCCGAAGGTCTCAGCGCTCCGGCGATCGCGGCGCAGTTGGGCTGCGCCCAGGCCACGGTGCGCACCCATCTGCGCCAGGTGCTGTTCAAGCTGGGTGCCACGCGCCTGGCCGATGCCGTGCGCCTGCTGCGCCAGGGAGAAGCGCTCTGGGCCCGGCCTGCCGCGTGGGCAGACCATTGATCGACGAGGGCCGGGCCGACAGCAGCAGCTGCGCGGCCGGCAGGCTGGCGGTGCGCCCATCCAGCGCCGCCATCACATGATCAGGCCGCGTCGGCAAGCACTCGTCTGCCCGTTCACAGCGGATTGCCGGCCGGTTCGGGCCATCAACACCTACACAGCAGCGGCCCAGGCACGGAATTCCGGGTCCAAGGCCCTTGCAAACACCTACACAGTTCCGTGGATGTTCATCTCCAGCGCGGCTGTGCGCCAATAGAGCGGCACGGAGGTGGCATGCTGGATGAGCAGGAATTCGACGCCGTCGTGGCCGGCTTCTACAGCGCGGCCACCGGCGCCATTGAATGGCAGCAGGCGTTGCAGCCTTTGCAGCGCGTTTTCGGCTGCCGCTTTGTCGCGCTGCAGTCGGTCGATCTGCAGACCGAACGCATCATCAGCCTGGAGCACGGCACACCGGATGCCCATGCCGGCGTGCTGAACTATGTGCGGGACTGGCATCCGCTCGACCCGCGCCGCCGGTATGCGCTGGGCCATGTCGAGCAGATGAGCGGCCGCTGGTGGCATTGCAGCGAGGTGTTCGACGACGAATTTGCCGCGGCCAACACCTTCCACCGCCATTTCCTGGCGGCCAATGACTCGCGCTATCTGTCGGCCCTGACCACCCAGGTCACACCGACGCTGCTGAGCTGGCTGGCGCTGGAGCTGCCGGCCGCGCGGGGCCCGCTGAACGCCGACGAACGGCAGCTCGCCACCCGTCTGGGCCGGCACATCGCTGAGGCCCTGCGGGCCTATGAGCGCTTGCGCCTGCTGGTGAGTCAGGCACTGGCCGGACACACGCTGCTGGACGGTTTCAGCTACCCGATGTGGCTGCTCGACGAGCAGCGCTTCATCTTTCATGCCAACGGGGCGGCCCTGGAGGCGGCGCTCACCGACGGGCGCATCGACACCCGCCAGCAGCGCCTGCAGCTCTGTCCCGGTGCGACCGACCGCCAGCTGGCGGCGCAACTGCTCCAGCTGCGCCGCCACCGCCAGCAAGCCTTAATCGACCTCCGACCGCGGCCGAGCGACCCGCCCAGCTGGCTGCATCTGCAGGCGCTGGCGCCTGAACGGGTCTTCGGCCTCTTCGGCGAACGTCCGCTGCTGCTGGCGACCCTGTTCGACGCCCGGCAATCGCGTGCGCTGGACCCCTTCGCGCTTGGCGATCTGTTCGGCATGACACCGACCCAGGCGCGCGTCGCCTGCCTGCTGGCCGAAGGGCTCAGCGCTCCGGCGATCGCGGCGCAGTTGGGCTGCGCCCAGGCCACGGTGCGCACCCATCTGCGCCAGGTGCTGTTCAAGCTGGGCGCCAAGCGCCTGGCCGACGCGGTGCGCCTGCTGCGCCAGGGCGAGGCACTTTGGGCCCTGCCCGCCGCGCGCTGAGCACAGGCCCATGTCAGTTGCCCGCCCGGGCCGACAACAACAGCTGGTTGCTTGAGGTCAGCGCGACGACCGACAGCCCCATGCCGCGCAGTGGCAGCGAATAGAACTCGCGCACCGTGCTGTTGCCGCTGCCATCGCTGAGCGGCACGCTACCGGCCGGGACGCGGTAGACCAAGCCGGGGCGCGGCTGGTTGATCTGCAGCGTCTCCGGTCGGGTCACACCCGTCGAAAAGTTCACCACATTGTTGCGGACATAGCTGCCCGCCGCCGAGTCCACCGAGGCCACCGTGTTGCGCGACAGGTCCAGGGGCAGCGGCGCGACGTACTTGTCCGTCAGGGTCAGCGTGACGTTGTCCTGCACGAGTCCGAGCTCTGGGAGCGGCACGACCTGCTTGCGGGTGGCCAGTCCGATATGGCCGCTGGCGGACAGCGTGACCAGCATCAACTCGCCACCGCCTGCACGGTAGGCGAACAGTCGATCGCGGTCGCTGTTGGCCGCGTTGACGATGTCAAAGCCACCCGCCGGGTTGGCCACCAGGCTGACCGACGGCAAGGGACTGGGGCTGCTGCAATTGCGCAGGTCATTGCATTGGCTCAGCGCCGTCAGCTTGCCGGAGGCATCGAGGCTGAACGTCTGCGAAACCAGCTGCACCGGGCCGCCGTCGATGACGCGGTCAAAGCCCAGCAAGTTCCAGTCGCCAGCCAGGGCGGCGAGGGCGTGGGTTTGTTCGGGGAAGAGCAGCGCCCCCCGCAACACCGGCCCGTTGCTGCTGATGCGTGCAACCGCCAGGCCCGCGCTCGTCACCACGAATTCGGCACCGGACGCCGGGTTGGTCAAGCGACAGACACCTTGGGCCTGCAAGGTGCCGCCGCCGTCTTTGCCGTCGGTCACGGTCAGCGTGGTGGCATCGAGAGTCACGGTCTTGGTCGACGGCTGGGTAGTCCCCGGCTCGTTCACCACCAGGCGGGCCTTGCCGCTGCGCAACGACGCACAATTCGCCGCGGCCGGCTGCAACAGTGCCGCAGCAGGCAGCGAAGGGGTCGCGCTGGGCGCCGTGCCCTGGGAGGCCGCCAAGGCCGTGGCCAGATCTGGCCAGGAGGATTGGCTGGTCTTGAGCGCAGCGCCCAACGTGTCGATGAACTGCGCTTGGGCGGTGCCTGCGCCCAGGCTCGCGGTCAGCGGGTCGCCGGCCGGCGCCGGATCAAACCCACCGTCCTTCAAGGCCAGCGCCACGGCGGCCGTGGCCGCCTGGGCGGCCGCCGGGGTCAGCGCGCCAGCCGCGCTGGCACCGAACCCGTCGTAGTAGCCAGCCGCGGCGCCACCCGCGTGACGGGCCACCACCAGCAGGGTCAGGGGGCTCAGGTTGGCGGTGGCGGAGTCGCCGCTGCCGGTGGCCAGGGAGTAGAGCCAGCTCCCGTCCGACTGTTTGACGCGCAGCACGCAAGGCAGCTGCGCCTGGGGTATCGCCAGGGTGTAGCTGCCGTTGGCGGCGGTGGTGGCGCTGCCCACCCCCGAGGCGCACTTGGATTCCACGGCGGCATTGGCCAGCGCCGCACCGGCGTAGGCGGCGCCGCTCACGGCCAGGGTCCGCGGGCCGCTGGGAGGCGGCGTGTCCGTCTTCGCACCGCCGCCGCCGCCACAGCCGCTCAGGGCCAAGGCAGCCAGGGCGGCACAGCACAGGATCGAAGCGCGCAGGCCTGAAGTCATCGGGTCATTCAAAGCAATCTCCTTGTCAGATCAGGCAGCCCAAACGCGCCCTCGTTGGCAGCCTATGTCTGAGCCTTCTTGCCCAAGGACCCTGCAAGCACCTAAACAGTTGTGTGGAGGGTTGCGGATCGCGCGGCCCAGGCATGGGCAAGAGCATCCGGGGCGGTAGTCGCGCCGGCGGAGGTGTCGGCTTCTCGCTGCCCGTGAAGCCGCTGATGCGGACCAGCGCCTCTCTCTGCGACCATCGGCCCCAGCCAGGGAGATGATGCCGATGCATGCCAAGACATTCCGCCGCCTGACCGCCAGCCTGCTGTTGAGCGCCTGGGCCAGCCTCGGCGCCCCCGCCGCGCCGCTCACGCCGGCGGAGCTGCCGCCCGCGGTGCGCGACTGGCTGCCCTGGGCGCAGCAGGGCCAGCCGCCGCTGGGCTGCCCCACGCTGGCCGATCGCCCGGAATGCGTCTGGCCCGGCCGGCTGCAGCTTGCAGCGGGGCCACGGGACGCGAGCTTTCGCCTGGAGGTGCAGGTCTTTGGCGCACCGGCCCGCGTGGCCCTGCCCGGCGAGGCCGGTGCCTGGCCGCAGGACGTCAAGGCCGCCGGCCGTGCGCTGGCGGTCACCGAGGCCGACGGCCACCCGGCGGTGTGGCTGCCGCCCGGCAGCCACGTCGTCGAGGGCCGCCTGTCCTGGGCCCAGGGCATGCCACAGAACCTGGCGGTACCGGCCGGCCTCGGCGCCATCCTCGTCAGCAGCGGGGGTGCCTCGCAGGCCCGCCTGCCCGATGCCGAGGGCCGGCTGTGGCTGCGCGCCGTGGCCAGCCCCGCCGAGGCCAGCGACAGCCTGGACGTGAAGACCTCCCGCCTCGTCGACGACGACCTGCCGCTGACCGTCACCACCGCCTTCGAGCTGCGCGTGGCCGGCCGCGCCCGCGCGGTGGAGCTGCCGCGTGCGCTGCTGCCCGGTTTCGTCGCGATGCAGCTCGACAGCCCGCTGCCGGCGCGGCTCGCCGACGACGGCCGCCTCGTCGTGCAAGCCCGGCCCGGTGCCTGGCACATCGAGCTGCAGGCACGGCTGACGGCGCCGGTGCAGGCGCTGAAGCTGCCCGAGGGGGGCGTGAGCGCGGAGGAGGTCTGGGTCGTCCGGGCCGAGCCGGAGCTGCGCCTGATCCGCCCCGAAGGCCCGGCCCCGGTCGACCCGCGCCAAGCCGAAATGCCCGAGGCCTGGCGGGCGCTGCCAGCCTTCCGGCTGCGGCCGGGCGAGACCCTCAAGCTCACCGAGCTGCAGCGCGGCAACGCCCGGCCCGCGCCGGATGCGCTGACGCTGAAGCGCCGGCTGTGGCTGGACTTCGACGGCGGCGGGCTGACCGCGCACGACCAGTTCAGCGGTCGGCTGTCCGCCAGCTCGCGGCTGACGATGGCGGCGCCGGGCCGGCTTGGCCGCGCCTCCATCCAGGCCGAGGACCAGCCCATCACCCAGCTCGCGGCCGACGGCCCCGCCGGCATCGAAGTGCGCTCGCTGGCAGCCCGCTTCGACGCGGACAGCCGCTGGCCGCGTGGGCCGGCGCTGCCCGCCAGCGGCTGGAGCCTGGCGGTCGACCGGCTCGACGCGGTACTGCAACTGCCGCCCGGCTGGCGCCTGCTGCATGCGCAGGGACCGAGCCGCGCCGACGGTGCCTGGGTGTCGATGTGGTCGCTGTGGGACTTCTTCTTCGTGCTGCTGGCCGCGCTGGCCGCCTACCGTCTGCTGGGCTGGCGCGTCGGTGCGCTGCTGGGCGCGGCGCTGGTGCTGACCTGGCACACGCCGGGCAGCCCGCCGGCAGCGCTCTGGTTTGCGCTGCTGGCGCTGACCGCGCTGGCCCGGGTGCTGCCGGCAAGCCGGGCCCAGGCCGCGTTCGCACGCGTGCGACAGGCCCTCGCGCTGCTACTGGCGCTGTTGCTGCTGGCGTTCGCGGTGCAGCAGGTGCGCGAATCGATCTACCCCAGCCTCGAGCAGGACGGCCTGCCGGCTGCGTCCGCGGCGGAGCCGGTGCCCGCGCCGATGGTGGAAGCGCCGGCGGTCATGTCGGAGCGCGTCGCGCCGGCGCGCGCGAAGTCGCCGGCTGCTCCGGCGCCACGATACGGCGCGCTCGCCACCGACAGCCTGTCCCGCATCGACCCCGCCGCCCAGGTGCAGACCGGCCCCGGCCTGCCGACCTGGTCCTGGCGCAGCCATGCGCTGAGCTGGAGCGGCCCGGTCACGCCCGAGCAGGCGCTGGACTTGTGGCTGCTGCCGCCCTGGGCCACCGCGCTGCTGAAGCTGGCCGGCCTGGCCCTGCTGGCGCTGGCCCTCGGCGCGGTCGCGGGCTGGACACTGCCGCGCACGGGGCTGCGCCATGCCGGCCTGGCCACCCTGCTGCTGGCCGTGCTGTGCGGTGCGCCGGCGCCTGCAGACGCGGCGCCGCCCAAGCCAGACGCCGCGGAAGCCGGCGCCGCGCCCTGGCCCAGCGATGCCCAGCTGCAGGCCCTGCGCGGCAAGCTGGCGGCGCCGCCGGACTGCCTGCCGCGCTGCGCCGAGCTGGCGCGGTTGATCGTCAGCGCCGCGGGCGCGAGCGTGCAGCTGCGTGCCGAGATCCACGCCCAGGCCCTGGTAGCGCTGCCCCTGCCCGGCCAGGGCAGCGGCTGGCTGCCCGGCAGCGCGCTGCTGGATGGCCAGCCCGCCGCCACGCGGCGCGACGGCGAGGGCCGGCTGTGGATGGCGGTGCCGGCCGGTGTGCACCAGCTCGTGCTCGCCGGCGATGTCGGCAATGCCAGCAGCCTGGACATTGCGCTGCCGCTGCCGCCGCGGGAGCTGCAATCCGAGCTGAAGGGCTGGACCCTGGCCGGCCTGGACCCGCGCGGCCAGAGCAGCGGTGCGATCTCGCTGAGCCGCGACGCGAGTCCGGCCGGCGGCCTGCGGGCCGAAGACGCCGGCACCCAGCGCGACGCGCTGGCGCCGCTGGTGCGCGTGCAGCGGCGGCTGGAGCTGGGCCTGCGCTGGCAGCTGCAGACGCGCATCGAGCGCATCGCCCCCAGCCGTGCGCCGCTGCGGGTGCGCTGGGCGCTGCTGCCCGGCGAGGCCGTGGGCGACGCGCGCGTGACGGTCGAGGGCGGCATGGCCAGCCTGCAGCTCGGCGGCGACGACGCCGCCGATGTGGCCAGCAGCCTGCAACCGGCGGCGGCGCTGACGCTGCAGGCCGGCCAGGAGCCCCAGCAGATAGAGCAGTGGACGTTGGCGGCCTCGACGCAATGGCATGTCGAGGCCAGCGGCCTGGCCGCCGTGGCCCTGCAGCAGGACGACCGCTGGGAGCCGCGCTGGCGACCCTGGCCCGGCGAGACGCTGAAACTGGCGGTCAGCAAACCGGCCGGCGTGGCCGGGCAGACGCTGACGCTGGATGGGGTGCGCACCGAGGTCAGCCCCGGCGAGCGCAGCAGCGACCTGCAGCTCCACCTGACGTTGCGCTCCAGCCTGGGCGGCGTGCACACGCTGAAGCTGCCGGCAGGCGCCGAGCTGCTGGGCGTGACGATCAGCGGCGCGCCAGTGCCGCTGCAGTTGCGCGACGGCGCGCTGACCCTGCCCTTGACGCCAGGCGCCCAGCAGATCGACATCGGCTGGCGCGAGCCCTCGGGCATGGCGGCGCTGTGGCGGCACGAGGGCCTGGCGCTGGGCCTGCCGGGCGTCAACGACGCGCTGGCACTGACCGTGCCTCAGGACCGCATCGTGCTGGCCGTCGGCGGCCCGCTGCTTGGGCCGGCGGTGTTGATCTGGGGCGCCCTCGTGATCGCCCTGGTGCTGGCCTGCTGGGCGCCGCGGGTGCTGCCGGGACTGATGGGCCGGCCGGCCTGGATCGTGCTGGTGCTGGGCGTGGCGCCGGTGTCGCTGGGCGCGCTGGCGGTGCTGGCCGGCTGGTTCGGCGCGCTGCAGGCCCGGCGGCATTGGGCCGGTCGCGGCGGGCGCGGCCTGCGCATCGCGGTGCAGCTCGCGCTGGTGCTGTGGACACTGGTGGCGATCGCCGCGCTGCTGGACGTGCTGCGCACCGGCCTGCTCGGCTACCCGGACCTGCTCATCGCCGGGCCGGGGTCGAACAGCCATCTGCTGAGCTGGCTCAACGACCGCTTCAGCGAGCGCACGGCCAGCGCCTGGGTGCTGAGCGCGCCGCTGTGGCTCTACCGCGGCGCGATGCTGGCCTGGGCGCTGTGGCTGGCCGCCTCGCTGCTGCGCTGGGTGGCCTGGGCCTGGGCCGCGTTCAGCGCCGGCGAGGCCTGGCCCGGCCGCTCCGACACCCCAGCCACCCCAAGCCCGCCGGGCGAGGGCGGCGCCGCACCGCCGGCCGGCAGCACCTGAGGCGCCGGGGGCTTGCGCCCCTGGGGCCTCAGCGGTTCATCGAGTAGTTGACCGGGAACCAGTCGTAGCCCTTGCCGTCCACACGCAGCCGGCCAATGCCCGGGAAGCTGACGTGGGTCACGGCCACGTAGTAGCCGCCCTGGGCGGCGTCGGCGTAGGCCTTCTTGCGGGCCGGCGCGGCGGCCTTGGGGTCGGAGTCGAACTGCACCGTCACGGAGGGGTCGGGGAACTGCACCGCAGCGGCATGCATCAGGTCGCCCCAAAACACCATCTTCTGGCCCTGGCTCTCGGCCACGTAGTTGCTGTGGCCGGGCGTGTGGCCGTAGGACGGCAGGGCCTTCACGCCGGGCACGATCTCGACTCCGGCGGCGCTGCCTTCAAAGGGCTGGAAGCGGCCGGCGTCGGCATAGGCCTTGATGATGGCCGCGATGGCCTTGGCGCCGTCGCCGCCCTTGGCGAGCTGTTCGGCCGACAGCCAGTGATCGCTCTCGCGTTTGTCCATGCGCAGCGTTGCGTTCGGGAACACCGGCTTGCCTTCGGCCGTGGCGGCGCCGCCGATGTGGTCACCGTGCAGGTGGGTGATGACGATTTCGTCGACCTGCTCGGGCAGATAGCCGGAGGCCTTGAAGTTGGCCAGCATGCGGCCGGCGGTCGGCCCGAACAGGCCGGCGGCGCCGGTGTCGACCAGCACCAGCTTGGCGCCGGTGTTGACGAGGTAGGCGTTCACCGAGGTCTCCAGCGGCAGGCCGAGGTAGGCGTGCTGCAGCGCACGCACCGTCTTGGCGGCGGGCTGTTGCAGCAGCTTGTCCATCGGCAGGTCGAGCGTGCCGTCGTTCAGGGCCGTGATCTCGAACGCGCCGAGCTGCAGCCGGTACCAGCCCGGGGCCTGGCCCTTGAGCTGGGGGCCGGCCGCGAAGGCGGTGGCGCTGCAGGCCAGGGCGAGGGTGGCGGGAAACAGGTGCTTGAGCATCGTGGGTCTCCGGGGAGGGGGTGGGCAGGCGGCGCAGGATAGCGGCGGGTTCGACATCCTGCTGGCCGCAGGGCTGTTGTCTGATTCCCGGACAGGCCAGCGCCCCCGCAATGACTGGAATGCGGACAGCGGCTGGCGTTCGGACCGCAAAACCCAGGGCAAGCCCGCAAGGGTTTGCCCTGGGTTTCCCCAGTTCGGCGCGGGCATGTCTTTTGCGCTGAGGCGCTTGGCATCCAACACAAACAACCCGGAGACAAGCCATGCCCCGACGCCATCCGGCGCCTGTTCAGCGACAGCGCCTGCACCTCGCCCTTCTCGCCACGCTGGGCGCCGCCGCGCTGCCCGCTGCGGCCCAGACCCCGGCCGCGGCGGAGCCGACGGCGACGCTGGAGACCGTCAAGATCACCGCCCGCAAGCGCGAGGAGTCGCTGCAGGATGTGCCCGTCGCGGTGACGGCGCTGACCGCCGAGCAGCTGGACCGCCTCGCGATCAAGGACCTGGGCGACCTGCAGGCCCAGGTGCCCAATCTGACGATCTATGCCGCGCGCGGCAGCAACACCACCATCACGACCTTCATCCGCGGCGTTGGCCAGGCCGACCCGCTGTGGGGCGTGGACCCCGGCGTCGGCATCTACTTCGACGACGTCTACATCGCCCGGCCTCAGGGAGCGCTGCTGGACGTCTATGACGTGCAGCGCGTCGAAGTGCTGCGCGGCCCGCAGGGCACGCTGTACGGCAAGAACACAGTGGGCGGCGCGGTGAAATACGTCTCCAAGCCCTTGCCGACGGCCACCGAGGGCTCGGTCACGCTGGCCACAGGCAACTACGGCCAGGTGACGGCCAAGGGCGGCGTGGGCACGGCAGCGGCGGACGGCCAGCTGCGCCTGCGCGTGGCCGGCGCCAGCCTGAACCGCGATGGCTACGGCCGCAACCTGACCGACGGCAGCCCGGTGAGCGACCAGAACACCACCAGCGGCCGCATCTCGGCAGGCTGGTTCCCGACCGGCACCAGCTTCAACGCCCAGGTGTCGGTGGACCGCACGCAGGACGACTCGCATATGCGCGGCTTCCAACGCCTCGCGGTGAACCGCTTCGACCCGGCCAAGACGCCCGCGTCCGACAGCCGCTATGACATCGCCAGCGGCATGCCGAACGCCAACAAGACCATCAGCGCCGGCGAATCGCTGACGCTGAACTGGGGCGGCAGCGACAGCTGGAGCCTGAAGTACATCGCCGCGCATCGCAAATCGGACACCGACACCTCGATCGACTTCGACGGCCTGCCCAACAAGATCGCCGACGTACGCGCCGAGTACCACGACAACTCCCGCAGCCACGAGCTGCAGGCCATCTACGAGGGGCCCAGCAGCTCGGGCGTGCTCGGCCTGTACTACTTCGACGGCCGCGCCGGCGGCACGGTGCGCAACAACTTCTTCAACCTGAGCTTTGGCACCACCAACGGCAATGTGTTCACGCAGGGCAAGGCGGTGTTCGGCGACTGGAGCTGGCGGCTGACGCCGCAGTTCAGCGTCAGCACCGGGCTGCGCTACACCAACGAGAGCAAGCACGCCGTGGTGCTGAACCAGACCTTTGCCGACGCCAGCTTCAGCGGCACACCGAGGGCAACGGCGGCCAACTTCGACAAGGAGATGAGCGTCAGCAACACCTCGCCGCGCGTGTCGCTCGAATACAAGGCCAGCAATGCGGTGAAGCTCTACACCACCGCTTCGCGCGGCTTCAAGAGCGGCGGCTACAACATCCGCGCCAACACGCTGATCTTTCCCAAGTCCGACCAGCCCTTCCTCGACGAGAGGCTGGACTCGCTGGAACTGGGCGCCAAGGCGGTGCTGGACGGCGGCCGGCTGGAGCTGAATGCGGCGCTGTTCTACAACAAGTACAAGAACATGCAGCTGTCGGTGTTCACGAGCTACAAGCTGGCCAACGGCGCGTCGGGCTTCTTTGGCGACATGCTGAACGCCGGACGCGCCACCGTGCGCGGCGGCGAACTGGAGTTCCTGTGGGCGCCGAATGCCGAGTGGCGCATCAGCGGCCATCTGGCGGGCCTGAACGCGCGCTACGACGAGTACATCGACAGCAAGAGCGGCCAGCCGGTGAACATCGCCAGCGTGATGAAGTTCACCAACACGCCCAAGCTGCAGGCAGGTCTGAACATCGAGCGCGCCACGCCGGTGGCGATCGGCACGCTGCGCGCTCGGCTGGGCCTGAGCTACCGCAGCAAGGTCTACCCCAGCATGCTGCCGCCCGACAACGCCGGCCAGAACAACGAGGCGCTGGCGCAGGGCGCCTACGGCCTGGTCAATGCCGGCCTGATCTGGGAAAAGGACAAGAAGCTGAGCTTCTTCCTGCAGGGCAGCAACCTCGCCGACCGGGCCTACCGGACGGACGGCTATGACATCGCCGCCCTCGGCGTGCTGGATGCCTTCTACGGCCCGCCGCGCACCTTCACCGTCGGCGGCACCTACAAGTTTTGACATGAGGCCTAACGGCTTGGTGGGCGGCCCGGCGGGCCGCCCTTTTCTGCTTCAGGACGGCCCGCGCGCGCGGTACATTGCGCCGTCCATGCCCCTGTCCAAAACCCAGACACCCGCCCAGCGCGACATCCCGCAGGATGTCGACGCCCTGCTGCGCCTGGCCGCGCAGTCGATGTTCGACGTGCTGGCCCGCTCTACCGAAGGCATGATGGTGGTGGACCGCGACCACCGGGTGGTCTGGATCAGCGACGGCTACAAGCGCTTCCTGCCGGCGCTGGGCTTCAACGACGAGCACGAGTTCGTCGGCAAGCGGGTCGAGGACGTGGTGCCCAACACCCAGATGCTGCAGGTGCTGGAGACGGGCAAGCCGGTGCTGGTGGACCTGCTCACCAACAAGGCCGGCACCTTCCTGGTCAGCCGGCTGCCGCTGCGCAACGAGGCCGGCGAGGTCATCGGCGCGCTGGGCCTGGTGCTGCTGGACCACCCCGAGACGACGATGCAGCCGCTGATCCAGAAGTTCGGCCGGCTGCAGCAGGAGCTGGAGGACACGCGCCGCCAGCTCGCGGCCCAGCGCCGGCCCAAGCACACGATCGCGAGCTTCATCGGCGCCAGCCCCGCGGCGCTGGAGGTCAAGCGCCAGGCCCGGCGCGTGGCGCAGACCGACTCCACCGTGCTGCTGCTCGGCGAGACCGGCACCGGCAAGGAGCTGCTGGCCCATGCCATCCATGCCGCCTCGCGCCGCGCGCACCGGCCGCTGGTGGGCGTGAACATCGCCGCCGTGCCCGAGACCCTGCTGGAGGCCGAGTTCTTCGGCGTCGCCCCCGGCGCTTACACCGGCGCCGAGCGCAAGGGCCGCGACGGCAAGTTCAAGCTGGCCGATGGCGGCACGCTGTTCCTGGACGAGATCGGCGACATGCCGCTGGCGCTGCAGAGCAAGCTGCTGCGCGTGCTGCAGGAGCAGGAGGTGGAGCCGCTGGGCAGCAACACGGTGCTGCGCATCGACGTGCGCGTGATCGCCGCCACCAGCCGCGACCTGGCGGCCATGGTGGCTGCCGGCAGCTTCCGCGCCGACCTGTACTACCGCCTCAATGTGCTGCCCATCCGCGTGCCCGCGCTGCGCGAGCGGCTGGACGACATCGAGGCCCTGGCCGAGGCGCTGGGCGAGGACATCGCCCGCCGCAGCGGCATGCCGCAGAAGCTGCTCAGCCCCGACGCCATCGAGTGGCTGATGCAGCAGCCCTGGCCCGGCAACATCCGCGAACTGCGCAACACGCTGGAGCAGGTCAGCCTGATGAGCGACGACATGCAGCTGACGGCCGCGCACTTCCAGGGCGGCTCGGCCGTGCAGGGCCTGGCGCCCGTGCCGCTGGCGGCCCCGGCGCCCGCCGAGGTCACCACCGCCACCGCCCAGGCCGTGGCGCCCCTGCCTGAGCTGATCGAGGCGCTGGAGCGCGACGCCATCGCCCGTGCGCTGCAGGCCACCGGCGGCAACCGGATGGCGGCGGCCCGGCTGCTGCAGATCTCGCGGGCATCGTTGTATGAAAGGCTGGCGAGGTGGCCCGATTTGGAGCAGGCCCGCGAGTGGCAATAGGCGCAATAGCCCGGCTCAGTTTCCGCACGAGCGTCGTGCTCTCGCTGCTGGCTCCGTTGATGCTGGTCTTGGGTCGAGAGCTCTCCAGTTCTCAGCCGGACTGGTGGCCAGGGGCACCACTGAATTGGTTGTACACGGCCGCACCACAGCTCACTGCTGTGTTGGTGTGCGCGGTGCATGTGCCGGCTCGGCGCTTCGCCTGGTTGCCTCTACTCATGTTGACCGTCGTCTTGTTTGCCTTCCAGGCTTGGACCATCTGGTGGGTTCCTGGAAACGAAAGCGGGTTGGCCTGGATTCTTTATTTCCCAGTGCAGCTTGGCGTTGTTGCGCTCACGGCACTGGCGCAGTGGCTTGCGGATCGGAAGCATCGGGATGTCCGCATTTCAGGCGACGCCTGAAGACTGGACACTGGTGCTCACCCCGAGGCCACAAAACCGCGGGACAACCCGCAGGAAAACCGCCCCGGCGCCCCCTTCCCCGCCGGGCACGGCCCTTGCAAAAAGGGAAGACACCGTCTGCCGACAGAGCAGACCTCAAGAACTTCAGGAGACAAGCCCCATGCGCCTCGCCACGCGCCGCTTCGCACTCGCCGTCGCCACGGCCCTCGCGTTGCCCGGTTTCGCCACTGCCGCCGGCAACGAGATCCGCATCGCCCATGTCTACAGCAAGACCGGCCCGTTGGAAGCCTACGGCAGGCAGACGCAGATCGGGCTGATGATGGGCCTGGACTACGCCACCGGCGGCACCATGACCGTGGCGGGCAAAAAGATCGTCGTCATCGAGAAGGACGACCAGGGCAAGCCCGACGTGGGCAAGAGCCTGCTGGCCGCGGCCTACGGCGACGACAAGGCCGACATCGCCGTGGGCCCCAGTTCCTCCGGCGTGGCGCTGGCCATGCTGCCGGTGGCCGAGGAGTACAAGAAGATCCTGCTGGTGGAACCCGCCGTGGCCGACTCGATCACCGGCGACAAGTGGAACAAGTACATCTTCCGCACCGGCCGCAACTCGTCGCAAGACGCCATCGGCAACGCGGTGGCCTCCGACATCGCCGGGCTCAACATCGGCATCCTGGCCCAGGACTACGCCTTCGGCCGTGACGCGGTGAAGGCCTACAAGGAGGCGCTGAAGAAGGCCAAGATCGTCCACGAGGAATACCTGCCAACGCAGACCACCGACTTCACGGCCGGCATCCAGCGCCTGGTGGACGCGCTGAAGGACAAGCCCGGGCCCAAGGTGATCGCGGTGGTGTGGGCGGGTGCGACGACGCCCTTCCCGGCGCTGGCTGCGCTGGACCTGCAAAAGCGCTACGGCATCGGCGTGGGCTCGGGCGGCAACATCCTGCCGGCCATGACGGCCTACAAGCAGTTCCCGGGCATGGAAGGCGCCACCTACTACTACTTCGGCATCCCGAAGAACCCGGTCAACGAGTGGCTGGTGGCCAACCACTACAAGCAATACAAGATCCCGCCGGACTTCTTCACCGCCGGCGGCATGAGCGCGGCCATCGCGCTGGTCGAGGCGCTGAAGAAGACCGGCGGCGACACCGCGACGAACAAGCTCATCAAGACCATGGAGGGCATGAGCTTCGAGACGCCCAAGGGCAAGATGACCTTCCGCGCTGAAGACCACCAGGCGATGCAGTCGATGTACCACTTCCGCATCAAGGTGGACCCGGCCTTCACGTGGGGGGTGCCGGAGCTGGTGCGGGAGATCAGGCCCGAGGAAATGGCCGTCCCCATCCGCAACAAACGCTGATCGCTCGGCTACTGCGCGGCTGCATGCCGTCGTTGCGGGTCCTCCCGCGAATCCTCACGACCAGGAAGGTCGTTCCGGTTCACGGGTCCCCCCGCGCCTAGTCCTGCAACCGCTCGCTACGCCTCGAAATCGGCTTTCGCGTTCATGCTCGAAACCAAGAACCTCACCATCCGCTTCGGCGGCCATGTGGCCGTCGATGGCGTCAGCTGTGCCTTCCAGCCCGGCACGCTGACGGCCATCGTCGGCCCCAATGGCGCGGGCAAGACGACCTACTTCAACCTGATCTCCGGCCAGCTGCCGGCGAGCAGCGGCGAGGTGTGGCTGGACGGTGAGAACCTCACGGCGCAGCCCGCGCCGGTGCGCACCCGCCGCGGCCTGGGCCGGGCCTTCCAGCTGACGCAGTTGTTCCCCCACCTGACCGTGCTGGAGAACGTGCGCCTGGCGGTGCAGGCCCGGCATGGCAAGGGGCTGCGCGTGTTGACGGTGTGGCTGTCGCACGGGGAGCTGGTGCAAGAAGCCGAGGCCATCCTGAAGCGCGTGCGCCTGGAGCACCGCGCCACCGACCTCGCCGCCAGCCTGCCCCATGGCGACCAGCGCAAGCTGGAGGTGGCGATGCTGATCGCGCTCGATCCCAAGGTCTACCTCTTCGACGAGCCCACGGCCGGCATGAGCGTGGACGAGGTGCCCGTGGTGCTGGACCTGATCCGCGCACTGAAGGCCGAGAAGAAGCACACCCTGCTGCTGGTGGAGCACAAGATGGACGTGGTGCGCGAGCTGGCCGACCGCATCATCGTGCTGCACCAGGGCCGGCTCGTGGCCGATGGCGACCCGGCCACGGTGATCGCCTCGCCCATCGTGCAAGAGGCCTACCTCGGGGTGGCGGCATGAACCTCCTTGAGTTGAAGGGCGTGCACACCCACGTCGGCGCCTACCACCTGCTGCACGGCGTGGACCTGGCCGTGCCCGCCGGGCAGGTGACCATGCTGCTCGGCCGCAACGGCGCCGGCAAGACCAGCACGCTGCGCACGCTGATGGGCCTGTGGACCGCAAGCGCCGGCACGGTGAGCTTCCAGGGCGAGGACATCACCCAGCTCGCCACGCCCGAGATCGCCTCCCGCGGCATCGCCTACGTGCCCGAGACCATGGGCATCTTCGGCGCGCTGACGGTGGCGGAGAACCTGCTGCTGGCGGCGCGCTCGGCCAAGCGCCTGGCCGACCTGGACGCGCAGCGGCTGGACTGGCTGTTCGGCCTGTTCCCGGCGCTGAAGACTTTCTGGCAGCACCCGGCGGGCAAGCTCAGCGGCGGGCAGAAGCAGATGGTGGCGATTGCCCGCGCGCTGATCGAGCCGCGCGAGCTGCTGGTGATCGACGAGCCCAGCAAGGGCCTGGCGCCGGCCATCGTCGAGAACCTGATCGCGGCGCTGCGCGAGCTGAAGCAGACGTCGCAGACGACGGTGCTGCTGGTGGAGCAGAACTTCCGGGTGGCCGCCGAGTTGGGCGACACGGTGGCGGTGATGGATGACGGGCGGGTGGTGCATCGCGGGGCGATGCGCGATCTGATCGAGGATGCGGAATTGCAGAAGCGGTTGTTGGGGTTGTCGTTGGGGGCGCATCAATGAGTTCCAGCTGCAGGTTGACGCCACCGCCCAGCCGGGATTTCGTCCCGGCGGCCGACCTACTTTCTTGCGCGCGCAAGAAAGTAGGCAAAGAAGGCGCCCCTGTTCCGTCGCCCCTCCGCTGCGCTGCGGGGTTCCCTGCGATGCTCGCAACCCAAGGCTCGCGCGGAACTCGCTTCGCTACGCTGCGCTCAAACAGCCGCGCGAAGTCAGTTGACGAAGCGCGCTGCGCGCGCGCCTTAGGTTGCTGCGCTTCTCGGCTCCTCCAAAGGGGAACCCCGGAACAGCCGCAACAGCCAACAGCCAAACCCAAAAGCCCTTGGCCGCGACGTATTGGTCTTGCCCCCTTGAGCACCGCCGAGCAGCGCAAGGCCTTGAGGGCGCGTGCGCAGCACGCTTCAAGCACTGACTCCGCGCAACTGTTTGACC
>RXJV01000070.1 GCA_003963075.1 Burkholderiales bacterium
GCACCGGGTGTAGTGCGCAGCTATTCCAACCCCAGCCTCGCCCTGCTGGGCTGGGTCACCGCGAGGGCGCTTGGCCAGGACTATTCGGCCGCGATGCAGACCCGCTTGTTCCCGGCATTCGGCATGTCGCGCAGCCATGTCCAGGTGCCCGCGGGTTCCATGCCCGACTACGCCTGGGGGCATCGCGATGACCGGCAGGTGCGCATGCAGCGCGGGCCCATGGCGGAGCCTGTATACAGCCTAAGAACAACCGCATCGGACCTGCTGCTGTTCGTGCAGGCCAATCTCGACCCGAGCACCCTGGCGCCACCCCTGCGCCGCGCGGTGGCCGCCACACAGATCGGGCACTACCGATCCGGACCGCTGGTGCAAGGCTTGGGTTGGGAGCAATACCCCTATCCGGTCTCCCGCGAGTGGCTGCTCGGTGGCAACGCCGAGGAGATGATCCTGCAGCCCCAGCCGGCCCAGCGACTGGCCGGCCTGCCCGACCACAGCCCAAGGCTGTTCAACAAGACCGGTTCGACCGGCGGCTTCGGTGCCTATGTCGCCTTCGTGCCGCAAAGGCGCGTGGGCCTGGTGATGCTGGCCAACCGCAACTACCCGATACCGTCTCGCATCGAGGCTGCCTGGACCATCCTGAAGGCGGTGGCCGGGGACGATTGAGTCGTCAGCGGCCCGCGCTCAGAGGCTCAGAAGGTCTCCCAGTCGCCCTCGGCACCGCTGGCCGCGGCGGCCAGCTTGGGCGCCGGAACCTGTGCGGCGGGCGGCGCGCTGGCCGGCGGCAACGGCGCGGCCTCGACCTGCTGCGCCGGCTTGGCGGCCACCGGCCTGCGCGGCGGCTGCTGCAGCGCCGCCGGCCGCTGCACCGCTGGCTTTGGCGAACCGGCCGGCCTGTGTGCGCCGGCCGGCGCCGCGCTCCGGTACGCCGCCGGCTTGGGCGATGCGGCTCGCGACGAAGCACCCAAGCCGCCATCGACACGAAACACGGCAACCGCCTCGGACAGCTTGGCGGTCTGCTGGCGCATGCTTTCGGCCGCAGATGCCGTCTGCTCGACCAGGGCCGCGTTCTGCTGCGTGGCCTGGTCGAGCTGGCTGACGGCCACGTTGATCTGCGTCACGCCCTCGCTCTGCTCGCGGCTGGACACCGTGATCTCGCCGACGAGGTCGGTCACCTTGCGCACCTCGTTGACCATCTGGACGATGGTCTCGCGGGCAGACAGCACCTGGGCGCTGCCGCTCTCGACCTTGCTGACGCTGTCGCCGATCAGGCTCTTGATCTCCTTGGCCGCCTCGGCGCTGCGCTGGGCCAGCAGCCGCACCTCGCCGGCCACCACCGCAAAGCCGCGCCCCTGCTCGCCGGCGCGCGCGGCCTCGACGGCCGCGTTCAAGGCCAGGATATTGGTCTGGAAGGCGATGCCATCGATGGTGCCGATGATGTCGGAGATCTTGCTGCTGGAGGCCGAGATCGCCTCCATCGTCGCGACCACATCGCCCACCGCGGTGCCGCCCGCCGACGCGACCTCGGAGGCGTGATGGGCGAGCTGGTCGGCCTGGCGGGCGTTGTCGGCATTGGCCTTGATCTGCGAGGCCATCTGCTCCACCGACGCGGCCGTCTGCTCCAGGTTGGAGGCCTGGTTCTCGGTGCGCGCCGACAGGTCGGCGTTGCCCTGGGCAATCTCGGCCGCCGCCACGTTCAATTCGTCGCAGCCCTGGCGCACGCTCGACACCATGCGAGCCAGGTTTTGCGTCATGTCGTCCAGTTCGAGCAGCAGTTGCCCGAGTTCATCGCGGCTGTCGGCGGAGAGGCGCTGCGTCAGATCGCCGCCGGCAACGGCCCGCACCGCGGCGCCGGCCTTGCGGACCGGCAACGTGATCGATCGCGTGGTGGTCCAGGCCGCCAACAGGCCCAGAGCAAGCGCGGCAATGGCGACCAGCACGAAGACCATGAGCACGCGCTCGTAGGCGCGGGATGCCGACTCGGTCGTGTCGGCGGCCAGCTTGTCGTTGTAGTCCCACCACTTGGACAGGGTGTCACGCAGCGCATTGAATGTGGCCCGACTCTCGCCAAACATGATGGCGCCGACCTCCGCTAGCTTGGACGGGTCTTGGGCGGCAGCCTGGCTGGCGGCCAGCACCTTGTCCTGCAGCGCAAAGTAGGCAGCCGTCTGCTCCTTGGCCTTGGTCAAGAACGCACCATCCTGCGCGTCGGCGATGAGGGATTCATACGCCTTCAGTTGCTCTTTCGCGGCGCTGCGTGCTTTGTCCAGGCGCTCAAGCAGGTCCTTGCGGCCTGCGTTGTCGGTCATGTTCAACTGCGACTCGAAGCGGCGTGAATCACTGACGGCCTGGTCCAACCGGTGCAACACGCGCAGAGACGGCAGGATGTTTTCCGGGTAGAAGCGCGCGTAGTTGTTGATCGTCCGCGTCTGCATCCCGCCGATGACCGCCATCGCGATCAGCAGCGCCAGCAGCATCCCAAATCCCAAGGCCAGTCGCGTTCCCACGCGCAGGTTTTTGATCGCATCCATTGCGGGCACTCCCTTCGGTTGGTGCTGCGCACTGTGCCCGTTTGGCCCACCACAGGCAACCGGTGTTTGCGCCGTTACGACGGCGCTTGCGCGCGCCGGCCGAGGGGGCAACGCGCCGGGCCTCAGTGCTGCTCGATCAGCTTCTTGAGCGGCGCCGGCAGCGCGTAGTCCGCGAGCTGCTCGCGCGCAACCCAGCGCCCCGCAGGTGCGGCATCGCCGCAGCTCTGTGCGCGCAGCGTGTGCAACACCCAGTCGAAATGCGTCAGTGCATGCTCGATGCGTGGCAGGGGTTCGAGGTTCGCTCCGGGCAACGCGGCGCGGGCCAGGCTTTCGTCGTCGAACATCGGCAGCGTCCACAGCCCCGCCCACACGCCCGTCGGCGGGCGCTGCTGCAGCAGCACCTGCCCGGCTGGGCCTTCGATCCAGAGCCACCAGTTCTCGCGCCGGCCGCGCTTGAGCTTGCGGGTCTTGACCGGCCAGCGCGTCGGCTCGCCATGCTGGCTGGCGCGGCACATCGACTGCACCGGGCAGCGCCCGCAGTCGGGCGAGCGCGCCGTGCAGACCGTCGCACCGAGGTCCATCAGACCCTGGGTGTAGCGATCCACGTCTCGCGAGGGCAGCAGCGCCGTGGCGTGGTCCCAGAGTTGCCGCTCCGCCGCGCTGCTGGCCAGGTCGCCGTCAAAGGCCAGCACGCGTCCGAGCACCCGCTTCACATTGCCGTCGAGGATGGCCACGCGCTCGCCGAAGCAGAAGGCCGCGATGGCCGCGGCAGTCGAGCGGCCGATGCCGGGCAGGGTCTGCAGTCCGGCCGCGGTGCGCGGGAAACTGCCGCCATGCAGCGTGGCCACGGCGCGCGCACAGGCGTGCAGATTGCGCGCCCGGCTGTAGTAACCCAGGCCTGCCCACTCGGCCAGCACCTCATCGAGCGTCGCCGCAGCGAGGTCGGCAATGCCCGGCCAGCGCGACAGAAAGCGCTCGTAGTAGCCCAGCACGGTGGTCACCTGGGTCTGCTGCAGCATGATCTCGGACAGCCAGACGCGGTAGGGGTCGCGCGTGTTCTGCCAGGGCAGCGTGTGGCGGCCGTGGCGGCGCTGCCAGGCCACCACGGTCAGACCGAAGTCCTCGTTCAGCGCCGGCTTCAACGCTTCTGGCATGACGGGCAGAAAAACGTCGAACGCTGGCCCTGCACGATGCGGCGTATCGGCGTGCTGCAGCGCCGGCAGGCCTCGCCCTCGCGGCCATAGACCTGGGCCTGCATCTGGAAGCTGCCGGCCACGCCGTGGGCATCGCGGAAGTCGCGCAGCGTGGTGCCGCCGGCCTGCAGCGCCTCGCCAAGCACGCCGCGCACCGCGGCCGCCAGCGTGGCGGCTCGCGGCCGGCTGAGTTTGCCGGCAGGCAGGCGCGGGTCGATGCCAGCCCTGAAAAGGGCCTCGCAGGCATAGATGTTGCCGGCGCCCACGACGATGTCGCCCGCCAGCAGGGCCTGCTTGATGGCCACGCGCCGGCCGCTCAAAGCGGCATGCAGATGCGGGCCGTCAAAGCGCTCATCGAAG